>JAFDCZ010000007.1 GCA_019312665.1 Deltaproteobacteria bacterium | reverse complement strand
AGACGGTGACCGTGACGAGTGCCGCCGAGGCCCAGAACGAGCAGCTACTTGCCGCCGATGCGATCGTGCTCGGCAGTGGCGTGCACATGGCGGGCATGGAGTCCTCGATGCGCGGGTTTCTCGAGCGAACCGCGCCGCTCTGGATGCAGGGGCAGCTGACGGGAAAGCTGGGAGCGGTCTTTGCCAGTGGAGGGGCGGGAGGCCGAGGCGGCGGCGAGCTCACCCTGATTTCACTCCTGGCCACCCTGGCCGAGCTCGACCACTTCGCAACCGCAGGCTGCCATTGGGGCCCCCTGGCCGAGACGAATCCCGGCACCGGAGCGCCTGGGCCCACCGAGACGCAGCTGGCCTCCGCCCGGGCGCATGGGCGTTGGGTGGCCGAGTGTGCAGCCCGGTGGACTCCATTGAACGAGTTGAAATGACCCCATTTCATTGAGGTGGAAGAGAAACCCCTCCCCTATGTGAAGCACTTCACAGGGGTTGGTCTGTCCGCCGGGTAAGAGTGGGGGATGGCATTTCATGTGACCGGCGACCTGCAGACAGATTCCGGGGGCGAAAGCGGAACTCGGGCGATCCATGCCCACAAGGAGGCGAGGCAACGGGCTCGGAGTCGGCGGGCTCGGACGCTACGAGAAGGGAACCGAGGCGGGTCCCCCTTCGGTGCGGCGCTGCTCGACTTGCTGCCGAACGCCTTGCTCGCCGTGGACGGAACGGGCCGCGTTCTCGAAGCGAATGCCGCCGCGGTCCGGCTGTTTTCGGAGCTCGATGGTCTGGTTTGCAGCAACGCCCGAATCGAGGCCCGGACGCACCGGGAGAACGAGATGCTGCTGGCGGCGATCGCGCGAATCGTCGAGGCTGACGGCGAAGCGGGTACCGAGTTCCTGAAGATTTCGAGGCCCTCTGGACTCGCTCCCTACACCGTCGCCGTCGCGCCCCTGCTTGGCTCCGGGGGACATGGCTTGATGGGCGCAGTCGTCTTCGTGCACGATCCCTCCACGCCCCGCGTGCCGACCGCCCGGCAGCTCATTCGATTGCACGGACTCACTCCGACGGAAGCGGCCGTGGCACGGGAGCTGGCTTCAGGCCGCAGCCTGAAGGAAATCGCCTCGGGCCTGGATGTCTGCCTGAACACCGTCCGTGGGCACCTGAAGGGGGCGTTCGCCAAGACCGGGACCCACCGTCAGGCCGAGCTCGTGGCGGGGATCCTCAGCGTGCCGCCGTTCATCGCTTTCGAATCAGTGTAAGGCCGTCGAAGCGGCCTAGCATCATCGCATCCAGCCTGGGATCTTCTGCCACCTGGTCGTTGAATGCCCGAATGGCTTCGGTATCCGGATCCACTTTCGCCGGGTCGATGACCGCTCCGTTCCAGAGGACGTTGTCGACCAGGATCACGCCTCTCGTCCGCATCCGCGGAAGGAGAAGCTCCAGATAGCTGGCGTAGCCTGTCTTGTCTGCGTCGATGAAGGCGAGATCGAAGCTCTCTTCCATGGGAAGCGCTTCGAGGGTTTCGCTCGCCGGCGCAAGGCGAAGCTCGATCCGCTCGCTGAGCCCCGCCCTCTCCCAGTAGCGCTGAGCGATACTCGTCCATTCCTCGCTCACATCGAGGCAGAGGAGCGCACCATCCTCGGGCAAGCCACGTGCGATGCAGAGGGACGAATAGCCAGTGAAGGTCCCGATCTCGATCGCCCGGCGCACACCGAATGCCCGCGTGAGCCATGTGAGCAGCGCACCCTGCTCGGCGTCGATCTGCATCCTCGCCAGCAGCCCTACTTTTTCCGTTTCTTTCTGAAGCTCACGGAGCACCTCGTCCGGCGGCTCACTTCCGTGGCTGACGATGTAGTCGTAGAGATCCCCGCTCTGGTCGAGAGATTTGGTGCTCATGGGAAGGTCTCCCTACTTCTGGTTCTGTGCTGCCATCTGAAGGCGCATCGCAATCGCCTTCTCCTCTTCCGCCTCGGGGATCATTCCCTTCTGCTGATAGAAGATGGAGAGGCTGGTGTGGCTGAGGGGCTCGTCCGGCTCGAGTTCGACGAGCCTCTTGCCCGCTTCGATGGCCGCATCGAGCTGGCCGAGCTTTTCGAGGCTCATGGCGAGCCCGTTCCAAGCCCGGGCATGATCGGGATCGGCCTCTACGCAGCGGCGGTAGGCTTCGATCGCCGGCTCGAGGCGGTCATTCAGGTAGTGGTCGAAGGCTTCCTTGTAGTGGGCCACGGCATCGCTCATCCGGATAGAGTGGCCGAAGCGAGCGGAGGTCTGCAAGTCTATCGGGCTCGGCACTCGACGTGGAGCAATCGAGGTAGGCGTTTTGAGCAGGGTGGTGTTGATCACGGGAGGGAGCCGCGGCATCGGAGCAGCCACGGCGCGGTTGGCCGCAGCGCATGGGTACGCTGTGGGGGTGAACTATGTCCAGGCCGAGGAGGCCGCACGGAACGTCGTCGGAGAAATCGAAACGGCCGGAGGCCGCGCGATCGCCCTGCGCGGGGATGTGTCGAAGGAGGCCGATGTCGTTGGCATGTTCGAGCGCGTGGCGGAGGAACTCGGGCCGCCGACGGCGCTCGTCAACAATGCAGGCGTCGTGATGGCGCAGGCACGGCTCGAGGCCATGAGCGCGGAGCGACTCGAACGCATGTTCGCCGTCAACGTGATGGGGGCCTTTCTTTGCGCGCGAGAAGCCGTGCGGCGAATGTCGACCCAGCATGGCAGCGCTGGCGGCGTGATCGTGAATGTTTCTTCCGGTGCGTCGCGCCGGGGCTCCCCGGGCGAGTGGGTCGACTACGCGGCGTCGAAGGGCGCGATCGATTCGATGACGATCGGCCTCGCGAAAGAGGTGGCGGCCGAGGGGATACGTGTCGTCGCGGTACGTCCGGGCCTCGTGAAGACCGAGATCCACACGGCGGGCGGTGAGCCGGCTCGGGTCGAGCGCATGGCGCCGCTCGTGCCGATGCAACGGGGCGGTGAGCCGGGAGAGGTGGCAGAGGCGATCCTCTGGCTGATGTCTTCGGCCGCGTCCTACACGACCGGAGCCATCCTCGATGTTGCAGGTGGGCTGTGAGCGTGTCCCATGGCGGGACGCTTCGGCCGGGTCCTTCGAGAAGCCTATGAGTTTTCTGCGCACCTTCTTCATGGCCGAGGTCTTCCGAACCCTGGCGTTCCTGCTCGGTGGGATGCAGGCCCTGATCCTCCACTGGCTGTGGGTCGTGGTTCTCGGCCACCCGGTGCCCCCGTGGCCGATCGCGTTGGGAATCCTGGTACTCCTGGTCGCGGCCAACGTCGCCTCGTATGCACCTCTGCGTCGCGCCCGGCGCCGGGAAGGCGCGATCGGCGCGGTTGCACGGAGCTACATGACCGTCGGGGTGGCGACGCTCTTGCTCGGCATGGCGGTGGTGGCGCTATGGGCGTTCGCGCTGCCGACGCGGCTGCTGCTCGGGGCCGTCGGCATTGCACCGCAAACCCAATGGGAATGGCTCCAGCTCGGCGGCAACAGTGCGCTTCTGGTGGCCGCAGGCGTGATCCTCTGGGGCACCACCCTGGGCCAGTCGCGCTACGATCGAACCAACACCCGCTTGCCACTGGCAGGCCTCGATCCATCTCTCTCGGGCCTTCGCATCGTCCAGCTCTCGGATCTCCATATTGGAAACAAGATGGAAGGCGAGCGTCTGGAGCGGCTCGTCGAGGACGTCAACGCCATGCAGCCCGACCTGCTCGTGCTGACCGGCGACCTCTTCGATTTCGATCCGGCCTTCGTCGAGGCAGGAGCGCGAGAGCTCTCGCAATTGCGGGCGCGTCTCGGAGTGTTCGCAGTGCTGGGCAACCACGATATGTATACCGGTGCCACCTTGGTCGCCGAGGGCTTGGCGGCCCACGCACCCGCCATTCGGCTGCTTCGCAAGGAGAGCGTACGCCTGCCGACGGAAGCGCCGCTCTACCTGGCGGGCATCGACGACCCGGGACGCTTGTGGACCGATCCGGAGCTGATCCTGGACGAACTCGAAGAGCTCGGAATGCGCTTGCCCGAGGATGGACCCACGATCCTGCTGTCTCATCGTCCGGATGCCGTCACCCAGGCCGCGCGGCTCGGCTTCGCGGCGGTTCTCGCGGGCCATACCCACGGTGGCCAGATCGCGTTGCCCGGCATGGCTGCCCGGGTGAACCTGGCTCGCCTGATCTCCCGCTATCCCCGGGGCCTGTTCCGGGTGGGCGAGACCAGCCTCTACGTGAACCGCGGCGCGGGGGTGGCCGGCCCAGCGATCCGAATCGCGGCGTCGCGAGAGATCGCGACGCTCGAGCTCACATCCGCCTGAAACCATCTGCGCTCAGCGGCATCTCCATACGAAGCGAGGCTCTTCGAGCACAGGAAGGAGGCTGCAGTGAACGTCGATGGAGATCCCCGGAGCTGGGTTCGCGAGTACTACGGAAAGGTCCTCCAGAAGAGCGCAGACCTGGCGACGAACGCGTGCTGCGCGACCGGTGCCCCGCCGCGCTACCTCCAGGCCCTGCTTGCCAAGATCGACCCCCGTGTTCTCGACCGTTTCTACGGCTGCGGCTTCCCCATTCCCGAAGCGCTGGAAGGCCAGGTCACTCTCGACCTGGGCTGCGGAACCGGGCGCGACGTGTACCTGCTCTCCCAACTCGTCGGGCCCAAGGGGCATGTGATCGGTCTCGACATGACCGAGGCCCAGCTGGCCGTTGCGCGTGAAACCCTGGACGGGCACATGGAGAGCTTCGGCTACGCGAAGCCGAACGTCGATTTGCGTCAGGGCTATATCGAGGATCTGGCAGGTGCGGGGCTCGATGACGAGAGCGTCGATCTCGTCATCTCGAATTGCGTCGTCAACCTGAGCCCGCGCAAGGATCAGGTGCTCGCTGAGATCGTGCGCGTGCTGCGGCCTGGCGGTGAGTTCTACTTCAGCGATGTCGTCGTCGATCGGCGCCTCCCGGAAGCGATCGCGTTCGATCCGGTCCTGCATTCGGAATGTCTCGGCGGCGCCATGTACGACGCCGACTTCATCTCTCTCGCCCGCCGCAGCGGCTTCGAGGACCCGCGCGAGGTGAGCCGTGCACCCATCGACATCCACAGCCCCGAGATCGAAGCGAAGGTCGCTCCCGCGCGATTCTTCTCGGTCACCTACCGCTTGCTCAAGCTCGAAGGCCTCGAAGATCGGTGCGAGGACTACGGCCAGATCGCGACCTATCGGGGCGGCCTGCCCGGCGCAGAGCAGCTGTTTCGGCTGGACGATCATCATCTGTTCGAGGCTGGGTGCCCGGAACGGGTGTGCGGGAATACGGCGGCCATGCTCGAGCAGACGCGGTTCGCAAGGTTCTTCGAGGTGCAGGGGGATCGTCGCGTTCATTTTGGCGGGTTCGCCTGTGCGGCGACGGGAGCGCATGAACGGTATGCATCCACTGTGGCGGACGGCGCCTGCTGTTAGGTACCGCGCCTCGAGTTCAACTCAGCGCAGCGCGAATCCGCGTGAACAGCTGGCCGATTCCGCCCCGGTCCCGATCCAGCTGGAAATACTGATCCCCGTCATCCTTGACGAGCAGACGCACCCTCTGCCCGGCGAGCGCGCCCTCGGGTAGCTCTTCTCCCGCCGGGTGATCGAGCCGAGCGAAGACCCGCGTGCCATCGAGATTGACGACCGCAACGTGGACCGGGCCTTCCTGAGGCCCCGCGGTGACGTAAATGGTCGTCGCTGCTTCCACCACGGCGCGGGCACCATCGAGCTGCGCCGGGTAGGGCGTCGGCCGGGGTGCGCAGGCTTCGAAATGAAGCCGCGGTTCCGGCACCGCCTCCGGAAGGCGCAGCGAGTCGCTGCTCTCGAGGATGGTCACGAACACGTTGTTTCCCGGGCCGCCGATCGAATGCGCAATGCCGATCGTTGCATCGTGCACCTGGGCACGCGGGTTCGGAAATCGGCCCTGCAATTGGAGTGCGCATTCTGCGATCTGGAACAGACCCGTGCCACCGACCGGGTGGCCTCGCGCCTTGAGGCCGCCGGATAGATTGGTCGGAACTCGCCCGCCGATCCCGGTCACCGGGTTCGCGAGCGGATCTCCCGGGGCTGCTTTCGTGTCACCGACGAGGGCTTCGATGACTTCGTCGTCGCGCAGCAAACCGAGATCCACCAGATCGATCGGCAGCAGGCTGTTGAACGCGTCGTGGGCTTCGACGATCAGGCCCGCGAGGCGCCGAGGATCGCGGATGCCTGCGCGGTAGTAGGCGACGCGTGCCGCCTGTCTCGTTGCGTCCAGGTGATCGAGCGCGTCGCGGTCGAGCACCGAGGAGCTCTCGGTGGCGGAGCCCAGGCCGGAGACGCGCAGCGCATCGGGCCGGGAGGTCAGGATGATGGCGGCTGCGCCGTCGCAGATCGGCGAGCAATCCTTTCGCATCAGCGGTGTTGCGACGGGCAGGTTCTTCGCCTCGTCGAAGTAGGCTTCGAGCAGCTCCGGCTTGCCGTAGAACGCAGCCAGCGGATTCTCGGCGCCCAGCGCGTGAGCACGCACCATCAACCGGGCCAGGATGGCGCGGGCTTCTTCCTGGGAGATGCCCGCCTTGCCGAGCCAGGCCTGGGTGACCAACGCGATCAGCCCGGGCATGGTGAAGCCGAAGCGTCGCTCTTCCGGATCGACGGTCTTCGACATGATGTGGGTCGCCACCTGGGTGGTCACCGTCTTCATGCGTTCGCCTGCCAAGACCAGCACGCTCTCGCATTGGCCGGCGGCGATCTTGTGGCAAGCCTCGTGGAAGGCCGCGGCCCCGGTGGAGGATGCGGTCTCGCTGCGTACGGCGGGCACGCCTCGGAGCCCCAACCGATCGACCACCTTGGCGGCGATGTTGGCCCGGTTCTCGAACTCCTCGCTGTCCATGATGCCGATCTGCACCGCATCGAAGCTTCGGACCCGCGAATCCTGCAGCGCCCGGGCGAACGCCTGGGCGAAGAGATCGAAGATGCTGCCGAACACCCGACCGGTGAGATCCACCTTGGTGAGGCCGACGCCGGCGATGTAAACGGGCTTGGGCATGGCTTGCTGAACGTTACCTTCGTCGCGCGCTGTCTCCCGCTGTAGGGGACGACCCACGAGAGGTGAAGAGCATGAGTCGAGCGAGAGGTTGGATTCTCGGAGTCCTGCTGGTGGCGGCATTGGCTGTGTATTGGTTCGAGACCCGCCCGATGGGGGTAGAACCCGGCAGCGTCGTGGTGATCCAACTCCAGGGCAGCTACGCCGACGCTCCCGCAAACCCGCTCCTGGCACGGCTTACCGGCGGAGGGGAGGGCTCGCTGACTTCGCTGCTCGGCGAGCTGGCCAAGCTGGAACGTGACGAACGGGTGGATACGGTCGTCTTCCGCATTCGCAGCCTGGCGCTCGGCTGGGGGCGCGTGGAAGAGATCCGCGACGCCATCAGGCGGCTCGCCGAGGCGGGCCGCAAAACCGTCGCATACCTGGAGGTCGAAGGTTTCGGCAACGGATCCTACGTGGTGGCCACCGGCGCCCAGCGCGTCGTGGCAGCGCCCGGCCATCGCAACCCCTTCGTCGGGCTTGCCGGTGAGTACCTCTTCCTGGGCGGTCTGTTCGAGAAGCTGGGCGTCGAGATCGAGTACGAGCGCATCGGGCGCTACAAGAGCGCCGTCGAGAGCTACGCCGCGAAGGAGATGTCGGGCCCGGCCCGCGAGATGCAGGAGGCCCTGGTCGATTCGATCCAGGAGCGCTTCCTCGCGATCGTCGCCGAAGGCCGCGGGCTCGAGACCAGCGCAGTCGAAGAGGCGATCAATCAGGCGCCTACGGGCGGGCAGCCGATGATCCAGCTCGGCTTGATCGACGAGGTCCAGAACTGGACAGAGTTGATGGACGGCTTCGAAGACCAGCCGATCGTGAAAGCCTCCGACTACGCCCAGGTGGGTTTCGACGCACTTGATTTCGAGCCCGAGGCCACCTTTGCCCTGGTGCATGGTTCGGGCCCGGTGCTGATCGGCAAGGGCCAGTACGCCTCCGGCGGCTCGCCGGTCATGGCGTCGGATACGGTGGCCGAGGCTCTTCGCGAAGCTGCGGAGGATCCGGAAGTCAAGGCGATCATCTTTCGGATCAACAGCCCGGGCGGCTCGGCGCTGGCCTCGGACATCGTCTGGCAGGCCGTGCAGGATGTACGCAAGACCGGGAAACCGGTGATCGCGTCGATGTCCGACGTCGCGGCTTCCGGTGGCTACTACGTTGCGGCCGGGGCGGACAAGATCGTCTCCCACCACACGACCTACACCGGTTCGATCGGCGTATTCGTGCTTCGCCCTGTGATCGGTGGCCTGCTCGAGAAACTCGGCGTGGGCGTCGAGACGATCACTCGGGGCCCTCACGCAGATTTGTTGCTCGGTTCGAAGCCGCTCTCCGAGGAGACTCGCGCCGTGTTGCGAGACGATGTCGAAGGCGTCTACGAGCTCTTCCTGGAACGAGTTGCGGAGGGCCGCGGCCTGGAGCGCGATGCGGTCGATGCCATCGCCCAGGGTCGGGTCTGGACGGGAGCCCAGGCATTGGAGATCGGTCTGGTCGATTCGTTAGGCGGGCTTCGTGATGCGGTGATCGAAGGCAAGCGGCTCGTCGGTCTGGAAGACGATGCGCCCGTGGTGCTCGTGCAATACCCACGCCCGCGTCCCCTGGCCGAAGAGCTGATGGAACTCTTCGGTGGGATTCAGAGCGCGGTCACGCCGGAGCTGCCACTACCGGGTACACTCGCCTCCCTGGTCCGGCTGGTTCGCGTGCTTCCGGTGGGTGCACCGCTGCTCGTGCCGCCGGGCCTGATGGAGGTTCACTAGATGGATGGCAGGGCAACGTGGCGGAAGTAATCGCGAGCGACGGCGTGCGCCTCTACGCGGAGGCGACAGGCGTCGGTACGCCCATCGTGTTCTCGCCCGGCTACTGCCAGACCCACGAAAATTTTCGTCCCCAGGTCGAGCCCTTCGTGGCCGCCGGTTACCGCGTCGTGTTGTGGGATTACCGCGGCCACGGCAAGAGCGAGGTGCCCGAGAGCGAGGACGCCTACTCGATGGAGCAGGTGGTGGACGACCTCGGTCGGGTGCTCGCCTGGGCAGCACCCGACCCGCCGGCGGTCGTCGGCGGGCTTTCGTTCGGCGGCCTCGCCTCGCAGCATTTCGCGCTGGCCCATCCGGAACGGGTGCGTGCGCTGCTGTTGATCGCCAGCGGGCCCGGCTTCAAGAAGCCCAAGGCCCAGGCTGGCTGGGAGGCTCAGGTCGACCGGATTGCCGGCCGGCTCGAGCGTGTGGGTTTCGAGGGTTACACGAGCGGACGCGCCGCTCCGAATTCGATCGGCCTGTCTCCGGACCTTCCCGCCGCCCAGGCTGCGGGCCGCGCGATCGAGGCCCAGGATCCGTCCGGAGTGGCGCACTTCGGCCGCCGTGTGGCCGGGCCTGCGCCCTCCACCCTGGATCGCCTCGCGGACATCCAGATTCCCGCGTTGATCCTGGTCGGGAGCCTCGACGCTGCTTATCAGGCCGCGGCCGAGGTGATGACGGCCAAGCTTCCGCGGTCGAAGCACGTCGTGATCCCGGCGGCAGGCCACTGCGTGAACATCGAGCAGACCGAGGCCTTCAATGCCGCGGTCCTCGCCTTTCTCGATGATCCTCCCGGGGAGGACGGTTGAGCCCGGAGCCAAGCTGGCCACTTCACAGCGCAACCAATCAAGCCGCGGGGGGTTGTAGACCAGGAGTGGAGACGAGCTTGCCGGAGGCGATGGACGAGGATGTCCAGCTGATGCTGGCTTTCGCGGATGGTGGTGAAACCGCCTTCGATGCCCTGTTCGATCGTTGGAAGAGGATGAGCGAGGAAGAGCGAAACAAATTCACCCACCGCATGGAGCGCCGGATCCGCCAGAGCGAAGCCAAGGGGGAGGATCGGCGCCGTCGTGCAGTGCACGAACGCATGGCGGAGATGTCGCCGCCCCGGCGCCGGCAGTTCCAGCGTCAGCTGAAGCAGTGGCAAGGGCTCGAGCCCTCAGAGAAGGACAAGTTGCGCCGCAGCCTCCTTCATTTCCGCAAGCTCTCTGCCGAGGAGCAGGAGGCGTTGGTTGATGAACAATTCTCTTCCCATTCCACCCCGCAGCGCGCGAGTATTCTCGAAGGGTTGCGCGTCGCGTCGTCGGCCCTCGACTGAAAGCCGGCTACGCTCCTTTCGTGACCCCCGAAGCGAGCCAGACCCTGGCGCAAGACCTGTGTCGGATCTTCCTCGGCTGGAAGCTGCGCGACGACTACGAAGCGCTGCTCGCGATCGGCGAAGGCTCCCTGCGCCTCGACCTTCGAACCGGCGAGGCGTGGTGCGACGGCGATCCCCTGCCTTCACTCTTCATCGGCCAGGAGCTGCGCCGCGAAATCGAGAAGGCCACCAGCACCAGCGGGGCCCTCGAAGGCGCCGAACTCGACGCGGAGTTCCAGACCCGCCGCCTCTGGCACCGCGGCGAACAGGTCCCCTCCCTGGAAATCGCCTGCCGCGTCCGCTTGCGCATAGCAGGCCGCGAAGTCAGCGCAGAAGCGAGCACCCAGACATAGCGGGGGGTCTCCGCCCTCTTTCCATCGGACTTTTTTGGGTTCGCTTCGCTTCTCTGGTGTGAACGGGAGTCGCCGGGGCTGGGCACAGGCCGGGCGGAATGGCTCGGCCGAGGGTCGGGTGGCCGCGTAGAGGCCTGAACAGGTGTTGCCCTTTGCGGCTTCGCCGCGGGCAACCTACGCGCACGCTGGGCTGGACCTATGCCTGCGCTTTATTTCCGCCCGGCCTGTGCCCAGCCCCGGCGAAGCGGTTCCGGTTGCCAGCACGGCCGATCGCGGGCCGGGGGGCGGTCAGCGCGGAAGTAAAAGCGGAGCCAGGCCGGAGAGTACGCGCCCTCCCCCTGCGCGCTCGGCAAACTCGGTGCACGCGCGTTCGACGGTCTGGTGAGCCATGGAGCGCTGGCCGCCCCCCGGCCCGCGATCCATCACGAGAAGCGAAGCGAACCCAAAAGCTCCGAACAACGGCCTGAGGGCGGCAGCTAGACCCGTTCTCGTTCGGATTGCTTCAGGGTGTCGGTGAGCATGAAGGTTCCGGTGGATCTTGCGACGATGCGATCTTCTCCGTCGATCAGGCTTGCTTCCGCGTAAGCCGTTCGGCGGGAGACGTAGACGCAGTGGGCCTCGGCGCGAAGGCTTCCGTTTTGTACGGGACGGAAGTAGTTGATCTTCGCTTCGATCGTCGCGCAGCCCCGTCCTTCGGGAAGATTGGAGATCACGGCACGCCCCATCGCCGTATCGAGCATCGTGAAGAAGACGCCGCCGTGAACACGTTCCGCTGTACTCATATGGAACTCGTCGACGATCATCTCGATGTGGCACTCGCCGTCCGCGGCGTGCACGGTCTTCATTCCCAGACGTCGAGTGAAATCGTTCACGACTCTTCCTTGATTCCCTTCTCTTCGGCCCATCGCCGCAGCGCGCGGGTGCCGCCGCGGAAGTGCAGGGCGCGGTGGCCGGCGGAGCGCATCATCTCGGCGAGGTGCGCGCTCTTCAAACCGTACTCGCAGTACAGGACGTAGGGCTGGTCCTTCGCAAAGGAGGGGTAGGCTTCGACGGCGCTGGAGAAGCCGAGCCGAAGGGCCCCGGGAAAGTGCCAGCTCTCGTACTCGTGACGGGTGCGCAAGTCCACCACGCGGGCGCCCTCTGGAACGCGGTCGGTCTCGATTTCCGGCATTCCGCAGGCTTCTGGGTCGAGGCTGCGCAACGCGAGGATTTCGCGATCCTCGATCGCACGTTCGAGCACGGCGATGTCCATCCCTTTCTCTTGTTCCAGGATGACGTCGAGCTTCGCCGCCGTGGCTGGCCGTCTTGGGACGAGCGCGCAGTACTCGCCGACCACCGCCGAAAGTTCCGCCGTTCCGATCTCCTCTGCCCGCCGGATGATCTCGTCCTTGTTGCTGCCGACCAGCGGACGCAGGATCGGATAGTCCGTGGCCTCGCTGATGGTACGCAGGTTGACGAGGGTCTGGGACGAGACTTGTCCGACGGCTTCCCCGGTGATGATGGCGTGGGCACCGGCCTGCTCGGCGACCGCATCCGCGGCGCGCAGCATCAATCGTTTCAGGATCACCTGCCAGTAGCGCGGCTCGGCCACGCGCTGCAGCTCTCGTGTGACGGCGCTGAAATCGATGGCGTGAAGCCTGGGTCGGGTGCCGAAGGACCAGCCCTGGGCCAGCACCTGCATCACCCGCAAGGTGCCGAGCTGGTGGCTGAAGCCGCCGAGGTTGCAGAAGACGTAGTCGAGGTTCACGCCACGGCGAAGCATCTGCCAGGAAGCGACGGCGGAATCGAATCCACCGGAGACCAACGAGATCGCGCGATCTCCCGTGCCGAGGGGGAGACCGCCGGGGCAGGGCAGGTTCTCCCGGAAGAAATAGGCGGCGTTTCCGTAGAGTTCGATCCGAGCGGTCACCTCCGGAGTGCTCAGGTCGACTCTTGCGGCGCGCGGCAAGAGGCGTGCGCCTAGCGCGATCTCGACATCGTGGCCTCGTACGCCTGGCACCGCGTCCGTGCCGACAGTGCGTGCACGCACGGCAAAGCGCCGTCCTTCCACCGCAGCACCGAAGATGCGCTCACCGTGATCGACTACCTCGTCGAGGGTGCGCACCTCTTGGCGTTCCGCAGGAGCCAGGGATTGCAGGCCGAAGAGCCGCCCCAGACGCGGCAGATCGGTGGCGTCTTCGAGTTCGACGAGGATTCTTTCGTAGCGACGCTCGACGCGGTAGCCATGGCCCGTCTCATCGAGGGCGTCGCGCAGATTGCGCAGCAGGCGCGTGACGAATTGGCGGCGCGTGGCCTTGGCCTTCGTCGAGAGTTCGCCGGATAGGCGCAGCAAGATGAGAGAGGGTTCGGGCATCCGTCGGAGGGTAGCCGCCAGGTTCTTCCCGAACGAATCGGCGTCGGAATGTCGAGCGACATGGGATGTGCCAAGATCGCGTTCGAGGAGATCGCCATGCGCTACCCGCCCGAGCAGGGGATGCTTGCTCTCGGAGCACTCGTCACGTTGGCTCTCGCTCCCCGACGAGCCGGTCGCCAGGCCTCTTGAGAGCGGGTGGCTAGGCGTCGGGCCCGCTGGCGCATCCGTCCTTTCGACGGTCGCTTCCACCGGCCCACAGCCCATCCGGAAGACGCTGGATGGCCTGGCCGCCGCCGAAGGTATCCGCCATCCAGCCGCCCGGGTCCTGCACGTCGTGGCCCCGCGCAGCGAGTGCCTCGCCTAACGTATTCCCATCCCGGACGGGCCGATCCGGTTGCTCGATCTTCACGCTTCGGCCGTGTTCGAAGCGGAAGCGAGGCCGATCGAGGGCCTCTTGAGGGTTGAGCCCATGGTCGACGACATTCGAGACGAAGCAGAGATGGCCCTGGGGCTGCACGTGCCCACCCATCACCCCGAAGGCCATCCAGGGCTCTTCGCCCCGGAGCAGCATGCCCGGGATGATCGTGTGGAAGGGGCGCTTGCCAGGGGCGAGCACATTCGGATGGGTCGGGTCGAGGCGGAAGCCCGCGCCGCGGCTTTGAAGCACGACCCCGGTCTCGCCGCAGCCGACCCCACTGCCGAAACCTGTGAACAGACTCTGGATGAAGGAGACGAGGTTTCCGTCGGCGTCCGCCGTGCACAGGTAGACGGTATCCCCCGAGAGGCCAGGTGCGGGGGCTTCCAGGGCGTGTTCGCCGACGAGCGCTGCACGCCGTCGCGCGTAGTCGCGATCGAGAAGTGCCTCGACAGGTACATGGGCATGCTCTGGATCCGCCACATAAGCGTCGCGATCCGCGAAGGCCAACTTGATGGCCTCGATGCGCTGGTGCCATTCGACGGCTGAATCCCGCGGATCGGCTTCGAGGTCGGGCGGCGGCGGAAGTTCCTCCAGGATGTTCAGGCCGATCAACGCGGCAAGGCCTTGTCCGTTCGGCGGGAGCTCGGCGACCCTCACGCCACGGTAGGTCGTCTCGATGGGATCGACCCAGGTGCTCGTATGCTCTTCGAGGTCGGTATGCGCGAAGCAGCCACCCATCTCGTCGGAGGTGGCGACGATGGCGTCCGCGATCGGGCCGGAATAGAAACCCTTGGCGCCATGGGCCGCGACACGTTCGAGGCTCGCGGCCAACGCCGGAACACGGAACCAGCTACCGGGTCGAGGGGCCTCGCCCCCTGGCGCCCAACACGCACGGGCTGCATCGTTTTGGAAGACGCCCATGCGTGTCAGCGCAAACCAGTAGTGGCCGACGAGTTCGCTGACAGGAAACCCGTCACGAGCGAGCCGGATGGCGGGCTCGAGAACGTCGGCAAACGGAAGCCGCCCGAGACGGGTGTGCAGGGTTTCCCAGGCATGCACCGCGCCGGGGACCGTGGCCGCCAGGATGCCGAGGCCAGGCACCTCGTGGTGCCCCAGGCTTCGATACAACTCGAGGGTGGCCGCACGGGGTGCCCGCCCACTGCCATTCAGCCCAAGCAGGCGCCGTTCTTCAGCCGACCAGAGCAGCGCGAACGCATCCCCGCCGATTCCCGTCGATTGAGGCTCCACGACGCAGAGCGCGGCAGCTGCCGCGATGGCCGCATCGATCGCATTTCCCCCGCGTCGGAGTGTTGTCGCCCCTGCCGTCGTAGCGGCCGGCACGCTGGTGCAAACCATCCCGCTCCGCGACAGCACACAAGACCGCTCGGAGCGTTGCAGATCGCCAGCCCGTCCCCGCCGAGTCGAAAGTGCAGGAAGTTCCATCTCTCCACGATACCGCAACGGGATGTCGTGTTTGGTTTGCGTCGAGGAGTGTCCACTGTGTTGCGTTAACGTGGGGAGATGGGTGGAAGAATCCGGGTCGAGAAGGACGGGCCTCTGGGGTGGTTGATCTTCGACCATGCAGAACGGCGGAATGCGATCTCGTCGGAGATGTGGGCGGCGATCCCGGACGCGGCAGCGGAGTTGGATGGCGACGAGGACGTGCGCGTGATCATCCTGCGGGGTGCCGGGGATGTGGCGTTCGTGTCCGGGGCGGATATTTCGGAATTCGCAGAGAAGCGCACCGGCGCAGCGAACGCGATCTCCTACGAGGGTGAGACGGGTCGTGCTTTCGGCGCGTTGATGCAGATTGGCAAGCCGGTGCTGGCGATGATCCATGGGTTCTGCGTGGGCGGGGGCATGGCGACGGCTCTCGCTGCCGACCTGCGCTACAGCGCCGACGATGGCGTGTTCGCCATCCCGGCCGGCCGGTTGGGCCTCGGCTACCACGAGTCCGGTCTCCAGGCGTTGGTCGATCTGGTGGGGCCGGCGACGGCGAAGGAGATCTTCTTCACCGCGCGTCGCTTCTCGTCCGACGAAGCGTTACGGCTCGGCATCCTGACCGAGGTCTTCCCGAAGGCGCAGCTCGAGGAGCGGGTGCGCGAACGCGCCCTGGCCATCGCCGAGAACGCCCCACTCACCCTGCGCAGTGTGAAGCGAATCGTTCGAGAGCTCGGGCGCGATGAGAACAACCGGGATCGTGAGGCCATCGCCAGGTCCATCACGCGCTGCTTCGAGAGTGAGGACTACCAGGAAGGAGTTCGGGCCTTCATGGAAAAGCGCAAGCCGAAGTTTCACGGGCGCTGACGCTCTGTCCGAAACGTGACGCGGCCCACAGCCTGTTCCGAGACATCGTTCCAGGGTGAGTCGAAACCACTACGTTTCCGTCTAACCTACCGAAAGACGAGCCGGAATTCCGGGTCGCTCCCTTGCGTGGCACCGCCCGAGTTCCGACACTTCGCGTCGAAGGTTTGTCCGGCGCCGTTTGTTTGTATGTAGGGTGGGCGGCCCGGAGTCTTTTCGATTCCTTGGCGAATCCTTTGGGGGTGGAGTCTCTATGCAGCGACGATTCTTTGGACAGGTGACGACGATCTTGTTGACCGTTCTTCTGGCGGGTGCACTGAGCACCGGCTGCGCATTGTTCGGTGGCGATGATGAAGCCATGGACGGCGCCGGCTCGGACAGCGGCTTCGACGACGGAAGCTCCGGCATAGGCGGCGGCGACATGGGTGGCCGAGGCATGGACGGCGGAGGGGAGGGCGTCCGGGTTGCCGACCTCGAGACGATCTACTTCGATTACGACCAGTCCTCGATCCGTGGCGATCAGCGTCCGACCCTGCGTGCCAACGCGGATGCGGCGGCTCGCCACTCCGAGTGGCGGACCATCGTGGTCGAGGGCTTCTGCGACGAGCGCGGCAGCGAGGAGTACAACCTTGCGCTGGGTGAGCGCCGGGCGAACGCGGTGCAGCGCTACCTGGTCGATTCCGGCGTGGACTCGACCCGCGTGGATACGGTGAGCTTCGGTGAGAGCAAGCCGGCGGTCCAGGGACACGATGAGTCGACCTACCGCTGGAACCGCCGCGCCGAGTTCCGCGTCATCCAGTAGCAGCGGACACTTCGCAACAGGCCCGTTTTCGGTCCTGTGACGTGATTGATGACGGGCGGGGGCCCTGTCCCCCGCCCGTCCGCGTTTCTGATACCGTGTGTCCGGTTCAAGTCAGATCGCAATCCCGGCAGGAGGACCCCCCATGCCCGTCCACGGTGGCCAGCTCGCAGCCCGCGCACTCAAGGAGGCGGGCGTCGAAGTCATCTTCACGCTCTCTGGCGGCCATATCATGCCGATCTACGATGGCTGCGTAGATGAAGGCATCAAGGTCGTCGATGTCCGCCACGAGCAGGCCGCAGTCCACGCGGCCGATTCCTGGGCCCGCTGCAACCCGGGCAAGATCGGCGTTGCCGCCATCACTGCTGGCCCCGGCGTGACCGACGGCGTCACCGGCATCGCCAACGCCTGGCGTGCCAATTCGCCCATCCTCATCTTCGGCGGCCAGGGACCCTTCGAGAACCTGCGCCGCGGTTCGCTCCAGGAGATGGACCACCTCGGCGTCGTCCGTCCCATCACGAAGTACTGCGATGCCATCTACCAGACCCACCGCATCCCCGAGTACATCGAGCTGGCGATCCGCCACGCGATTTCCGGTACGCCCGGCCCCGCCTATCTGGAGATTCCCATGGATGTCTTCATGGGCCAGACCGAGTGGGAGAAGGCCCCGGTGCCGAAGATCCGCACCCGGGCGCCGCGCATCTCGCCCGATCGCGTCGAGGTGCGGGCTGCGATCGAGATCCTGAAGACGGTCGAGCGCCCGATGCTGATGGCGGGCACGAGCGTCAAGTGGTCGGAAGCGTACGACGAGATGAACCGCTTCATCTCCGAGACGCACATCCCCACCTACACCAACGGGATGGGTCGCGGCAGCGTGCCGCCGGATTCGCCGGAATTCCTGGTCCGCTCGCGGCGCGACGCACTCCAGAAGATCGATTGCATCGTTCTGGCGGGAACGCTCCTCGATTTCCGCATGCGCTTCGGTCAGAGCATTCCGGCCGATGCGAAGATCATCCAGCTGGAGATGGACAACACGTTGATCGGGCAGAACCGCCAGACCGACGTACCCCTCGTCGGCAACCTGGCCTGCTCGTTCGAACTTCTCCTCGAGGAGATGAAGAACGGCGGCGTGCAACTCGACTACTCCAGTTGGCGCGATGAGCTGCGCGTGATCGAGAACGAGGCCGAGGCGAAGGTGCAGGCGGCGCTGGATAGCGACGAAGTACCGATCGATCCGCAGCGGATGTGCCGCGAAGTACGCGACTGGCTCGATACGCTCGACAATCCGATCGTCATCGGCGATGGCGGCGATATCGTCGCCACGGCCGCAAAGATCCTGCCGGTCAAGAGCCGCGGCGCCTGGATGGATCCGGGCCCGCTCGGCACGCTAGGCGTGGGAATGCCCTTTGCGATCGCTGCGAAGCTCGCCAACCCGGATCGTCCTGTGGTGATCATCTACGGGGATGGCTCCTTCGGCTTCAACGGCATGGAGTACGACACGGCGGCGCGCTTCGGGCTGAACATCATTGGCATCGTCGGCAACGACGCGGCCTGGGGGCAGATGATGCGCCCCCAGGGCGCCCTCTATGGATGGGACCGCCTGCAGGGTGTGCTGCTCAATCGCACACGCTACGACAAGGTCGTCGAGGCTCTTGGTGGCCACGGTGAGCATGTGACCGAGCCCGGCGAAATCCGCGCCGCGCTCGATCGCAGCGTCGCTGCTGGAAAGCCGGCGCTCATCAACGTCGAGATCCGACAGGATCGCGAGTACAAGGGCGGAATCTACGTCTGATCGGAATGCAGGGCGAAGGGTCTGGCCCCTTGTCTGACATCGAAGAGCGAGAAGTGACGCCCGCCGAGCTCGGGCTCGACGGGGAGGTGCTGGCGCATTTCGCTGCGCGGGTCGGTCCGCTCGCGGTCGTCGATCTCGAGACCACCGGGCTGATGGAGGATCCCGAAGCGGGAATCCTCGAACTCGGCGTCTTGTTGATCGATAGCGATCCGAGCACGGTGAGGACGCTTTCCGCATTGGTCAAACCCACGGTGGCCCTGCCGCGGGTCGTCAAGCGCCTGACGGGCCTGACCGACGCCGATGTCGAAGACGCTCCGCCGGTGGCCTCCGTTGCGCCAGCATTCGCGAAAGCTCTCGATGGGCGCACCATCATCGCTCACAACGCAGAGTTCGAGCGCTCGTTCCTCTCGCGGCAGCTGCACTCCGGCCTGGCCGATGCGCATTACCTCGACACGCTCGATCTGTTGGCCCTCACGCACCCCGACGCCCCTGATCTCCGCCTCGAATCCTTTACCCGCATGTTGATGGGGACCGAGGAGAAGCATCGCGCCCTGGACGACGCGCTGGACACCGCGCGCGTCATGTCCCTGGCTGGCCGCGGCGCACTGCGCGGCGAGCTTCGTTATGCCACGGCCAGAAGAGCGCTGGAGGCCTACGCCCCAGAATCCCCTTGGCTGGGACTTCTCCAGAAACCGCAGTCAGTGGACTTGGACACCCGGGAGGAAAGCCTCGCTTTCGTCTCCATCGGGGAGACCGACGAAAAGCGGGTTCCGTTCGACGAAGATGCGATTGCGGAGGCACTGGCGGACGAGGCTCGCGGCAAGCGGAATTTTCCCGGCTATCGGGTTCGTCCCGAGCAGATCGAACTCGCCCGCCGCTTTGCCCGCAACCTGGCGGATGACGAGGTATTGCTGATCGAAGGCGGAACCGGCGTGGGCAAATCCCTTGCCTATCTGGCCGCAGCGATCCCCTTCGCACTCGAAAAGGGCGACGGCATGCCCGTCGTCGTATCGACTCGAACCAAGCTGCTGCAGGACCAGTTGCTGGATCGCGATATCGCCGCCACGGCGCGCTTCCTCGGCTATCCGGATCTAGAGGCTCTTTCGATCAAGGGCCGCGCCAACTACGCCTGCGCACGCCGGCTCACGGTGGCGCTCGCGGAGGGGCGGGAGCAGAGCATCTTTCCCGAAGATCGGTTGGCCTATGCGGTGCTCGAAACCTGTGCGCGCACCCGACGTCACGGCGAGATCGGGGCGGTTCCCGCTGCGTTGTTGCGCCGCTATGGGCCGCTGCGAGATCTGTTGCGCCGTTCGGTGGCGGCGCGGGCGGACCAATGCAGCCGCGAGCAATGCGCGAAGGAGCGGGATTGCCCGTTCGGCCGCCGCCGCAAAGCGCTCTCGAAGGCCCATCTGGTGATCGCCAACCATGACCTGTTGCTGCGCTGGCCGCCGGACTACCCGGCCTTCCAGCATGTCATCGCGGACGAAGCCCACGAACTGGCCGACGTTGCGGACGAGGCTTACGCGTTGGAGGTGCGGCCCGAAAGCTTGCTCGAGCGCCTGGACGAGATCTTCGGTCGACCCATCGGGCCGCGGCAACGAAAAGGCGATTCGCTGCTGGCCCGTGCCGCGCGTTCGCGGCTGGATCGAGATTCACGGGCCTGGCGTCGCGAACTCGATCAGGAGTTGAAGGCTCTCGGTCGGGCCGTTGCGGAGCTGGCGGGCGAGTGGGGCGAGGTGCAGATTCCCGAACAGCCCGGCGCCGAGTTCGCAGCCGCGAGCAAGATCGCGGCGGCGGCCGCCGATCGACTCGATGCCATCGCAGACCGGGTGCCGATGGAGGAAGAGCCCGACCCCGCACTCGAACGTGCCGTCGAAGACTTGCGCCAATCCGCACACGGCCTGCGACTGGCCTTTGATGAGAGCGAGCCCGATTCCGTCTCGGCCTTCGAGGCCGTGCTGCCGCCTTTCGACCGCTGGCGCCTGGTCGTGCGCCAGGTTTCCCCTGCAGGCCCCTTCCATGTCGGCTTGATGGAGTCGCTGCATTCCTTCGCCGGAGTCTCGGCGAGCCTCTTCATGGACGGCAACGCCTTTGCGGCCCTGGGCGAGCTTGGGTTGGAAGAGCGCGCCGGGGAGCGCCTTCAAACGGTCTCGGTGCCGAGCCCCTTCCCCTACGAGAAGCATATGCGGGTCGTTGCGATGCGAGGGGGCCAGGATCTCGTGTCCGAGACAGCCCTCGTTCTCGAGCTTCTGGCCAAGCAGCTGGGTGGGCGTTGTCTCGGACTGTTCACCAGCCTGCGCCGCATGAACGAGGTGGGTGACGAGTTGGTGGCACGGCTGCGCCCGGAGGGAATCGAGGTCATCACGCCGCGGCGCGGATCCGACGATCCTTCCGCACTGGTCAGCCGGTTCGTGAATGGATCAGCCGTGCTGCTGGGTGCGCGCCGCTTCTGGCAGGGAATCGACATCCCCGGTGACGCACTTCAGGCCGTGGTCATCGAGAAGCTGCCCTTCGAAGTTCCGACCGAGCTGCGCCGGCGCCGGGAGCAGCGGCTCAAGGAACGCGGCATTTCTCCCTTCCAGAAATCCTCGTTAGGCAAGATGTTGTTGAACCTCAAGCAGATGTCGGGCCGCCTGATCCGCAGCGAAGAGGATCGTGGCATCGTGGTGATCGTCGAGGGGCGTTCCGAGAAGCGCTACTTCAACCGTTTGAATGACGCGCTACCGCCTGGTTGCGAAGTTCGCGTGGTGCAATCGAGTGAGCTCATTTCCGTGCTGGCCGAGGTCGGGCTTCCCGCGGAGGATTAGGGGATTCTCATGCAGGATCTGAGCGGGCGAGTCGCGGTCGTAACTGGCGCGGGTAGCGGGATCGGCCGCGCCATTGCTCTTCGGCTCTCCGAATGCGGGGCCAGAGTTGGGTTGATCGGGCGCACCACCGAGACCCTCCTCAGCGTCGCGGGGGAAGCCAAGGGCAAGACGTGCGTGGCCCCGGCGGACGTCGCGGATCGTTCAGCGCTCGACGCTGCATTTACGACACTCCGGGCCCAGCTCGGGCCGATGCACGCGGTCGTCGCGAATGCAGGGATCGGAGGCCCCAACCTTCCGGACGCGGGCGAGGACCGCTGGCACGAGATCGTTCGCACCAACCTGGACGGTGCCTATTTCACCCTCCGTGCCTTCGAACGACATCTGGCGGCAGGCGATGAGCCGAAGCACGCGATCGTCATCTCCTCCTGTGTGGCCCGCTTCGGTGTTCCAGGCATTTCGGCCTATAGCGCTGCAAAAGCAGGCCAGCTCGGGCTGGTTCGCTCGTTGGCCGCCGAGCTGGCGCCGAAGGAGGTGCGCGTCAATGCGATCTGTCCCGGTTGGGTCGAGACGTCGATGGCCGAGGAGCGGATGACCGAGCTAGGCAGCACCGCGGCTCGGAGCTACGCCGAGATGCGCCAGCAGCTCCTCGGGGAAGTTCCACTTCAGCGCATCAGTGAGCCGGAAGAGATTGCCGGGCTCGTCGAGTTCCTGATTTCACCCGCAGGTGTGGGGTTTACGGGGCAGGCTCTGGACCCGAACAATGGCGCCTGGATGGGCTAGCTGTGCATCGGATGTCATTCCCCGTGGGGATCGGGGACGAGTTCGAATCACAGAAAAGTGCATGGAATCCGCTACTTGGATACCGTGTCTTCGCGACGGTTGGGGACGGCATGAGGCTTGCTATTCCATTCTCGGCGCCCTGGAGCAGGTTGACAGTGACTGACCCTCAGTCATCTTTTGATCCAAAGATGACCGAAAGTCATGACACATATAACGCAATGCGTTAGCGTCGTTTTTCATTCGGGTGACCCAAGGGAGGTTTTGGGTGAGCAATCTCGGAAACCAGTTCGGCTCGGACGATTGGGGCGTCATTCTCGGCGGCTCCAGCGGCTTTGGCCTTGCGACGGCCCACAAACTCGCGGCCCACGGCATGAACCTGTGCGTGATCCATCGCGATCGGCGCGGTGCGATGAAGCGCATCGAGCCCGAGTTCGAAAAGATTCGCGGCACGGGCGTGCAGGTCATCACCCATAACGCGGATGCGCTTTCCGCCGAGAAGCGCGACGAGCTCACCCAATCTCTCGCGCAGGCCATGGGCGAGACCGGGCGGGTGCGCATGCTGCTCCACTCCATCGCGTTCGGGAACCTGAAGCTCCTCGTACCCGAGAAGAAGCCCGAGCAGTCAGGCGCGGCGCGCCTGGCAGCAGCTCTCGGCGTAGACGAGGCAAAGTTGCGAGAAGCCGCCGACCAGCTCTTCGAGGAAGGCGTGGACGAGATGGTGGAGATCGCCTCGCCGCCCGTCTACTCGGATCGCTGGTACCTGGATGCCGAAGATTTCGCTCGGACGATCTACAGCATGGGAACGAGCATGATCGACTGGGTGCAGGTGCTCCACGAGCGTTCGCTCTTCGCCGAAGACGCCCGCATTTTTGGTCTGACGAGCGAAGGAAACGCTACGGCCTGGAAAGGCTATGCGGCCGTCGCGGCGGCCAAGGTGGCGCTCGAATCCGTCGCACGCTCCATCGCCGTCGAGTACGCGGCCTACGGAGTGCGCTGCAATGTGTTGCAGCCCGGCGTGACCCACACACCTGCCCAGGCCGCCATTCCCGGTGACGTGCACATGCGCGCCCATGCCCGCTTGCGCAACCCCTACCGCCGGCTGACCACGCCTCAAGACGTCGCCAACGTCGTCTACCTGATGTGCCAACCCGAAGCCGCTTGGATCAACGGGGAAGTGATTCGCATCGATGGTGGAGAGCATATCTCCGGAGGCACGGCGTGACCCTTCACGTTCATGGCTTCGGCCACTTCCATCCCGAGAATGAAATCTCGAATGCCTTTCTCGAGGAACTCGATATCGGGACCAACGACGAGTGGATCCTCGAGAGGGTGGGTATTCGATCGCGGCGTACGGTGTTGCCGCTCGACTACATCCGCGAGACCCGCAACAAGGATGTTCGCCAATCCTTCGAAGCGGCGGATCTGGCCAACCATGAGTTGGGGGTACGCGCCGCTCGGCTGGCGCTCCAGCGCGCCGGCATCGAGGCTGGGCAGATCGGCATGGTGCTTTCCGGGAGCTCTTGCCCGGATCATGTGACGCCGGCCGAGGCTGGCCTGGTCGCCAAGGGGCTCGGCATCGAAGTGCCGATCTTCGACATCAACTCCGCCTGCACCAGCTTCATGGCCCAGCTCTTCGTCATTGCTTCGATGCGCCCCGAAGCCCTGCCCGATTACATTCTCGTCGTCGCCAGCGAGTCCCTCACCAAGACTGTCGATTTCACGGATCGTTCGAGCGCAGTTCTCTTCGGAGATGGTGCCGCTGCCGCTGTGGTGTCACCGCGGATCGCGGGGCCCGCGGTCTTGCTCGGTGCAACGTTGGATTCGAATCCGGCCCAGGCCGAGAAGGTCTTGATTCCCCGCGCTGGCTACTTCTCCCAGGACGGGCGCGCTGTCCAGATGTTCGCGATCAAGAAGACCATCGCAGGGGTCGATCAGCTGCGCGCCGATTTCGCGGGCGACGATCGCAGCTTCCACTTCGCGGGGCACCAGGCCAACATGCGGGTCCTTCAACAGGTCTGTCAGCGCTGCGACATCCAGCCGGAGTTCCATCACCATAACGTCGAGTTGCATGGCAACACGGGCTCGGCGAGCTGCCCTTCGGCCGTTTCGATGAGCTGGGAGAAGTTCGGGCCGCGGGACGACGTCGCCATGGTGGCGGTTGGCGGCGGCCTCAGCTGGAGTCGCGCGCTTCTGCGTTTCAGCGGTTCAGGAGACGCATCGTGAACGATGAAGCCAAAGTCGCGCTCGTGACTGGAGCGGGCACCGGAATTGGGGCCGCGTGTGCCCGAGCCTTGGCTGACGAAGGCTTTCGAGTCGCCGTGCACTATCGCTCCAGCGACGTCAAAGCCAAGGAGCTCGCCGAGAAGCTGCCGGGTGCTTTCACCCTGCAGGCGGACATCACCGAACCGGAAGAGGTAGACGCGCTTCTCGTCGAGCTGAAGGAAAAGGCCGGGCGTCTGGACGTCCTGGTGAACAACGCCGGCACCAACCGCAATGGGCCCATGGCCTCGATGAAGATCGACGACTACGACGCCGTTGCCGCGGTTACACGAGGCACCTGGTATCTGACCAAGCGTGTGATTCGTCGCTTCATGCTGCGTCAGAAGTCGGGCCGCATCATCAGCATCACGAGTGTGGTCGGGCATACGGGCAACCGGGGCCAGTCGGTCTACACGATGATGAAAGCCGGTCTCGATGCGATGACGAAATCGCTCGCCCAGGAGCTCGCGGGTCGCCCGATTCTGGTGAACTCCGTGGCTCCGGGCTTCATCGCCACCGAGATGACGGAGGAACTGCCGGACGAGATTCGCCAGGGCATCCTCGACAAGATTCCTCAGGGCAGGATGGGTGAGCCCGAAGAAGTCGCCGACGCGGTTGCCTGGCTCGCCACCCGGGCCAGCTACGTGAATGGCAGCGTGCTCCATGTCAACGGTGGCATGTATGGCGGATAAACGGATCCTCACTCCCGATGAGGTGCTGCAACTGGTTCCCCAGCAGCCGCCCTTTCGTTTCATCGACGAGATCCTCGAGATGGACGACGAGCACATCCTTGCGTCCTATCGCTGGGACCCCGCCTCGGATTTCTATCGGGGACACTTTCCGGACAACCCGGTGACGCCCGGCGTGATCATGATCGAATCGATGGCGCAATGCGGCATGGTTCCGCTTGCGCTCTACCTCACGTACAAGGAGTTCGGCGAGTCCGAGGCGCAGAAGTTTCAGACGATCTTCACGGAGTGCGACGTAGAATTTACAGGAATGGCACGTCCTGGGGATCGCGTGCTCACCCTGACCAAGCGAGTCTACTGGCGTCGCAAGAAGCTGAAGGCCGATGTCGAGATGAAGCTCGAGGACGGCACGGTGATCTGCGCAGGCCAGCTAGCCGGCATTGGAGTGATGAAATGAGCGACCCGCATCGCGTCGTCGTGACGGGCCTGGGCGTGATCGCGCCCAACGCCAACGGAGCCCAGGAGTTCGAGTTGGCCCTGCGCAAGGGCAAGAGCGGCCTTCGCGTCGACGAGACGATGGCAGAAGCCAAGCTGGCCTGTCACGTCTCCGGCGTTCCGCAGGGAATCGATGAGCTGGTCGAGGCGAGCTTCGACGAGGAGCTCCAGCTTTCCATGAACAGCTCCCACCGCTTCGCGGCGTTGGCATCGGTCGAGGCCTGGCAAGATGCCGGCCTGGAGGTACCCGAAGCCACGGACGACACCGTCCACTGGGATACCGGCGCAGTGATCGGAACCGGTGTGGGCGGTATTGATACGATGGCCGAGCGCGTGGTTCCGCTGGTCAACGCTGGCAAGGTGCGGCGCATCGGCTCGACCGGGGTCGAGCAGGTGATGGGAAGCGGTGTTTCGGCGCGGGTTTCGGGCATCCTGGCCCTTGGCAATGCGGTGACGACGAATTCGGCCGCCTGCGCGACCGGCGTGGAAGCGATCGTGATGGGTGCCGATCGCATCCGCCGCGGCCTGGCGACGCGCATGGTTTGTGGAGGCGTCGAAGGGGCGAGTGTCTACATCTGGGCTGGCTTCGATGCGATGCGTGTCTTGGCTCGTGGCTTCAATGAGGAGCCGGAAAAAGCATCGCGGCCGATGAGCGCTTCCGCCGCCGGTTTCATCCCCGGTTCTGGCGCGGGCATCGTCGTGCTCGAGAGCCTCGAAAGTGCGCAGCAGCGCGGAGCGACGATCCACGCGGAACTCCTGGGCGGCGCTACGAATTGCGGTGGACATCGGATGGGCGGCAGCATGACATCGCCCAACCCGGAGAGTGTACGTCGCTGCATCCGCGCGGCGCTCGAGGATGGTGGTGTCGAACCGGCTGAGATCGACGCGATCAGCGGCCACCTTACGGCAACCGGGGCCGACCCGCGGGAGATCGGCTGCTGGGCCGCCGCGCTCGAGCGGGAACCTGGTGACTTGCCGACCATCACCTCGACGAAGTCGATGATCGGCCACGCGCTCGGCGCGGCCGGTGCGATCGAGGCCGTGGCGGCCATCCAGATGGTGCGTGACGGCTTCGTGCATGCCTCGATCAACTGCGAGGATGTCCATCCGGAGATCGAGCCCTACGCCGCTTCGATCCCCCACGAGACCCTCGACACTCCGAACCTGCGGACGATGGTCAAGGCGGGCTTCGGCTTCGGTGACGTGAACGCAGCACTCGTGCTGCGTCGCTACGAAATCTGAACAAGAACGAGAGAAGAGAAGGAGAAGACGATGGAGAAGACCGAAATTCAGGAGCGTGTGGTGAAGATCCTGACGCCCTACGTGAAGGATCAGGGTGCTCTGGCAAACGTGTCCGCAGCCACCAACATTCTGGAGGATCTCAAAGTCAACTCGGCCCGCCTGGTCGACGTGGTACTCGCCTTCGAGGACGAGTTCGATATCGAGATCGCGGACGAGGATGTCGACGTCGTGAACACCGTCGGCGATTGCGTCGGACTGATCGCCGACAAGCTCTAGACGAGCCGCCGGTGGCGAACGTGCTCGAGGCGAGTGATCGCCGCGCGCTACTGACCCAACTGGGGATCAGTCGGGGGCTTTCGCTCCTCTGGATCCCGATGTTCACAGGCATCATGGTCTTCGTGATGCGGTGGCGGCTGGTTGGGGCGGATCGCGTGCGACGAGAGTACGCCCGGCTCCGCAGTGAGTCGGACGCGCCCGTGCTCGTGTGCGCGAACCACCTGACGATGCTCGATTCGTTTGCGATCACCTGGGCCCTGGGCGGCACGGGAGCATTCCTTCGCCATTTCAACTGGCTGCCCTGGAACACGCCTGAGGAAACGAACTTCGCCTCCACCTGGTGGAAGCGGGTGCTCGTCTACCTCTTGAAGTGCGTGCCCGTGAAGCGCGGCTCGGATCGCGCCGAGATCGCGAAGACGCTCGACAAGGTCGGTTTCCTGTTGGCCCGAGGAGAATCCGTGCTGATCTTTCCCGAGGGCGGGCGCAGCAGGACGGGACGCGTCGATCAGGAGTCAGCGGCCTATGGCGTGGGCCGGTTGGTGAGTTCGATCCCGGGCTGCCGGGTCTTTTGCGTCTACCTGCGTGGTCGCAACCAGGAGAGCTGGGGATATTCGCCCAGTCCGGGAGATGTTTTCGACGTGTACAGCCATGTGCTCGAACCGAAGACGGATCACGAAGGTCTTCGCGGTTCCGTCGAAATCGCCAAGCAGATCGTCGGGCAACTGGCGGAGATGGAATCGAGGCATTTCGATGATCGGCAATGACGTCGTCGACCTCGGAGATCCGGAAGTCCAGGCCTCGGGTCGGCACCCGCGCTGGGATGCACGGGTGTTTTCGTCGCTGGAGTTGGAGACGCTTCACGCAAGTGGCGCGCCGGATCGCCTGCGATGGATCTTCTGGACGGCCAAGGAAGCGGCCTACAAAGTGGCCCGAAAGCTCGATCGTCGAATCGTGTTCTCGCCACCTCGCTTCGAGGTTCGACTGGATGCGACGCTGCGCGGACATGTGCATCATCCAGAGGGAATCTTCCCCGTGAGAGTCGATGAGGCGAAGGATCGACTCCACGCCATCGCGAGCGATGAGGAACCCGGTGACAGCGATTTGCTCGAGCAGGTCGTTGCCTGGGACGGGGATGTGGCGTTGGCTGGTAAGGCCTTGCGCGCCCGGGTGCGTCGCGAACTGGCGACGCGCCTCGAACTCCAGGCGGAGGATCTCGAGATCGACCGCATCGGCAGGATCCCGGTCGTGTTGGCGGCAGGCCGCCCTGTTGATGTCGATCTCTCCCTCTCGCATCACGGAGGCTTCGTCGCCTTCGCTTGTGATTTGAGCGAGGGTGCAGGCGATTGGTGGAGCGAGGCGCGCTCGTGAACCGCTTCGATCCCGTCACCCGGATCGCCATCGTGAACCGGGGCGAAGCCGCGATGCGCTGTATTCGCGCCATCAAGGCTCTGCGCGCCGAAGAGGGCTCGGCTCTCCGCGCGATCGCCCTCTACACGGAGATCGACCGGGATGCTCCCTTCGTTCGGCACGCAGACGACGCGGTGCTTCTGCCCTCACCGAACGGCGAGGTGGCCGCGTATCTGGATCACGACGGGCTGATCGCCGCGCTGCGCCAGGTGAATGCGGATGCCGTTTGGCCGGGCTGGGGTTTCGTTGCCGAGGACGCGCGCTTCGTCGAGCGCCTGGCGGCGGAGAACATCAAATTCCTCGGCCCCGATGCGGCTGCGATGCGCGCACTCGGCGACAAGATCGGCTCGAAGCGCCTGGCCGAAGAGGCAGGCGTCCCCGTGACGAGTTGGAGCGGTCGTGAGCTCGAATCGGTGGAAGATGCCGAGAAGCACGCGGAACGTGTTGGCTATCCCCTGGTGATCAAGGCCTCCGCAGGCGGAGGTGGCCGCGGGATTCGCGTCGTCGACACCCCGGACGTCCTGGCCGAGGCCTACCGATCTGCGGGGGCGGAGGCCGAGAGCGCGTTCGGTGATGGTCGCCTCTTCCTCGAGAAGAAGGTCGTAGGTGGGCGCCATATCGAGGTGCAGATCGCCGCCGACCAGGATGGCGTGGTGCGCGCCATCGGGTGTCGAGATTGTTCCGTCCAGCGACGTCATCAGAAGGTGATCGAGGAAGGGCCGCCGCCGCATCTCGAGGATGCCGAGATCCAGAAACTCGAAGCCTGTGCCGTGAAGATGGCGCAGGTCGCTGGCTATGTCGGTGTTGGAACGGTCGAGTTCCTGGTTTCTTCCAGCGAGTTCTTCTTTCTCGAGATGAATCCGCGTTTGCAGGTGGAGCACGGCATCACCGAAGAGATCGCTGGTGTCGATCTCGTGCAAACACAGATCCGAATTGCTCGCGGAGAAACCATCGCGGAGCTCGATATCCAGAAGCGCGGCGCCGCGATCGAAGCACGGGTTTGCGCCGAGGATCCGGATGCGGGCTTCTTGCCGGCACCGGGGCGAATTGCACGTTTCGATCCTGCGCTCGGGCCGCGTGTCCGTCTCGATTCCGGTGTGGCTGCGGGGAGCGAGGTTCCCTCCTCCTTCGATTCTCTCGTCGCCAAGGTGATCGCGACCGGCAATACACGCGAAGAGGCACGGGCCAGATTGGTCTCCGCATTGCTCGATTTCGATCTGGTGATCGAGGGTGGGACGACGAACAAGGGCTACCTGCTCGAGATTCTCGAGCACGCGGACTTCCGGGCCGGCGGGGTCGATACCACCTGGCTGGATCGGCTCGGTGCCGCGCAGGAAGGGCGCGATCACGCCGATGTTGCGCTACTGGCCGCATCGATCCTTTCCTATCAGCGTCATCGCGCCCTGGTGCGGCTCAACTTCTTTTCCGACCCCGGCAATGTGGCCCCGAGCAGGTTGGCGCCGCCTCAGGGTCAGGAGATCGATCTCACCCACCAGGGCGACCAGTACCGCTTGGCGGTCTACGCGACGGGTGGATGGCGATACAGGGTGCATCTTGATGGTCGAGTGCTCACCGCGACGCTTCGGGAAGAAGGCGAACACGCCGCGCGGTTGGAGATCGGAAGCCGCACCTATCGCTTGCTCTACGATCTGACCGAGACCGGCCTGCGCGTCGAGGTCGAAGGCCGCAGTCATCGCTTTGGCTCCCAGACGGCAGGCCAGGTTCGCGCGGCGGCGCCGGCCATGGTCGTCGCGGTTCACGTCGAGCCCGGCGAAAGCGTGCGCTCGGGCCAGGCGTTGGGTTTGCTCGAAGCGATGAAGATGGAGGTGGCCTTCGAGGCGCCCGTCTCCGGCGTTGTCAGTGAGGTGCGCGTTCGCAAGGGCGAGCAGGTTGCGGCAGGTGACGTGATCCTCGTGATCGACGCATCGGCCGAGAACGGCAATGAGGAGCACGCCGCCCGGCGCATCGTTTTCGAGGAGCTATCGGATCCGTTGGAGCCGCTCTTTGCAGCCGAGGAGGACGAGCGGCTCGGCCGCCCCGATCTCGTCGCTGCGGACGAGATGCCCCGTGCGATTCGTCGCGATGCCATCGAAGCCGTGCGCGATGAGGTCCGGCGGGTCTTGCTCGGCTACGACGCGAATCCGCAACGCGCAGATCGGCTGGCCGCGTTCCTCGAGGAGCCTATTCCCGATGAACTCTCCGAGGGTTTTTGCTGGGAGCTCGCCGAGCTTCGACACGAACTGGTTTCCTTCGCTGATGTCGCAACGCTCTTCATCCGTTCTCCCGCAGCGTCGCTGTCCGGTACCGAAGGTCCGTCGAACGCCGCTCGCTTGCGAATGTTCGTGCGGCGCATGCGAGCCTCCGGTGCAGGGCTGACCGAGGCCTACCTCGACCGCGTACGGCAGGCGTTGAGCCACTATGGCGTCAACAGCCTGGACCCGTCCGATGCTCTGGAACGGGCAGTCTTGCGTTTGCTGGCGAGCCAGTTGGCGCCCGAGCGCCGCGATCGCCTGGTGCTGGCGATGCTACGTCGTGTCGGTCAACTCGCCGAGGCCGGCGTGCATCTCGGAGACGATACGTCGCTTGCCGAGGCGCTCGACGCCATCGCGGGCATGCGTGGTTTCGTTTCCCACGCGGTCGCTGATGCGGCGACGTTGGCCCGGTATCAACTCTTCGAGCGCCCTGATATCGAGCGGCTTGCCGAGAGTACGACCAAAGAGGTGAAAGCCTGGCTGGAAGCCGCCGAATCGGCACCCACGGCGCCGCCGGAGGAAGTGCTCTTCCACCTTGCCGATGCGCCGCGGGCCGTATTCGATCGGGTCGGTCGCTGGCTGGGGGATCCGGATTCACGGCGTCGCTCGATCGCGTTGGCCAGCCATGTCCGCCGTATCTATTCCCCGGCCACGCCACTTGCCCAGGCCTCTCAACGGGCCGGCGATCATTGGGTGGAGCGAGTCGAGTTCGCCGGTGGGCGCATCGTGCTGGCAGGCACCGTCGATCCGGATCGCATCTCCGAGCTCGTCGGCGAGCTGGTCAAGGTGGCAGCATCCCTGCGCGAAAGTCACGAATGGCCTGCGGTGCACGCCATCGAACTCTTCGTTCCCGTGTCCGACGAGGGGGACGAGCTCGAAGCATTGGGTCGGGCCGCGGAGGCTGTGTTGGGTGCTGGGCTTCCGGCGGGCCGCTTCACCCTGACGGGAGTGCGCAGTGAGGCTGCGCCTCTGCATCGCACCTGGGTGCCGACTCCGACTGGATTCCGTATCGACGATTCGTACCACGGGATCCATCCCGAGGCTGCGACGCGCATCGATCTTGATCGGTTGGCCAATTTCGAGCTGGAGCGTGTCGAAGGGCCGGAGGACATCTACTGCTTCCACGGTCGCAGCCGAGAGGCCGAAGGGGACGAACGTCTGATCGTGCTGGCCGACATGCGCAGCCGCTCTCCAGACGATGGGCGCGAGGCGGTGCTACATATGGCCGCATTCGAGCATGCTTTCTTCGAGGCGACCCGCTCACTTCGCACCATGCTGACCGACCGCGATCCCAAGCGCCGCCTTCAATGGAATCGCTTGCAGGTCTACGTGGCACCGGAAGTCTTCCTGGATACGGAGATCGCCGAGCGGCTCTCGCGTCGGTTGGCACCGGCTACACGAAACCTGGGGCTCGAGAAGGTGGTGGTGCGGCTGCGGCTGCTCGATCGCGGTGCCCCCGAGCTACAGAGCCGTGTCACGGAGATCGTGATCTCCGACATCACCGGCGCGAACATGACCATCCAGTGGCGCGAGCCGCGCGACGGTGCCCTCTCGACACGCAACGACTACGAACGTCGGGTGGTCGAGGCCCGGCGGCGGCGCCTCGTCTATCCCTACGAGATCATTCGCATGCTCACCGGCAGCCGGCAGGAGGATCGCCTGCCTGCCGGGAGCTTCGTCGAATACGATCTCGACCCGCAATCGGAAACGCCGCGCGCATTGCCCTGCTCCGGCCGGCCTTACGGCCGAAACGTCTGCTCCGTCGTGTTCGGTGTGATGACGACGCCTACCGAGAAGGTTCCGGAGGGCATGAAACGCGTGGTCGTGCTCTCGGATCCAACTCAGGGCATGGGATCCTTGGCTTCCGCTGAATGCGATCGCATCGTTTCCGCGATCGATCTGGCCGGTGAGCTACGTGTGCCGGTCGAGTGGATCCCCGTCTCGAGCGGGGCGCGGATTGCGATGGATAGTGGCACGGAGAACCTGGACGCAACGGCTCGCGTCGTGCGCCGCATCGTCGAGTTCACCCAGGCGGGTGGCACGGTGCATATGATCGTCGCGGGTGTGAACGTGGGTGCCCAGAGCTATTGGGATTCGCTCTCCACGATGCTGATGCATACCAAGGGCGTACTGATCATGACCCAGGGCGCATCGATGGTGCTGACCGGGCGTGCGGCCCTCGAGGCGTCGGGTGCGGTATCGGCCGAGGACGAGGCTGCGATCGGGGGCTTCGAGCGGATCATGGGCCCGAACGGCGAGGCCCAGTACTTCGCAAACGACCTTGGCGATGCGTATCGCATACTCTACGACCACTACCGCTACAGCTACGTGGTGCCCGGAGAGAAGCGGCCCCGCTCGGTCGAGAGTGCGGATCCGGATGATCGGGACGTCACGCTGGAGGCGGCAAGCGGCGATTTCGAAACCGTTGGAGAGATCTTCGACGACGCGACCAACCCCGGCCGCAAGCGCCCCTTCCCGATGCGTCCCCTGATGGAGGCGGTCGTCGATCGCGACGGCGGGCACCTCGAGCGCTGGCGCGGATGGGTGGGCGCAGAGATGGCGGTCGTCTGGGATGCGCAACTGGGAGGAACGCCGGTCTGCCTGGTGGGCATCGAGAGTCAGGGGATCTCACGCGAGGGCTACCTGCCCGCGGATGGCCCGAATACCTGGACGGGCGGCACGCTGTTTCCGCTTTCATCCAAGAAGATGGCGCGAGCGCTCAACGCGGCGAGCGGCAACCGGCCGGTGGTGATTCTCGCCAATCTGTCCGGCTTCGATGGCTCCCCGGAATCGATGCGCAAGCTGCAACTCGAGTACGGAGCGGAAATCGCGCGGGCGGTCGTGAACTTCAACGGACCGATTCTCTTCCTCGTGGTTTCGCGATACCACGGGGGCGCCTACGTCGTGTTCTCCCGGGAGCTGAACCCACGCCTCCGCGCGGCGGCTCTCTCGGGCTCCTTCGCCTCGGTGATCGGGGGAGGACCGGCGGCAAAGGTGGTCTTCGCACGGGAGGTGCGGGCTCGTGCTCTCGCCGACCAACGGGTGCGAGCGTTGCGATCAGGCCGGGGCAGCGAAAACGGCCGTGCCAGTTACGAGCAGACCCTGGCCGATGTCACCCTGGAGAAGCAAGCCGAACTGGCCGAGGAGTTCGACGCAGTCCATTCCGTCGAGCGCGCTCTCGAGGTGGGCTCCCTGGAGGCGATCGTCGCGCCCGGCGCCATGCGTCCCTACCTGATCGGGCTATTGAGAGAAGAGCTGGAAGGCGAGCGGTAGGTAGTAGGCGAGAGGGGGGAGTCCCCCCTATCCTCCCTGCCCTGATGCGCATGAAGAAGAACAAGAAAAAGGCCCGCTCGGGCGGGCGGGCGAGTCGGGGCGGTCGCTCCAAATCGCCCTGCCCCATTCTCTCGCCTGAGGAAGCGGACGGCATGCGCGCCGCCGGGCGTCTGGCCTGCGAGATCCTCGACGTGGTGGCCGAGATGATCGGGCCAGGTGTCACGACCGCAGCGGTGGATCAGGCCGTCGACGAAATGACCCGCTCCGCCGGGGCGACCAGCGCGCCCTACGGCTATGTGAACCACGGTACGCCTCCCTTCCCGGGTCATTGCTGTACGTCAGTGAACGATGTGGTTTGCCATGGCATTCCGGACGAGGGCCGCGCGCTTCGCGAAGGTGACATCGTGAACGTCGACGTCACTCCGCTCCTGAATGGCTGGCACGGTGATTCATCTCGCACGTTCATGATCGGCGACGTCTCACCCGTGGCGCGGCGGCTGGTCAAGGACACGTGGCACGCGATGTGGCTCGGCATCCGAACGGTGAAGGATGGCAGCCGGGTCGGCGATATCGGGCACGCCATCCAGACCTTTGCCGAAGCTCAGGGCTACGAAGTCGTCCGCGAGTTCACCGGCCACGGCACCGGCCGCGTCTTCCACACGCCGCCGTCCATTCTTCACTACGGCACCCCGGGTACCGGCATGCATCTGCGCGCCGGCATGACCTTCACGATCGAGCCCATGATCAACCTCGGCCACTGGAAGACCGACATCCTCGATGACGGCTGGACCGCCGTCACCGTCGACGGGAAGCTCTCCGCCCAATGGGAGCACACCATCCTCGTCACAGAAGACGGCGTCGAAGTACTCACCCGATCCCAAGACGAGTAACTCAATAACGGGGACGGGGTTTACAATTGACTTGTTGCGGAGCAACAAGTCAATTGTAAACCCCGTCCCCGTTATTGAGTTATCAGGGTCAGCAGGGTTTCGAGGGCGTCGAAGAGTTCGTCTTCGGGGATGTTGAGGGCGGGGAAGAAGCGCATCACGTTGCCGGCGGTGACGTTGATGAGGATGCCTTTTTCGAGGGCGCGTCGGGGGATCGTTCCGGCGTTCTCGGTGTTGCGCAGCACGAGGCCCCGAAGGAGGCCCTGGCCACGTTCGCCTTCTGCTTTGTCCGGGTTGGCTTCGGCGTAGGCGCGCAGCCGGGCGCCTAGCTTCTCGCCGAGCTCGGCCGAGCGCTGCACGAGCTTCTCATCGTCGACGACCTTCAGCACCGCATTGACCGCCGCGGTGGCCAGAGGGCTTCCGATGTAGGTTCCGCCGTGGTCGCCCGGCTTGACCGTCTCGGCTACGCCTTCGCTGCATAGGAACGCGGCGACGGGGAAACCTCCCCCAAGGCCCTTGCCCAGGGTGAGCACATCCGGAACGACGCCTTCGTGCTCGAGGGCCAGCATGCGTCCGGTGCGGCCGATGCCGGTCTGCACCTCGTCGAAGATCAAGAGTGCACCGGTTTCCGTGCAGCGTTGGCGCAGCCGGGCGAGGTAGCCGGCCGGCGGAATGTTGACGCCCCCTTCGCCCTGGACCGGTTCGATGATGACGGCCGCGGTCTGCTCGTCGATCGCCGCGATGGCGGCGTCGCCATCACCGAAAGGCACGGTGACGGGTTCGGGCAGAAGATCCCGGTAGGCGTCGCGATGCTTGGCCTGGCCGATCACGGCCAGGGCGCCGAGCGTCCGACCGTGAAAGGACCCGGTCGTCGAGACGAATTTGCTCCGGCCCGTCGCCCGGTGAGCGAGCTTCAGGGCGCCTTCCACGGCCTCGGTGCCGGAGTTCACGAAGAAGACCCGGCTGAGTTCCGTAGGCGAGAGAGCCGTCAACGCCTCTGCCGCGTCGAGCTGGGGCAGGGTGTAGAAGAGGTTCGTGGTCTGCATCAGCCGCCCGGCCTGTGCCGAGATGGCCTCCACGAGAACGGGATGGCAGTGGCCGATCGAGCACACGCCCCAGCCGGCAGTCAGATCGACGTATTCCCGGCCTTCGACGTCTGTCACACGAGATCCGCGCCCCTCCACCAACGCGACCGGCATGCGGTTCACGACCGGCAGGAAGTGGCGGGCCTCCCGCCGCTGGATCTCGTCGAGGGTCATGGGGTGCTCCTTGGGGCCTGGAAAGGGATACTTTGTACCCCTTCTCGTCAGCTCCCGCCGGAGGTCCCATGAGTGATCACCCCGATACGATTCTGCTGGAGGGCATCCAGGTGCCCGCTGCCCTGGGCGTGACCGCCGCCGAGCGCAAGATGCGCCGGCCGGTTCGCCTGGATCTCGAGATCGAGACGGATCTCCGCGCCGCTGGCCGCAGCGATCGGATTCAACAGACGATCCATTACAAGCGCATCTTCGAGATCGCTGCGGATGTGGCCTCGAACCAGGAGCACAAGCTGGTCGAGGCGCTGGGGCAACGGATTGCCGACGCCGTGCTCGACAAATTCGGCGTGGACGCCGTGACCGTCACCGTGCGCAAACCCTCGCCGATCGCTGCTGTGCTCGAGCACGCGGGCATCCGCATTCGCCGCGAACGGGAATGATCGAGATCCGGTCGGTCGCGGCCGAGCGGATTCGTCCCCTGCGCCAACAAGTACTGCGGCCGAATCAGCCAGCGGAGGAGCTGATCTACCCGGGCGACGACGCGCCAGGCAGCTTTCATCTGGCGGCCTACCGAGGCGATCGTCTGGTCGGCACGATCACGCTCTCCCTGGAGGAGCGAGAGGAGGGAGGCTCGGCCCGGGGCTCGTACCGATTGCGCGGAATGGCCATCGCATTGGACGCCCAGGGGAACGGAATCGGGGCTCGGCTCCTGGCAGAAGCGATCGAGAAGATGTCGGCAGCCGACGGGGAGCAGGTCTGGTGCAACGCCCGGCTCTCCGCGGCCGGATTCTACGATCGACACGGCTTCCACCGAATCGGCTCCGAATTCGATCTACCCGGGATCGGCCCCCACGTCGTGATGGAGCGCGAGTTCTAGCGAGGGGAAACTCTCTCGCCCCGCTTCGACTGCCTCCAGCGAGCGGGCTATCGTCCCCTCAGCCGGCTTTCCTTCCACGATCGAGGAGCCTCCGGCCCAACCCCATGAGGCAGGTAACGAGCCATGGCCGCTGCAAGTGAAACTCCGTTGGCCCCTACAAGCAGCCTCGAGATGGAAGTCCGGGTCTATTCCTACTACCGGGATGCGGAGCTCCGCGGCTCCAATCTGGTCTACCGGCTTCTACGCATCCTGAAGGATGACGAATCCCAGATGTTCCTGTCGGAGCATCTCTCCGATGAGACCCGCCACGCCTGGTTGTGGACCGAACGGATCAAGGAACTCGGCAAGGCGCCGGTGCCGATCACCGACGGCTACCAGGTGCGGATCGGCAAACGTGCGGGTCTTCCCCGGAAGCCCATCGATCTCCTGGCACTCACGGTGGTCGTCGAGCAGCGAGCACTCAAACGCTACCAGGAACATCTGAAGCTCGAAGGTGTTCCGGAGCGTACGCTCGAGGTGCTGCGATCGGTGACCAAGGATGAGGGTTGGCATATCGATTGGGTGAGGCAGAAGGCCCGCGAGATCGCCGAGGCCGAGGGCACTCCGGAGCGCTACGACGAGGCCATCGACCGCTTCCGCGCCATCGATCGGGAGGTGTGGGCAGAGATCAAGGACATCGAGCGCCGCTGGCTGGAGGCGCTGTGAGCCCAGCGGAGGCCGCCGCTCCGCCCTCCAGCCCCGATGGCCAAGGTGCACGCCTGAGCCTCACTGATCGCCTCGCTGGGGGGCTGGTGCATGCCATCCTGGCGCTGCTTCGCCTGGTTCCGGATCGGGCTGCGCTGGGGATGGCCGCTGCATTCGGCGCCACCTACGCCCGTCTTCGAGGCCCCCGCACTGCGGGCGCCATGGTGAACCTTCGAATCGCCTTTCCCGAGTGGAGCGATGAGAAGCGCCGCGATGTGATGGTCCGATCCTTCGCCAACCTGGGTCGCGGCCTGGCCGAGTTCGCCCGCGTCGGCTCGTTGAGCCCGGAGGCGTTGCGAGAGCGCGTCAGCGTCGAAGGCTTCGAGCACCTGGAAGCCGCTCGCAAGGCGTCTCCAACCGGTGGAGTCGTCGTCCTGACGGCGCACTTCGGAGCCTGGGAGATTCTTGCTGCCGCGATGGTTGCCCGCGATGTGCCCGCCGCACTCGTCCATCGTCCACGAGAGAATCCGATCTTGAATGCGTTGTTAGGCCAGATGCGTGGCGACAGTGGTGCCGAACTGCTGGCACGCGGCAATGCGGCCCGCGCCGCACTCACGGGCCTCAAGAACGGTCGCGTCATCGCCATGCCCTACGACCAGAACTGCAGTCGACGCGAAGGTGTCTTCGTTCCCTTTTTCGGTCGTCTGGCGTGCACCCGCGATGGCCCCCCCAGGATTGCCATGCGCACGGGGTCCCCGGTGATTCCGGTCTTCCTGTATCGCCAGCCGGATGGCATCCACCACGTGGCGCGTTTCAGCCCGCCCATCGAACTCGTCCCCGAAGGCGACGACAAAGCCGCCGCGTTGCTCGAGAACGCAGCCCGCATGACCCGCCCGATCGAAGACGCCATCCGCACGGCGCCGGAGCAATGGATCTGGATCCACCGCCGCTGGCGCACCCAGCCGGAAGGCGAGCGGCATCCGTACTAGCGCCCGGCACGACGCCTTCTCTCCTCCTTGGCCTTTCCAAGCAGGATAGACTTCGGTTCACGACAACCCGGAGGGCGAAGCCGGACATGGCGAAGATCTACTACGACCGCGATGCAGACCTCGCGGATCTGTCCGGTCAGAGCATCGCGCTCGTCGGCTATGGCAATCAGGGGCGCTCCTGGGCGCTGAATCTTCGCGACTCAGGCCTCGGTGTCCGGGTATGTGCGCGCGCGGACGAATCCAGGGAGCGTGCCGAGGAGGACGGCTTCAGCGTCTCCGAAGTACGAGTGGCGAGTGACGCAGACGTCGTCTGCGTGTTGGTTCCGGACGATGTCATTCCGTCCCTGCCGCTCGAACGCAATGAGAGTCAGCTCACGATCTTCGCCAGTGGATATTGCCTGGCCTTCGATCGTTTCAAGCCGCCGGGTGATCTGGGCATGGTGGCGCCTCGGATGCTCGGTCCTGAAGTGCGGAGATGTTATGTCGAGAAGGAAGGATTCATCACCGCGTTGAGTGTCGAACGCGACGCCACCGGAAGGGCACTGCAGCGGACTCTCGCCATCGCCAAGGCGATCGGTGGGCTGCGGCAAGGCGCCATCGAACTCTCACCCATGCAAGAGGCCGTACTCGACCTGGCCGTCGAGCAGGTTCTGTCTCCGGCGCTGACTCATGTGAACGCTTCGTTCGTGCGCGTGATGCTCGAGCAGGGGATTCCCCTGGAGGCCGTGCTGACGGAACTCTTCCTCTCGGGCGAGGTGGAGAGGACCTATCGGCTGCTTCGAGAGGAGGGCTTCTCGAAGCAGCTGGAACACCATTCGCCAACCAGTCAGTACGGGCAACTCGCACGGCGTGGAAGCTTCGATTCGCTGGATTTCATTCCGCGCATGCAGGAGATCGTCGAGGAGATCCGTTCCGGCCGCTTCGCCGATACCTGGGATGCGGAGCAGCGTTCGAATTATCAGCACCTCGAGCAGTTGAAGGAAGCCCACGCAGGCCCGGCCATCCGAGCCATGGAGGACGATCTCCGGCGGCGCCTGGGCCCCGACATCGAGGACTGAGCTGGTTGCGATCGTGGCGCCAGCCTGGGATCCTCCTCGTCCCATGGACATCCAGGACCTCGACGTATTGGCCTACGAGCAGACTCCCATCGGCGGGATCTGTCTGCAGCAACGCGGGATGGAGGGCGACCCCACCAGGCGGGTAACCGAGATCACGCTCGACCATCAGTTCCTGATGAGCAGTCACAGCACCTGGTCGGAGCGAAAGCTTGCAGAACGGGGACTGGAGCTTTGCGCCGGGGAGGGGCTTCGCGTCCTCGTCGGCGGGTTGGGCCTGGGGTACACCGCTCGGGAAGTACTGCGCTCGAGTCGGGTGGGGAGACTCGAGGTCGTCGAACTTCTCGCGCCCGTCATCGGTTGGCTCGAGCGAGGCTTGTTGCCTCTTGCGAAGGATCTGCGCGGGGATCCCAGGCTCGAGGTGGTGAACGGAGATGTGTTCGGTCGCCTGAGCGGAGAAGCCTCGGCTGAGTTCGACCTGCTGCTCATCGATGTCGACCACTCCCCCGAAGAGCGCCTCGGAGAGACGAGTGAAAGCTTCTACGAAGAAGCGGGCCTTCGAAAGATGGCATTGCATCTGGCGCCCGGTGGCATCTTCGGCTTCTGGTCCTATGCGGAGAGCCCACGTTTCGAGGCGGGGCTACGCAACGTGTTTCCAGAAGTGTGGGCCGAGCCGTTGACGTTCCACAACGAAGTGATTCAAGACGACGAGACGAATTGGCTCTACTTCGCGAAGAAGCCGACGTCGTGAACCGGAAGCTCGCTCGTTCAGCGGGCCTCCGTCGGGTGGACCGGATCTCTCGTGAACGGTGCGACGAGCAAGACGCCGATGGGCAACGCGATCATCAAGTAGAGGCCTGGCACGTAGGATCCGAACGAACCGTGTAGGAGGGCCAGGGCCGAAGGGCCAAGGGCACTGGAGATGACCAGGCAACTCATCATGGCGCCCTGGATCGAGCCCAGATGGGTTCTCCCAAAGAAACTCGGCAAGGCGGCGACCGTGAGCGGACCGTAGAAACCGCTGGCGAGACCCCAGCCCGCAATGGCAACGAAACGCAGCCAAGGGTCTCCCATGTTCGCAATTCCGGCGAACATCAACACCTGCCCGACCATCATCGTCATGATCAGGTGGCGAATCGGGAAACGATCGGCTGCCATGCCCGCGAAAAAGCCGACCGGCGTCGCGACGAGCGCGATGGGCAGGAAGATCGCCACGGATTGCGCCGCGTTGAGCCCCATTTCTGAACCCAGGTCGACGATGTGGAATGTGATACCCGTCCCAACCATGGCCTGGATCCCGATGCCGGACGTGACCAACCAGAAGGCGCCGGTCCGAAGGGCTTCGGCGCGGGTAAAGCCCGGGTTCCCGCTCTGCTGGGTCGTGGCCGCGGAGTCCTCCTGCGCCGCCTGCTCGTCCCCATCCATGGCCAAGCCTCATTCTTCTGGGCTCTCCCGGAACAGGAGCCAGCCCATCGCACTCATTCCGACGCCGACCGTGATCGCCATCTCGAGCCAGGCGCCTCGCCAGCCCGCTCGGCCGATCCACAACGCGAGTAGAAGTGGTGCTCCCGCGAAGGAGAAATTCACAAAGGGGCCCGAGATGGCGGAGACCAGGCCGCGCCGTCGTTCGAACCAGCGGGCCATCATGGTTCGGCTCACCAGGGTGAGCATGCCCTGGCCACTGAATCGAATCCCCGTGAACCCCAACGCGAGGAGTGCGAAGGAGGCACCCGCGACAGGAATGAAAGGCACGGCTGTCGCCAGATCTACGGCGAGCCGATCCGCGAAGGCGAGAAACGTCAAGGTGATCGCCAGCCCGGAGCAGGCCACCACCACCGTGCGGCGGACGCCGAAGCGATCGACGAGGCTGCCGCCGAGAGGCAGAAGCAGGCCGCTCATGAGCGTGCCCAGCAGGTAGGCGTTGCTGATCTGGAGCCGCGAGAGTCCGGTGGCTTCGATCAGGTGATCGGTGAAGACCGAGACACCCATCGTCTGCCCCGGGATGCTCGCCACGATTCCGAGCGTCGCGGCGGCGACGATCACCCAGCCGTAGAAGAACGGAAACGCCGCCGGGCGGAAGGGAAAATCCGGACGCATCGAGAGGGAGCGGGGGACCGGCTAGAGGTCCTCGGAGGTCTCCACGATCCGACCCACGATGCCGTAGGCCTGGGCCTCTTCCGGGGACATCCAGTAGTTGCGGTCGGTGTCTTTCTCGACTTTTTCGATCGGCTGGCCCGTGGCGTCGGCGATCGTCTGGTTCAGTCGGTCGCGGGCCTTCACGATCTCCTCTGCCTCGATTCCGATGTCGCTCGCTCGCCCGCCGACACCGCCCAAGGGCTGGTGGATCATGAAGCGGGTGTTCGGCAGACAGAGCCGATCCTCTTTCGGTACCGAGAGAAAGATGTGGGCGCCGGCGCTGGCGACCCAGCCCGTGCCCAACATGATGATGCGTGGCTTCACGAAGCGGATCATGTCGTGAATGGAATCGCCGGCCTCGACGTGTCCACCCTCGGAATGGAGGAAGATGGTGATCGGGTCGTCGTTTTCCGCGGCCAGTGCCAACAGTTGGGCGGTCACCTGCTGTGCCACCAGGGAGGTGATCTCACCGTGAAGCAGCAGGGTGCGGGCCTTGAAGAGGCGGTCCGCCATCCGGAAGAACGGGTTGGAGAAAGACGATTCGTCCTGTTTTTCGCTCATAGGAAGGGGAGCCTACCCACTCCCCGCCGCTAGGGCAGCCCCGGCGCTGTCCAACGCCCATCCCGATCGGCATCCACGTAGATCGGGTTGGTGAACGCGAAGGGGATGAAACCGGGCAGGACGGCGGCATAGGCGCCGCTGGGCTTGCCCTCCACCTCGATCGTCACGAAAGCGTCAGAGGGGAAATGGAGCGGGAAGAGCAGCTCTGCCGGGCCCTCCAGGGGCCGACGCTCGGCGAGCACGCCATTTACGTAGACCCGAGCCTCGGCGACCGGGACCCATGGGGCCGTGTCGATCCGCACACGCAGCTCCCCATCCGATCCGCGGTGCACCTCGCCTAGACCGGCGGCACCGAGATGAATGTCGAGAAGTGGACCGGTCGTGCCCCATGACGCTCCGGCTCGCACGGCATCGGCGAACACGTCGTCCTCGATCGGCCCGTCCGGCAGGCGGACGTAGTTGCGCGGGACAGCGACCGGAACGCCGAGCCGATGGGAATCGCTGTTGGCCGTCGCGGTTCGCTTTTCGCCCTGGAGCAGGAAGGAGAACCAGTCGGCCCGCCCGCGCAGATAGCCGGGATGGTTGTTGCCGTTCATGAGCTCGATGGCGTCGAAATCCAGATCTCGCAGGCCGTGAGCCCCGCGCTCGCTGAGCACGCGATTATTGCCGGTGCCGAGGGGCTGCCCAGGGTCATAGCCGACCCCGACCCCGAGGTGGTTCAGGAAGGATTCGTCGTCATCTGGGTTGGTGTTCGAACGCGGGTGGTTGAGCTGAAGCAGCGGCGTTCCCTCTTCTCGCAGCTCTGCCCACACATCCCGCCAGCGTCGCCCCTCGGCGAGGGGGGCGCCGCCCCGGTAGGCGGTCGGCTCCACGCGCACGGGGAAGGCGTTGGCGTGGCCGCTGGTCGCGGGTGTGTCGGCGCCTCGGAAGGTCGTCGTTATTTCGACACCCGTCACCCCGTGCAGACGGTCGGCGAGTCCCAAGGCCTGGATGGCAGGACGTGGATCGACGGTCCTGTCATGCTCGGTAGCGACCAGGATTTCACCGGCTGCGGCCGCAAAGGCACGCAGCTGCCCCTCCTGGGGCAACGCGGAATCAAAGCTCCAGCCGGAATGCACGTGAAGATCGGCGGAAACCCAACCGGGGGTTTCGAACAAGTGCGGAGGGGGAGCGAGGACCAGATCCATGTCTTCACCGGCCCGGAGTTCGATGCGGGTTTCCGTGAGGCCGTGCTCGGGCCCCAGGACGGCAAACACCCGGTAGTTCCCCGGTCGCAACACCACATGGGCCGGATCGCCGGGAACACCCGCAAGCGAGACGTCATTCGTCTCGAGGCTTGCCGGGATCGGGGTGCCACCCACTTTCAGGCCGAACTGATCCGCACCGAAGCGGGGAGTTGGCGTACCGTTCTCCCCCAGGAAGACGAGCCGCATCGGCTGGCCTCGAGGAAGGTGCAGCCGGGTCGCGGGTTCGAGCGCGAGATCCACGACCTCTTCTGGACCGCGATGCTCTACGACGCGGCGCGTTTCTGCGCCGTCGAAGCCCCGGGCCTGCAACGCGTATCGGCCCTGGGGAAGGCGCAGTTGGAACTCGCCCGTTTCGTTCGTGCGAACCGTGGTGATCGGGGCGCCCTGTTCCGAGGAGACATGGATCACCGCCTCGCGTTGGCCGACTCGGCCGCTCAATATCGGCTCGTTCGCCCAGAGCTGATCGGTGATCGAGGCGACGTCTGCCTGTTTTCCTACCCAGATCTTCCGCTTCAGGATCAGGGAATCGCCGATCTCGAGATTCATGAACAACGTCTGCGCCAGTTCGAGGAGGCCCGGGTCTTCGTCGCTACCCAGCCAGAAGGGCTGGGAGAAGGCCCCGCTGAGTGTGAAGCTCTCGCCCGTGACGGAGAAGCCGGGTGCCAGCCGCTCTCGGCCGTCGGCGTCGCGACGAACGGCACCGATCAGATCGAGCCCGTAGCTGATCGGCGGGCCCATCTTTCCGCTTCCGACCCACACGATCAGGTCCGACGGAACGAGTGCGGAGACCATGGAGAGAACGCTCGCCGGGTCCCCGCCCGGGTGGTCGAAGCCAACCGAGTGCGATGGCGTGTGGCGGTTCGACGTGAATGCACGCAAGGCACCGCTCGGATGGAGGACCGCCGTACCGTAGGCGAAGAAACGTTCGCCCTCTTCTCGCCGCGTGATGCGCGTCGTGATGGAGAGAGCGTGGCGCTCGTTGGCGTCGAGGGTGTAGGTGCTCTCGATCTCGATGCCATCCCGGTTTCCGACGGTAATGATCTTCGCGTCTGTGTCGCTCAGCTCTGCGCGCACTTCGGAAATCGTGACGATCTCCGACTGGGAGAGGTTCACCAGCGGTTGAAGGGTGGTCCATTGGTCGTCGTTTCGGCCGCAGTGGCCCAGATCGATGAGCACACCGCCCTCATTGCTGAGCGATGATTCGTGGGCTGGATCGGATATGGCCGCACACAGGCTGCCATTGCCAAGCACCCAGTCGCCGATGCCCGCCACGGCGTCGGGCCCCCCGACCTGCAGGGCGTCGTAGCGGCTCGCGGTGATCTGCTCGGCGACGAGTTGGGCATGTCCCTCGATCGGGAGGAGAAGGGCCAGGAGGAGTAGGAGTATGCGCACGGCGTGGCAGGGTATCACTCGGGGGAGAGGAGTCCTAGGATTGGGCGCCATGCGCGTAGGTGAGGTTCGACATCCGGAGCGAGGCACTTCGGGCAAACCCCTGGAGGGCGTGCGGATCCTTGCCGCCGAGCAGATGCAGGCGTTGCCGTACGCCACCCAGCTCCTGGCTCACCTGGGCGCGGAGGTCGTGAAGATCGAGACGCCCGGTCGAGGCGATACAGGGCGATTCTCGAATCCAGCCCTCGAGGACGAACGAGGCCGCGCCGTGGGCGCAACGTTCCTGCGCAACAACCTCTCCAAGAAGAGCGTCGAAATCGATCTCAAGAGCGATGCCGGACGGGAACTCTTCCGGCGCCTGGTGCCGCGCTTCGATGTGGTGGCAGAGAATTTCCGGGCGGGCTCGATGGAGGCACTCGGGCTCGGCTACGAAGCGCTTTCTCGCCTGCATCCATCACTGGTCTATGTCTCGCTTTCGGGCTTCGGGAACCTCGAGCGCTCGCCCTATGCCAGTTGGCCCGCCTACGCCCCCGTCGCAGAGGCCATGGGAGGCCTCTACGAGCCGAATCGGAAAGAAGGGCAGCCTCCGCCGGTCGTCGTTGCGGGTGCCCTCGGCGACAACGCGGCTGCACTTTTTTCCGTGATCGGCACGTTGAGTGCCCTCCGCCACAGGGATCGAACGGGCGAAGGCCAGCATGTCGATGTCGCCATGTACGATTCGATGATCGCAATGACCGACATGGTTCCGTTCCTGTGGTCGATGGGTGCACCGGCGCAGATGGCTGCCGCCGGAACGACCGCACTCGTCGCAGCCTTTGCCGCGACGAATGGCCATTTCGTGGTCGCCGTGTTCCGTGAGCATATGTTCGAGAAGTTCTGCAAGACGATCGGTCATCCGGAATGGCTCGGCGATCCGCGCTTCGCCGAGCGCACAGGCTGGGCCGCGCATACCGAGAGTGTGATCCGCCCCGCGGTCGAAGCGTGGGCCCGGGACAAGACCAAGCTCGAGGCCTGCCAGCTGCTCTGCGAACAGGGCATCGTCGCTGGGCCGTCCAATACCGCTGAGGATATCCACGCCGATCCGCATGTCGTTGCCCGGGACATGCTGATCGAGGTCCCCCGCCCGGATGCCGAGAGGCCATACCTCGTGGTGGGCAATCCGGTCAAGATGTCTCGCCTGGCCGAAGGGCCTGTCGGCACGTTCCCGCGTCTGGGTGAGCACACCGAAGAAGTCCTGCGCCGGGAACTCAGCATGAGTGATGACGAGTTGAACGAGCTGCGTACGGCCGGAGCCATCCCTCCATTGCAAGAGGCCGGCTGATGCCCATCGATCTCAAGCAGCTTCTCGCTCCTGGTCATACGGCGCTCGTGACCCAGGAGATTCAGCGCGGCGTGATCGGCGATCTCTCGGCGCTGCCGGAGCTGGCGAAGGAAGCGGGGAAAGCGATTCCATTCATCGCGAAGCTGGTGGATGCGGCGCGGGCCGCGGGTGTGCCCGTCATTCACGCCACCGCCGAACGACGCGCAGACGGGTTCGGCGCGAACACCAACGCCCGCCTCTTCCAGTACATGGCCAAGGCCGAGCCGAAGTTGATTCCGGGTTCGGACGCCGCTGCCATCGTGCCCGAGATCGAGGTGGCGGATTCGGATCTCGTGTTGCCGCGTCTACACGGCATCTCGCCGTTCCAAGGAACCGAACTCGATTTCATCCTGCGCAACCTGGGCGTCACGACCCTCGTGGGTGTGGGCGTCTCCGTGAACGTGGCGATCACGAACTTCGCCTTCGACGCAGTGAACGCGTCCTACCAGATGGTGATCCCTCGCGACGCGGTGGCGGGAACCCCACCCGAGTACGCGGAGCAGGTTCTCCAATACACGCTGCGCAACATAGCGACGGTGGTAACGTCCGATGACGTGATTGCTGCATGGAGCTGATATGAGTGACGTCCCCGAACCCATCCCCTCCGCAACCGTCGTCCTTCTTCGAGACGGTGCTCGAGACATCGAAGTCCTGCTCCTCCAACGGTCTCCCAGAAAAGGCAAGCCGGGGCCTTGGGTGTTTCCCGGTGGTCGGGTCGAGCCCCATGACATCACGGACAGCGATCCCTACTCCGAACGAAGCGCCCGTGCCGCGGCGATTCGGGAAACCCACGAAGAAGCCGGGCTACGCATCGAGTCGGCCCCGCTCGAGACGATCTCCAGGTGGATCACTCCGCCGGTTGCCCCCCGACGTTTCGATACCTGGTTCTTCATCGGGACGAGGCCTGCTGACGAGCCGGTGCAGGTCGACGGCGATGAGATGTCGGACCACCGCTGGCTCTCACCCACGGAAATCCTCATGGCCTTCGGCCGCAAAGAGTTGAGCCTGGCACCGCCAACCTTTGTCACGGTCACCTGGCTCGAGGAGTTCGCTCGGGCCGATGAGGCTGTGGCCCAGCTCGCCGCTCGCGAGCTCGTCACGTTTCGCCCGCTGATCCTTCGAACGAACGAAGGCTCGATGGTGATGCTCTACCCGGGTGACGCGGGTTACGAAGCGGCCGATCCGCAGGCGCAAGGCGCGCGTCACCGCTGCCATGCCCTCGAGCACGGCTTTTCCTACGAACGATCCTGAAGGCTGCTAGGCGTCCTCGATATCGAGCACGACGGAAGCGTAGAGGGCCGTATCCGGGAACGTCGAGAAGCTCGGAATGCCACGGGCGGCTTCGAGGTCAGGCAGCGGCGTAGCGCCTGACGCTTCCAGCAAGGTGGTCACCAACAGGCGAAAAGAAGGGAGGGCCTCGCTTTCCCCGTGGACAAGGCTGCAGGGATCGAATTGATCGCTTCGCAACCGCACCACCTGGAGGGTCTCTGCATCGGGGTCGTTCCAGTTCATGGCCAGATCGATCAACAGGACGGGCCGCTCGCCCAACCCGTGTACTGCGCCAGCTGCGATCGCCTGGATGCGCGAGAAGAGGATGCGGTGCTCTCGGTTGCCCCTTCGGAGGCTCAGTCCTTCCCCATCGAGCAGGCTGGGCTTTCCCTCGACGATCTTGGCATCGCGCCAGCGCGGGCCGCTGCCGAGATCAGACGCTGACGGCGGAGTTGGAACGGCCCCGGATTCCATTTCGTCCAGGCCGGGTAGAGGGGCAGGTTCGCTGCGCAGAGGCTCGGAGACGGAGCCGAGCTCCAGCTCGATCGGTTCGTCCGGCTCGGTTGGCTCGTGGAGATCCATCGCGCGGTCGTCCTCACCTTGCCAGCCTTCACTGCGCGCTTCCGGGTCCGGGGCGTCGGCCCTCTCCCGGACACGATCGAGTTCTCGTAGATCGGTTTCGATATCCTTTCGACGGCCGTCCGGAAGTTCGTGCCAGGCGAGTGCGCGTCGAGCTACATCCGCTGCCAGCTCCGGTGCCCGATGCCTCGCGACTTCGTAGAAGCGCAGTGCGAGGCCCGGCGGTAGATCCTCTGCGCCCCGTCCCACGGCGTGTTCGAGCGCACGTCTGGATTCGAGGGGACGATCCTGCTCGTCGAGCCGCTGCGCGACCTTCAGCAGGATGCGGGGATCGACCTCTGCATCGGGAACCAACAAGGTGAGTTCGCACCAGTAGTCGGTGGCGGCCTGCAGCTCGCCCAAGCTCGTCCACCGTTCGATCTGTTTCGTGAGCGCGGTAGCGGCTTCCTCCGGCCGCTGCAGCGCCGCTGCCGCATCCCAGGTGGCGATCACGACATCCGGGTCGCCGGGATTCTGTCGCAGGGCGCGGCGCAGTTTTTCGTAGGCCTCTTCGAAGCGGCCGTCCTCGCGGAGGGCCTGCACCTCTTCGATGATCGGGTTGCCTTCGGCCAGGGTGAGCTTCGCTTCGAGGCGTGAGCTCAAGAATTGCGCCTCGATCTTGCCGAAGCGAAGGATCCCTGCGAAGGCCATGCCCCAGAGAAAGCCGCCGACGTGCGCCCAATACGCGACGCCGCCCTCCTGGCCCATCGAGCCGGCAATGTTCGCGTTGAAGAGCTCCGTACCGAACCAGAGCGGGAGCATCAGGTAGGCAGGGGCTTCGAACGTACCCATGCGATAGAAGAGGAAGTAGAAATATCGCAGGCGACTCTTGAACAACCGGACGAGGTAGGCACCCATCACTCCGGCGATCGCACCGGACGCGCCGACCAGCGGCATCGTCGATTCCGGGGACGACATCGATGTGAAGAACAGGCCCGCAAAGATTCCTGCCGTCAGGTACAAGCCGAGGAAGACGGGCCTTCCCCAGCGATCTTCCAGCGGCGGGCCAAGCAGGAAGAGCAGCAGCATGTTGCCGGCCAGGTGGAGCCAGCCGGCATGCATGAACTGGTGTGTGAACATCCGGGAGAGCCGGACGTTTGCGGGAACCAGGCCCCATTCATCGTAGGGCGTTGGCGGCAGAACGATCGCCAGCTCTTCGTCCGCGTCGCTCTGGGCCTCGATCAAGGCCTCGACCTGGGCTTCCCACTCCGGGAGAGAGCCGTCGCAGCTGCTCGTTCCCGTTCCGAAAAGGGTGAGGAGGCATAACGCCATCAGGGTGAAGGTGACCCAAGGCAGGCGTCGAACCTCCGATTCGTCATGGCCGATCGGGAGCAGCATGGCCTTGGAATCGGCGATTCGGCGGAGGGCCTTGAACGGGGTGGAAGCCCTAGTTGGAGGCCAGGCTTCGGCGCCGGAAAGCGTCCAGCAGTTCCTCTTCCTTGGCTCGGGCCTCTTCGAGGTGCCGATCCTTCACCGTTCCATACCCGCGGATCAGTTCCGGAATTTCCGCGATCGCCACGGCGAGTTCGTGGCTCTCGGCGTTCAAGCCGTCGACGAGTTCCTGGAGCGTGTGCTCGTAGTCCTTCGGCAGGTGGCGTTCGAGGCGCCGATCCGATGTCCAGCCGAACGGATCGAACGGCGTGCCGCGCAAGAACGTGAAGCGCCGGATCGTCTTCCAGATTGCGAACATGAACCAGGCCGGAAAAGTCCACTTCGGTGCGCGGCCCGTATCTGGATCACGCGGTACCAGGAAAGCGGGCAGGAACTGCATGGTCACATGGAAGGCCAGGCGCGGCTCGCCTGCGAACTGCTGGCGGATCTGGTCCACGAACTCACCATCCGTGTAGAGGCGGGAAACCTCGTACTCGTCCTTGTAGGCAAGCAGCTTGAAATAGTACCGGGCAACGGCAAAGGCCAGCTTGCTTCCGCCGACCAGGCTTTCCTCTCGCTCGGCCACCTTTCGGACGAGGTTCTGATAGCGGCGGGCGTAGGCTTTGTTCTGATAGGCCGTCAGGAATGAAACCCTGTGGGATACGAACTCCTCGAGGGGCATCTCCGCAGGCTTCGTGTTGGTACCACGCAGCAGCGGTTTCACGATCTTCTCGACCTGGGCCACATCGTGCGCTGCAAGGCGGCCCCAGGCGAACGCGCGCTGGTTCAGGGAGACGCTGCGGCCGTTCAGCCGGATGGCGCGGTCGAGAGCTTCGCGGCTGACAGGGATTTTTCCCAGTTGCCACGCAGCGCCCAACAAGAACATGTTGGACGCGATCGTGTCGCCGAGCAACGCGCCCGCCCATGGCGTGGCTGGAAGGAAGTGGGCATTTTGATGGCCGACAGCGGCGCGAATCGCGTCCTCCATCCTATCGGGGGTGAGATCGAGATCGGAATCGAGTGCGAACTCGAAGGTCGGGGCCACGTGGTGGTTGACGATCGCGGTCGTGTTGGGCGAGAGCTTCGGGAGGTTCTCCAGCGTACGTGGCTCGAGACCGGCCCGTTCTTCTGTGCCAGGCCGGTCACGTCGAGCTCCGAGGTGCCCTTGCCTTCCAGGTGAGCGGCCATGCTCAAGATGGCCCCCACGGTAACGACGCCTGTTCCGCCGATACCCGCCAGAAGCACGTTGAAGGGTTTCTCCAACGAGGGCAGGGTCGGCTCGGGAAGGCTCGAAAAGCGCTCCTTGTCTCCGCTCAGGGTGGTTTTCGTCTCCACCTTGCGAAGCGTTCCGCCGCTGACCGAGACGAAGCTCGGGCAGTAGCCGCGGACACACGAGTAGTCCTTGTTGCAGGAGTTCTGGTTGATGCGGCGCTTGCGGCCGAACTCGGTCTCGACCGGTTCGATCGAGATGCAGTTGGATTGCACGCTGCAATCGCCGCAACCCTCGCAGACTCGCTCGTTGATCACGATGCGCCGATCGGGATCCGGGAACTCGCCACGTTTGCGCAGCCGGCGAGCCTCCGCGGCGCAGGTCTGATCGTAGATGAGAACCGATACGCCCTTCGTCTCGCGCAGCTCCTTCTGGACCCGGTTCAGCTTTGACCGATCGTCGATGCTGACGCTCTTCGGGAAGATCCCGCGGTCGTAGCGCTCGGGCTCGTTGGAGAGCACGGCAATTCGTTTGACCCCTTCGGCGCTGAGCTGGCGGGCGATCTCCGGGCAAGTGATCTCGCCTTCCATCGACTCGCCCTCGATGGGCTGCCCGCCTGTCATCGCGACTGCGCCGTTCACGAGGATCTTGAAGGTGATGTTCACGTTGGCGGCGACGCAGGCGCGGATCGAAAGCAACCCGGAGTGGAAGTAGGTGCCGTCGCCCATGTTCTGGAAGACGTGGGGCATCTCGATGAACGGCGCCTGGCCGATCCAGTTCGAGCCTTCTCCGCCCATATGGGTGGCGCCGTAGGTGCGACGCTCCGGGAAGAAGGCCGCCATGCCATGGCAGCCGATTCCACCCAAAGCAATGGATCCATCGGGGAGCTGGGTCGAGGTGTTATGCGGGCAACCCGAGCAGAAGCTCGGCATCCGATTCAGCTGTCCGGGTGGCGCTACGACGGGCGCTGACGGTGCCGCGCGAAGCAAATGGGCCTCTTCCGGGAGACGGCTCTCGATCCAGCGGCGGATGGCAAGGCCTACCGTGGTCGGCGCAAGCTCACCGGTCTGGGGAAGCAGGCTGGCGCCTTCTTGATCGCGCTTTCCGACCAGCCGCGGATGAGATCTCAAATTGATGAGCAGGTGAGCGAGCTGCTCCTCGATGATGGGCCGCTTCTCTTCGACAACGAGAATGTCTTCGAGGCCATCGGAGAAGGCCTTGGCGCCGTCGGGCTCGAGAGGCCAGGGCATGGCGACCTTGTAGATCGAGAGGCCCAGGTCGGCTGCCCGTGTTTCGTCGATTCCCAATTCATCCAGCGCCTGGCGTACATCGAGATACGCCTTGCCTGTCGTGACGATTCCGAGCCGCCGCTTCTCGCTGCTCCAGATCTCCCGGTCGAGCCTGTGGGCACGAACGAAGGCCTGGGCGGCGGGCAGCTTCACCTGGTACAGCTGCTGCTCGATCAGGACCAGGGTGTTCGTCATCGTGATGTGGTGGTCGTGCTCGGGAAAGGTGAAGCCCGGGTCCACGAGCCTGACCCGTTCCGGTCCGAGCTCGACGGACGCAGCGCTATCGACCGTATCCGTGAGGCATTTCATGCCGACCCAGCAGCCGGAGTAGCGGGAGAGGGCCCAGCCGTAGAGCCCGAAATCCAGATACTCCTGGACATTCGCCGGGTTGAGGATCGGAACGCCGGCGTGGATCAACGCCTGCTCGCTCTGGTGGGCGATGGACGAGGATTTTGCGCCCGGGTCATCGCCGCAGAGCGCCAACACTCCGCCGTGTCGGGCCGTTCCCATGTAGTTGCCATGCTTGATCGGGTCGAGCGATCGATCGACGCCCGGGCCTTTGCCGTACCAGATCGAGAACACACCATCGTGTCGGGCCGTGGCTTGGAGCGAGGCTTGCTGAGTACCCCAGACCGCGGTCGCGGCCAGGTCTTCGTTCATGCCGGGCTCGAAGCGCACCTGATGTTCTTCGAGCAGATCCTTCGCCTGCCACAAAGCCATGTCGTAGGTGCCGAGTGGCGACCCGCGGTAGCCGGATATGAAGCCCGCAGTATCCAGGCCCGCAGCGATGTCGCGCTGGCGTTGGAGCATGGGCAGACGCACCAGGGCTTGAACGCCTGACATGAAGACCCTGCCCGTACTCCGGGTGTAGCGGTGCTCGAGCTCGTAGCTCAGATCGACGGGGGGCATGAAGCCTCCGGGCAGTCAGGAGGGACCGCCGAGCCCAAAATTAGAACATGTTCTAGAGTCGCGGGCCACCCCACGCAGGTTCCGGCCATCGCCAAGGTCGGCGGCCTTCGTTCCGGAGGCCCCATGGAGATCGGACTCGCCTTTCATGCGACGGATGTTGCCATGGATCCCGTGGAACTGGCGCGAGAGGCCGAGGCACGGGGCTTCCATTCACTCTACCTCCCCGAGCACACGCATCCGCCACCGAGCGCATTCTGCTCGGAACGGGAATCGGTCTGGTGGCCCAGCATGATCCGATCGCCCTGGCCAAGGCGATCGCCACGGCGGATTGGCTCAGTGGGGGGCGCTTCGTGCTCGGTATCGGCTACGGCTGGAACCACGAGGAGATGGAGAACCACGGGATCGATGTGAGCCGCAGGCGCGCCCACGTGCGTGAGGTGATGCTCGCGATGCAGGAGTTGTGGTCGAAGGAGGAAGCGAGCTTCGCCGGGGAGTTCGTGCGTTTCGAGCCGAGCTGGATGTGGCCCAAACCTGTGCAGCAGCCTCGCCCGAGAGTCTTGTTAGGCGGTTCGCCGGGTCCGACGCTCTTCAAGCATATTGCAGAGTACGGCGACGGTTGGATGCCCATCGGTGGTGCAGGAATCCGCGAGGCGCTCGAGGATCTACGCCGTGAGATGGACGCACGAGGTCGCGACTTCGAGAAGCTCCACTTCGTTCCGTTCGGCGTCTTCCCCGATCCGAAGAAGCTCGACTACTACCGCGGGAACGGCATGACCGAGGT
>JAFDCZ010000006.1 GCA_019312665.1 Deltaproteobacteria bacterium | reverse complement strand
GGCGAGATCCTCTCGACGCTTCCCTCGCCCGGCGAGACGCCCGATTCGCACATCCGCTTCTCGCTGTTGACCGGTACAGATCTCGAGGCGGCGGATCTCGCCGAACGATTGGAGCTGGCCCCCGAGCTCGTCGAGACGGCCATGCTTCCGCGTCCGAAGTCCACCACCACGCCTGATGCCGCGGTAGCGTCCGCGGGCCGGACGAAAGAGGAGGCGAGGAACCACCCGGAGCCGGAACCTGAGCACGATGCTGCATCGGAGCCGGCTTCACTCAGATCGATCAGTGGGACCGTTCGGGTCGATATCCGCAAGCTCGATGAATTGATGAACCTGGTGGGTGAGCTCGCGCTCCAAAAGGGTGCGCTCAACCATCTCGCCGCTCGTTTGAGCGCCGACCCCAACACCCTGCGGGCCGGAACCGAGCTTGGGAAGATCTACCGCGGGCTGGAGCGAAAGCTGTCGGATCTCCAGGCCGGAGTCCTGGAAGTGCGCATGGTCCCCTTGCGTCAGGTGTTCGACAAGCTGGCGCGGGTGGTGCGGCGTCTGCGTCTCGATCTGCACAAAGACGTCCGACTCGAGGTTTCCGGGGTGGATACGGAGCTCGACAAGTTGATCGTCGAGGGTTTGGTGGACCCGTTGATGCACCTGGTCCGGAACGCCTTCGATCATGCGATCGAGGCGCCGGCCGAACGCGTTCGCCTGGGAAAGGACGCAGAAGGCACGATCCGTCTCGAGGCGATCCAGCGCGGCAATGATGTGGTGATCCGTCTCTCGGACGACGGGCGCGGAATCGATGCTGAGCGGGTGCTTGCACGGGCTCGGCAGCAGGGGTTGGTGAGCGCCCAAGACCAGCTCACCGAGCGTGAGGTTCTCGATCTGATCTTCCACCCGGGCCTCTCCACACGCGACGTGGTGACGGAGACCAGCGGGCGCGGCGTTGGAATGGACGTGGTTCGCTCGAACATCGCGGCTCTGGGTGGCATCGTGGACATCGAGTCGACGCATGGCCGCGGAACGGCGATCTCCATCACCCTGCCGATCACCCTTGCCATCATTCAGGCATTGATCGTCGGGGTCGGTGAACACACCTTTGCCGTGCCGCTGAACTCGGTGCGCGAAACCTTGCTGGTGGATCCTTCGGAGATCCAGAAAAGCGAGGGAAGCGAGATCTTGAATCTGCGGGGAGAGCCCCTGGCCCTGCGACGTCTGGCCCGGGAATTCGCCATCGAAGCAGAGGCACGCGAGGGAAAGATCTACGTCGTCGTTCTCGGAATGGGCGACGCACGCATGGGGTTGATCGTCGACCGTCTGGAGGGCCAACAGGACGCAGTGATCAAGCCGATCCAGGGGCCCATTCACAACGTACGGGGAATTGCCGGTGCCACCGAACTTGGTGAACAAGGTGCCGTGCTGGTCCTCGATGTCTCGGCCTTCATCGAAGATCTGACACGCCGCACCGGAATGTCGGCAGGTCCCCACCCAAGGCGGAGGGGGGACACATGAGCAGCTCAACACTTCCTTCGTCCGCCTGGGACGATCTCGCGCGGGCCGCAACCAGCCTGGGAGACGACGCGGAGGCGGAGATCCTCAGCGAGTTCCTGGCCTTTCCGCTCGGTGCAGATCGTTATGCGCTCCCGGTGGAACGGGTCAGGGAGATCGTGCGGTTGCGTCAGATCACTCCAGTGCCCCGGGTGCCCAGGAAAATCCTCGGGATCATCTCCCTGCGCGGTGAGATCGTGCAGGTTCTGGATCTCGCCCAGCGCCTCGGAGGCGTACCCAACAGGCCGACGCCGACCACACGAATCGTGGTGCTGCACGGCGATGAAGGGAATGCCGCAGGCTTGCTGGTCGAAGGGGTCGCTTCGGTTCTGCGGGTGCCCGAGGACGCATTTCGTGAGGCCCCTGGCAGCGATACCGATTTCGTTTCCAGACTATGCGAGGACGACGGGGAGTTCGTCTCCATCCTGAACCTCGAACGGGTGTTGAATCTTGTCGAATAGCGCAATCACGATGAGCGAAAGCCGGGTCGAGCTGGCTTGTTTCGAGATCGCCGATCAGATGGTCGGAATCGACGTGCTCCATATTCGGGAGATCGTCCGCAACCAGGAGACGACGCCTCTCCCCAAGGCACCGAGCCTCATCGAAGGGGTCATCGACCTGCGAGGCAAGGTGATCCCGATCGTCGATCTGGGGCGTGCACTGGCCAAGGGATCCTGCCAGGCCGGCGCCGCCGCTCGGATCGCCATTGTCGAGATCGATGAACTGGTCTTCGGATTGCGCGTGGATGCTGCCGTGGATGTGCTCTCCGTCGCATCCGGATCCGTCGAGGGCCCTCCGGCTCTGGCGACACATTCGGGGTACGACGCTGTCCGGGCCGTCGTGCGCCGCAAGGACGCACCACCGGTGATGGTGCTCGCGTTGGAGGAGATTCTGGAGAGTGTCTACCGGTCGAATCCGCGCAGCGGGGAGGAAGCGCAATGAGTGAGCCTGTCTTCGAGAGCGGCAGGGCGTTCCATCTTCGCTTGACACTGCTCTGGTCGGTCATCGGAATTCCCGGGGCGATGCTCTGTGCCCTGTATCTGATGACCATCTTGATCCTCACGCCCGAACAATGGTCGGCATTCGGCCTCGGGGTCGCGTTGGTCGCGATCGGCTTGACGTTCTTTGCGCAGATCTTCCTGCGCCGATTCACCCGGCCCATTCGGCAGGCGATCGATGCCGAGGTGTCCGGTGATCTGGCAGCAGACGAACTTCGGATCGCCTTCAGTGCGTTGGCCCGTCTGCCCTATCGCAGTGTGCGCGACACGCTGATCAACTGGGGCTGCGCCGCGCTCTTCGTACCGCTCTTCATGGCCTTTCGGCTCGAATCGATTTCGACCTTCACGGGTCTGGTGGTCGCAGCGGCCGCGATCAGCGGCGGGACGGTCGCAGCCGTCTTCACGTTCTTCGCCGTCAAGCGGATGGACGCGCCCTTGCTGAATGCCTGGGCCCAGCGGCTCCCGGACGGTTGTGAACGCGCCGAGCTGATGCCGCACGTCCCGATGTCAGCCAAGTTGGTCGTGCCCATGCTGGCCGTTTCGGTGGTGACTCTCTTCTTCGCGTTGCTGCTCTCCGACACCTTCGCGGGACGCCCTGTCGAAGCCCAGGACGTGCGCGTCAAGCAAGCCTACTTGTCCTACTGCGTCGACGAGCTGGCCAAGGACGCCGAGACGTTGGAGCGTCTGCGCGAAATCGCAGTCGCGTTCTCCGCGGCCCACACCCTGCTGATCATTGATCGGGGGACACGAGCGATCGTCGACGGACCTGCGGATGGCTTGCGTGCCTCCGAGGTCGATTGGCTACTCGACCGGGCCGAGTCGTCCGCGGGCGAGAGCACCCGCTTCGATTCCGAGAACAGCTTCGCCTGGCAGAGCCTGGATGCGTCGAACGGGAAATTGCTGGTCGCAGTCACTCCGGGTTCTGTCTTCACGGCGGATCAGGCGGGCTCGCGCAGGGCATTCGTCGGGTTGATGTGCATTGCGCTCATCATCACGTTCCTGACGTGCAGGGTACTCGCCAGCGATGTCAGCACGACGACCCTGCGTCTGATCGCTCGGGCCGAGAAGATCGCAGAAGGGGATTTTCTCAGCCAGGAGGTCGTCGAATCCGAAGACGAGCTCGGGGTGCTGGGCCGAGCCTTCGACCGAATGGTGGGATCTCTTCGGGAGATGATCGGGCGAGTGGCGGCTGCCGCCGACGGTCTGGACCGGGCTGTCGGCGATCTGGGCGCCATCGGTGAAGCCGTGACGGGCGCGACGGATGCCCAACGCGAAGACATCGAGCGGGCGACGGCTCAGGTGGCTGCGGTCAATCACAAGGTTTCGGAGATCACGGGAAGTGCCCAGGCGTTGAACGCCAACGTCGAGGAAGCCAGCAGCTCGATCTTGGAACTGGGAGCTGCGAGTGAGGAGCTGAACCAGACCGCCACCACCCTCAGCAACCATGTGGAAGAAGTCGGTGGCTCGATCGAGCAGATGATTCGGAGCGTGGCGCAAGTTGGTGAAAACACGGAAGGGTTGGCCGGCGGCGTTTCCGAGACGGCGAGTTCGATGTCGGAGATGGCCGCAGCGATGACCGAGGTAGATGGCAACGCAAGCCAGGCTGCAAGTCTCTCGAGCCAGGTCGTCATGCTCTCGGAGCGAGGGCAAGAGCGCGTTCACGAGACGATCAGTGGCATGGAAGCGATTCGAGATGCCACCCAGGTTGCGGATACGGTGATCGGAAGCCTGGCCGCGCGGATGGCAGAGATCGGCGCGATCGTGGACGTGATTGACGACGTGGCCGACGAAACCAATCTGTTGGCCTTGAACGCCGCGATCATCGCCGCGCAAGCGGGCGATCAGGGGCGATCGTTCTCCGTGGTTGCCGACGAGATCAAGGACCTGGCGGATCGCGTGCTCACCAGCACCAAGGAGATCGGGGATCTCATCCGGTCCGTACAGTCGGAGACGGTGAATGCGACGGACGCGATCGGTCGGGGCACGGAGAGCGTGCTCAGCGGGGTGGAGTTGGCGGCGGACGCCGGCCTTGCCTTGGAGGAGATCACCGGTGCGGCGCGCGATTCAGGAGGACGCATCGAGGAGATCGTTCAAGCGGTACGGGAGCAGGCGGGAGCTGCTCGCCATGTGGCTGGATTGATGGAGCGCGTCAGCGAACAAGTCGAAGTCATTCAGGATGCGGGCCGTGAACAAGAACGCGGGAATGAAGTGATGGCCAGGGGCGCTCACGTGACGCGCGACGTGGCGCAGCAGACCCAGCGAACGACCGAGGAGCAATCCCGGGGGGCAGGGCGGATCCGTCACAGCATGGAGAGTATTCGCGACACGGTGGACCAGATCCACGCTGGTTTGCAGGAGCAAACCAACTCGTGTCGCTCGACAGTGTCCTTTCTGGAGCAGGTCTTCGAAAGGACTTGCTCCAACGAGGAATCGTCCCGTCGCCTGGGTGACGCGACACGCGCATTGAGCGAACAGGCTGCAGTCCTGCGCGAAGATGTGAGGCGATTCCGGATCCAATGAAACTCAGGAGAAAACGATGATTGCGGCTTGTCCGAAATGCGCAGCCCGCTACCGGATCGATAAAGAGAAGCTCGGCGAAGGGGGCGCGCGGCTTCGCTGTTCGCGTTGCGACTCCGTCTTTCGGGTGCGAGCGCCGGCTGACACGCCCGCCAGCGCTCAGGCGGATCTTTCCAAGGCGGCTCCGCCGGTAGAGAAGAAACGCGCGCAGGTCGTCGTTGCCATGCCGGATGCCGACCTCGCCAAGCACACGGCGGACGCCCTTGGCGCCCGGGGCCTGCACTGCATGGTGGTCTTCGATGGGGTCGACGCCATGCTCGAAATCCAGCGTCAGGAGCCGGCTGCCGTCGTGTTGGCGGCGGAACTCCCGAAGATGTTCGGCTTCCAGGTCTGCGAAATCGTGAAGCGCAACGCGAGTCTGCGCGGCACTCACGTGATCCTTGCCGGCGCCGTCCACCATCCCGAACGGTATCGAAGGTCGCCGTCAGAGCTCTACGGAGCCGATTCCTACGTCGAGGTCCCGGATCTCCCCGACGCCCTGTTCCCGCTCCTGGAAGAGGCTGGGGTTCTGCCGCAGCGAACGCCTTCCACGGAGAAACCGGGTTCGGCTCCGCTTCGACCGATGCCGGGCCCGCCCGTTTCGAAGCCGGAGCCTTCGAGTTCGCCGCCGGCGCCTTCGCTCGCACCGGCGCCGGCGCAAGAGCAGAAGGTGCCGTTCGACCCAGACCCGAGAGATTCGGGGCAGGAGTCGCTCGGGGATGCGGGATCGCCGGACTCGAGGGAGGGATCCATCCCGACGTCGAATGCATCGGCGCCACAGGAACCGGTGGCGCCGCCGGAGTCGCCGTCGACCGCGCCGCCCGAGGAGCGCGCTCAAGCCGAGAGGCTGGCCCGAATCATTGTCTCGGACATCGTGCTCTACAACGAAGAGAAGTTCTCTGCCGCCGTAGCGGCCGGCGATGTTGCACAGGCCATGGCCGCCGAACTCGACGAGGGGCGTGGTCTGTTCGAGCGCCGCGTCGATGAGGCGGTGAGAGCCAAGAACGATTTCCTGTTGGAAGAGCTCCTTCGAGTCGCTCGCGCGCGGGGGATGGCGTGAGCCAGGTGGATCGCGAGCAGCAGGGTCATCTCCTCTCGGACCTGAGGAGTTCCGACGAAGAGGTTCGCCGTCTCGCAGTCGAGCGGCTTACGATGCTTCCCCCGAACGAGGCGATTCCCGCACTCGTCGCTCAACTTGCAGACCCTAGTTGGCGTGTTCGGAAGGCTGCGATCGAAAGGCTCTCGGAGACGCCCGAGACTTCTGCTGCAATTCCCGCACTCGTCGAAGCCCTGGCGGACGGGGAGAATCCGGGCCGGCGGAACGCTGCCCTCGAGACATTGACGCGCTGTGGTTCCTCCGCCCTCCCCGCGTTGTTCGAGGCGTGCCAGGTACCGGATATCGATGTGCGCAAGCAGGCTGTAGACGCCTTGGCAGGGATCGGGGATCCCGCGGCCATTCCGCAGTTGTTGCACGTGCTTTCGGACCCGGATCCGAATGTGCGTGGTGCCGGTGCGGAAGCCCTCGGATGCGTCGGGAACGAAGACTGCCATCCGGTCCTGTTGCGCCTGGTAAGCGCGGATCCGGAGGTCCTCGTGCGCCTCTACGCGCTTCGCGCTCTGGACCGGTTGGAGGCCCAGGTGGATACGGATGCGCTGCGCTCCGCATCAGAGGATTCATTGCTTCGTGCAGCGGTCTATTCGTTGCTGGGGCACAACGATGAATCCGATTCCGTGCAGGTGCTGCTGAAGGGCCTCGAGAGCGGCGGCCGATCGGCTCGAGAGGCGGCACTCCAGGCATTGGTGCGCATCTGCGCACGCACAGGGGTCGAAAATGAGGCTCGCGAGAGCGAGGTGAAGCAGGCGATCGGGCCCGAGGGCGAATCCTTCGCGTTTGCGAAGACGCAGGTCCTGAATGGTGATCTCCCCGCGAAGTTGGCGGCTGTGCAGCTCCTTGGAATGTTAGGCTACCCGGAAGCCGTTTCTCCCATGCTGGGTGCGGCGTCGGACGAAGCCCTCACGGAGGTCGTGCTCGCGGCCCTGGAGTCCATGGGCGAGGCGGTCGTCCCGCCCATCGAGGCAGACTTCGATGAGCTTCCGCCCGAAGAACGGCGCATGGCTTGCCGTATGCTGGGCGCCGCTCCTGGCGAAGCGGGGCGCGGCGTTCTGCTGCGTGCGCTCGCTGACACGGATCACGAGGTGCGGGCCGATGCTGCGCGTGCCCTGGGCCAGCACCGCGCGCTCGAGCCGGTCACTGCCCTGGTCAGTCTCCTCAGCGCTGCGGCAAGGGAGACAGGAGACTGGGGAAGCGAGGAGTTGGCCGCTTCCACGGCCGCCCTCCAAGACATCGGCGCAGACGATTCGGCTCCTGTGGTCGAGGCACTCGAAATCCTTCTTTTCAGGGAAGGGGAGAACTTCCGGCAGGCAGCGGCCGGGGTGATCGGTGCGATTGGTGATTCTCGCCAGCTGGAGGTGTTGACGCGACTCACGGCCGACCCGTCGCCAGCCGTTCGCCGCGCAGCCGTAGAGGGCATCGCCTCGGTCTCTACTGAGCCACCCCTCGAAACGTTGCGTCTCGCTCTCGCGGATGAAGACCTACGCGTGAGAATCGGTGCCGCATACGCCCTCACGGTGTCCCCGGATCCGTCCGTGATGTCCGATCTGGCGCTTCTTGCGAGCGATCAGGATGAGCGAGCGCGTTCCGCTGCGCTTCGTGCCCTCGGGCGTTGGGCCGCCCAGCACCGGATGGAGGAGGCCCGGCCCCAGATCCTCGAATTGGTCTCGGCCGCAATCCGTGGAGGTGGCACACCCGCCATGGCCGGTCTCGAAGTCCTGGATCGTCTTGGCGGTGGAAGTGCGGCGACGTTGGCCACCGCGGCACTCGGCGCGGATGACGCGGAACTCGTGATGGCTGCGATCGTTTGCATTGGACGTCATGCTGAAACGCTGGCGCTCACCGAACTTCTGCCACTCTTGACTCACGAGCACTGGGCCGTGCGCGCCCAGGTGGTAGATGTGCTGGGCGAACGGCGATCCCGCACGGCGGTCCCGGCGATCCTTCGCTGCCTGGAAGCGGAGACCGACGAATTCGTTCGACGTGCGATCTTCAGCGCCCTGGACATCCTCGAGTAGGCATGGTGTTCGAGCGAGACGAGCTTTCTCTCACCGATGCGGAATTCCGCATGTTCCGGGATTTCTTCCGGAGCTATTGCGGTCTCCATTTCGGGGAAGATTCCCGTTTCCTGCTCGAGAAGCGCCTGGCTCGTCGCGTACGGGAACTCGATCTTGGAAGCTTTTCCGCCTACCACTACCTGCTCAGGAAACCGGGCCAGGGAGACCAGGAACTTGGCCACGCCATCGACGCACTCACCACGAACGAGACGTATTTCTTTCGCGAGCGATCCCAACTACAATCACTCGTCGAGGAGATCATTCCCGACAGCCTCGAACGGCGCCGCAAGCTGGGTGGACGAGCGCTCAGCATCTGGTCCGCGGGATGTTCGAGTGGGGAGGAGCCGTACTCGATCGTGATGATGGCCAAGGAGGCAGGCCTCGAGCCGGGGAAAGACTTTCGCGTCTACGCCTCGGATATTTCGGGCGCCGTCCTCCGGAAGGCTCGCCACGGCCTGTACCGGCCCGCCTCGTTTCGGGAAAGCCCGGACCACCTTCAGAAGAAGTACTTCGAGGAGCACGAGGGATTGTGGCGGATCTCCGATGAGATCAAACGTCATGTCGTCTTCACGCGTGTCAACCTGCTCGACCGTTCTCGCGCAGATCTGCTGGGTTCGATGGATGTGGTCCTCTGCCGGAACGTGATCATCTACTTCGATCTCGAGACCAAACGCGATGTCGTAGGCCGCTTCCACGACAAGCTCCAGCCCGGTGGCTACCTGCTTCTGGGCCACGCTGAATCCCTGATCAATGTGTCCAGCGCTTTCACGCTCACCCACCTGAAGCGGGACATGGTCTACCGCCGCCCGCTTCCGGGTGAGGAGTTGCTCGATCCCTGGCATGCCGCGGCGCGCGCCGCGATTTCTCCGTTCGAAAGGGAGGAAGCATGAAGGCGAGCGAGCGCATCCGTGTGCTGGTGATCGATGATTCCGCCTTCACGCGAAGAACCCTGATTCGCATGCTCGAGGGGTCGCCGCTGATCGAAGTCGCGGGTTGGGCGCGGGACGGCGAAGAAGCGCTTCGTATGGCTCTCGAGACCGATTTCGACCTGATTACGCTCGATCTCGAAATGCCCCGCATGGACGGCTTCACGTTCCTGCGTATCATCATGGCGAAGAAACCGACGCCGGTGATGGTCGTGAGTGGTCGTTCCGGGGATCAGGATGTCTTTCGGGCTCTCGACCTGGGCGCGGTGGACTTTCTGGCCAAGCCCACACTTCGCGCGAGCCCCGAACTCCAGACGATCGAGCGGGAGCTGCTCCGCAAAGTCCACGCCATCCGGCAGCTTCGCATCGACAAGGTGCAGAAACGGATCGGATCGACGCCAGCGCCTGCTGGGCCCATTGCCGAGGCGGGCGTCACGCCGCGGGTCGTGGCAATTGGCGCCTCGACCGGTGGGCCGGCGGCCTTGATGCAGATCTTCAGCGCCTTCACGGTTCCACCTGCTTGTGGCTTCATCGTTTCCCAGCACATGCCGAAAGGGTTTACCCAGAGCTTCGCGGCCCGCATCGACCGCCTGACTGCCTTTCGGGCTCAGGAAGCCGAGACGGGAAGCAGCCTCGAGGAGGGTACGGTCTTGGTGGCGCCCGGTGGAAGCCATCTCGAGTTCGAGAACCACGTGGGAGGCCCGCGGGCTGTCGTCGTGCCTTCCGAGGCCGGTGACAAATACGCCCCCGCCGTCGATCGCATGTTCCGTTCGGCCGCCAAGCATTTCGGGTCGGACCTGCTGGGCATCGTCCTCACCGGCATGGGCGACGACGGTCGTCGCGGCGCGTTGGCGATTCGCGAGGCCGGGGGTCGCGTGTTTGCAGAATCCGAGGAGACCGCAGTGATCTTCGGCATGCCGCAGCAGGTGATTCGCGCAGGCGCTGCCGATCTCGTCGCGCCGTTGGGAGAGATTCCCGCCTTGATCCAATCTGGTGGAAGGGTTTCATGAAAAGGTCCGACAATGAGCAATGACGTGTTCGACCGAGCGGACGAAGTGCTTGGCCTGTTTCGCCGGGGCGCTGAATTCACGCGAGAGCTCCTGGAACAGAACAAATCGCTTCGCGAGCGTCTGGCCAGCGTCGAGTCGCACCAGCAAGACGCTGCGCAGGACAACGGTGAGTGGGGAAAATTGCGCTCCCAGTTGCTGGAGCGAATTGACGGCCTGGAGTGCGAGAACCACGATGCGATCGAACGGGTGGCTGCCCTCGAGGATGAGAACCAGCAATTCGCCAATCGATATCTCGAGATCGAAGAGGAGAACAACTCTCTCGCGAACCTCTACGTCGCGAGCTTCCAGCTCCACTCGACACTGGATCTCTCCGAGGTCTTCCGGATCGTCACCGAGATCGTGATCAACCTGATCGGCGCGGAAGTCTTCGCGGTCTACGTCCTCGACGAGAAGAACGGGGCGCTCGAGCCGGTGGCCTCGGAGGGAGCCCCGCTCAAAGACGTGCCCGCCGTGCGCCTGGGTCAGGGCCTGGTTGGTGGCTCGGTCGCGGAAGGCGAGACCGCCTTCGCAGATCCGGAGAACTCGAACGATTGGTCGCGGCCACTCGTATCGATCCCCCTGCGCGTGGACGATCGGGCCATCGGAGCCATCGCGATCTTCAAGTTGCTCTCCCAGAAGACGAAATTCACTCCGCTGGATCACGAGCTGTTCACTTTGTTGGCGGGACACGCGGCCACAGCGATTTTCGCGGCTCAGCTGTTCTCTCAGTCCGAGCGCAAGCTCAACACCATTCAAGGGTTCATCGACCTGCTCACGAAGTAGCTCGCCTGCGTGCGCTGGAGCGGGAGGAAGACATGGAACGTCGAAATCGGATCTTGATCGTCGAAGACAGCCCGACCATGCGTCAGTTGCTGGTGTTTGCGCTGAAGCGTCTGCGCAACACGGACATCACCGAGGCCCATGATGGAATGGATGGGCTGCGCAAGGTCACGGCGGACGACTACGATCTGGCCCTCGTCGATATCAACATGCCGGTGATGGACGGGCTCAAGCTGATCAGCTTGATCCGTGACGAGGAAAGCCTCAAGGAAATGCCCATCGTCGTGATCACCACCGAGGGTGCCGACGAGGATCGCGAACGAGCCCTCGCCCTGGGTGCCAACGAGTATCTGACCAAGCCGATCCAGGCGAACAAGGTTCTCCAGGTTGCTCGTGGATTGCTGAAGACGGAGCCGGCCTCCAGCTAGTCCCGGCCCGTTTCCGCGACGAGCAGGATGGAGCTCCCGCCGCCTTGGCCCGGATGGGGCGGGTCGAAGTCGCCCGCGGGGTACGCCGGCCTTGGCCGGATCGAGGCAGAGGCTGCGGTACCGGTCGGATTTTCATGAAATGGGTCGCCCCCGTCGTCCCGGCCCCGCAGGCGGCAGAACCCTCCCGCCGGTGCCAAGTCGTCCCGGCCCCGCAGGCGGCAGAACCCTCCCGCCGGTGCCAAGTCGTCCCGGCCCCCCAGGCGGCAGAACCCTCCCGCCGGTGCCAACCCGCCAGGGTTTCTCTACGCCAGGGCCCATACGCCCGTTTTTCAGCCGCGAAGGGCAGGACGGCCTCTTGGCCGGCGGGCGGATCTGGGCCGGGCTGGCTATACCAAACTGCGATGGCGGGCGTCTCCTCGCGGATTCTGGGGTTCGTGCTCCTGGCAACACTCTTCTCGGGGTGTGGGTACAAGCTCGTGCGCTACGCCGAGGCGCCCGGAGACGCACGGCGCATCGCGTTGCTGCCGCTCGTCAACGATTCGTTGGAGCCGGGAATCGACACGCTGCTCCTGGATGCGTTCCATCGGGAATTCCTGAGGCGCGGTGGGCTTCGCATCGTCGAGGACCCCGCGAGCGCTGATCTGATCGTCGGCGGGGTGATCGAGAGTCTCGAGTCCAACGGGCGGAGTTTCTCCTCCATCCAGTTCGCGCTCGAGTACCAGCTGCGGATTCGGCTCGATCTCGAGGTGACCCGGCCGGACGGAACTCCGGTTCCGCTCGATGGGCGAGCCTTCAACGAGTCCGAGCTCTACCTCTCCAGCGCTGACCTCGAGGTCACGCGTACGAACCGGGAGGAGGCCATGCGACGTCTTGCCGGGGTGCTTGCGACGCGTCTCCACGACGTATTGTACGAGCGCATCCGACCTTGAGCCCGCCTGCACGGGCGAGCCAGCGTGGCGGCGAGCTTTCGGTGCAGAAGCTGCGGCAAGAGATTTCAGGTGGGCGGCTGCGGTCGGCCTACCTGTTGGGCGGAAGCGAGGCCCTGTTGCGCGACGATGCGCTGGCGGCGCTTCGCGAAGCTGCTCTCGACGGAGCCTCCAGCGATTTCAACTTCGATCGCCTCGATGGCGAGTCGGCAAAGCCCGCCGATCTGATCGATGCGGTGCACTCCCTGCCGGTCATGGCGCCGCGCCGGCTCGTCTGGCTTCGGGAGCCAGAAGGCAAGCGCGGGAAGGGGCTCGGCGACACGTTGGTGGATCTTCTTCCGGCACTCGCCGAGCGGGAAGACGTGGTGCTGGTGGTGACTGCCAACCAACTCGACCGGCGTTCCCGTTGGGTCAAGGCCTTTCAGGAGCCCGCCGTCCTGGTCGATTGTCAGCCGCCTCCGGCCGGAAAGGGGCTGGTTACCTGGATTCGCGAGGAGGCGAAGAGCCAAGGTGTTGCCCTGGACGATGCTGCAGCCCAGGCCCTGGCCGAGTTCACGGGGCCCCAGTTGCTGCTCCTGCGACACGAGATCGAGAAGGCCGCCCTCTACGCGGGGCCCGGTGAGCGGGTGACCCGATCCCATGTGCTCGGAACGGCGAGTGATGTCGCCGAGGATCCCATCTGGGACCTGACCGATGCGATCGGGGAAGGGCGGACTGCAGATGCGATGGTCGTGCTTCACCGGTTGGGCGGGGCTGGAGCGCCGCCGCCGGTTCTGCTGGCTTCACTCGCCGGACACTTCCGAAAGCTCGTACGGGCGCGCGCTGGCGAGGCCCCCCGCGGCCATCCCTTCGCAGTGAAGAAAATCCAACGGCAAGCGTCGCGTTATACCGCGCCCCGTCTTCGTGCATGTCTCGACGCCATCCACGATGTCGACGAGATCTTGAAAGGGCAGGGCAATCTCGACCCTACCCTCGCGATGCAGCGCCTCGTCCTCGGTCTGTCGGCCTGACGACTCGATCGAAGGGGCCGGCGGCGCAGCCATTCGGCACGAGGCAGCCTGGCGCTGATCGGCGGGCGGGTTGGCACGTTCGGGTTGAGCCGAGCTGGCGGAAGCTCCGTGTGCTTCGCCTCAGGCGAGCTTGCCGACCGCCTTTGCCAGCCGCGATACGCTGCGGCTGGCTGTTTCACGCTTGATGACGCCCTTGCTGGCCGCCTTGCGGAGGGATTTTTCGGCATCCCGGAGGCGGGTCTTGGCGTCGGTCGCGTTGCCATCGCTGATCGCGCTTCGCAACGCCTTCACGGTCGTGCGGACCTCGCTGCGGACGCCTCGATTGCGATCGCGGCGCTTGAGCGATTGTCGGACACGTTTCTCTGCGGACTTGTGATTCGCCAACGGGTACTCCCTGGGAGGGCGCGCAACATAGGCAAATCCCACGGGCACCGCCCGGGGGGGGGGAGAGCTGAACGCAGCCTTCAGGGTCGTCCCATGATCGACCGATACCCAGAGGCGAACCCGCCGAGGTGCCTTTCGTTGGTTCGGATATGCGGCGCGATCGTCGTCTGTTGCTGGCTCGGGATACTGATCCTCCCCGGAGTGGCGCTTTCTGCCACCCCGGAGGCCGGAGACGTGCGTCCGGAGAGCACTGCCTCGCGATTCACAGCGATCGAGCCCCCCCCGGGGGTCTCGCTCAGGGATCCGATTCTCCAGAAGCTCAGCGCCGCATGGGCGATCCCGGCAGCCGGACTCGACGAACGGGTCGAGCGGCTGCAAAAGGCCGGGGCCGCGCTCGGTCTGGCGAATCTCGAAGGCCCCGCCCAGGCCCTGCTCTTCGATGACGTGGGCAGTGACTATGAACGCGCCAGGGCCGCCCGGGCGTTGGCTCCAGAGCTACCCGCGGCACATGCCGCCATGGCTCGGGCCGCGTGGGCGGAAGGCGAGCCGGGAACCGCCTGGCGGGCATTGGTGCAGGCGACCGGTGCGGTCGGCCGGCATGTCGAATCCCGCAGTTGGCTCGGCCTCTTCGCCTGGCATGCGGTCTGGTGGGCAGCCTTGTTGGCGGGCGCGGGCTTTCTGCTGCTCGCGCTTGCCGTCGCTTTGCCATCGGTGACACGTCGGCTCGAAGCCGTCGCACCCGGGCTTCCGGCTGCAGCTCGCCTGGCAGCGCTTGGCGCCCTGCTGCTGCTACCCGCCGCCTTCGGCGAAGGCCTGCTGGGCGTCGTCCTGGCGGGCGCCGCTCTGGCGGCGGTGAAGGGGGGCGGGACCCAACGGCTGGCACTCGCCGCCGCGGGTCTTCTCACGCTCGCCGCCGTCTTTCCTCTACTCGATGCTGCGGCGGGGGCCCGGGTCGACCTCGCTCAGCAAGCGACACTCTCTGCATCCCAACAAGTCGAACGCGGTGTGGCCTCTCCCGTCGAGCGGACGCGGGTCGCCGACCTTGCCGGGGTGGATGCCGCGGCAGGCCGCGCACTCGCCCTGGCGGAGCGTCGCGCTGGGGCTCATGCGGCGGCAGATGCCCGCTTCGCCAAATGGATGGAAGGCGCCGGCCCCGAGGCTCTCGCCAACGCGGCGACGGCGCGATTTGCCCTGGGTCATCGGAAGGAAGCCGTCGCGCTGCTCGAACGGGCTGCGCGGGGAGGCGATGACCCGATCATCCTGTTCAACCTGTCCCAGGCCTACGGCGGTGTCGTGGCGATCGAGAGCCAGAACACAGCGCTCGCCAAGGCCCAGGCACTGGACGCCGACCGCACCCACCAACTCGTGGCCACCTTCGGGCCTGGTCAGATGGTGGATCGGCCGTTGCGACCGCAGACGCCAGCCCCGCTGGCATCCACCTCACTCGAGGCGGGCGACGGGGTTTCGTCCCGGCAGGTGGCCGCCAGTCTGCGCCGCAGGCTGGCACCTGGCCGTCTGGGTCATAGCCCGGCGCTGGCAGCCGCTGCACTTCTGGCAGCCCTGATATTGGGTTCGCTGGCGGGAGCTCTGCTCGAGCGAGCGGGCCAAGGCGAGGCCGATCTCCGCACACGCATCGCCGACCTGATCGAGAATCGCCTCGGGGATGCCGCCGAGCGGCTCCAGCGTCTCGCGGAGCTGCGTCGTCGAGAGGCCCTCCAGGCCCGGGCCGAGCGCTTCTTCCAGTTCCTCGTTCCCGGCGCCGCCGGCTTGCTGGGCGAGCGCCCCGTGTTGGCCTGGGCGGGATTCCTGTGGGCCGCAATCTTCGTGAGCCTCGCGCTCATCGGCAGAAGCCTCCCCGCGCAACCGTTGACTCTCGGCTGCTGGCCGGAACTCGTGCTGCCGTTTCTTCTCGTCATCGGTCTCGTCGGGCATCTCGGCATGGTCCACGTCTCCCTCCGGCTTCGGGAGCGCGCCTGAAATGTCCGTTGCTCTTCACGGCAATCTGCGCGATTTCGGAATCGGCGAAGTCTTTCAGCTGATCGGCCAACAACAGAAGACCGGGATGTTGGCAGTGGACGGCGATGCCGGAGGGCTACGAATCGCATTCGACGGCGGCAGCGTCGTGTGGGCGGAGAGCGCGGGCGCGTACGAAGGCGCGGCCCTGGGCGATATGCTGGTTCGCGTCGGGCTGATCCGGCCGGAGCGTCGGGCAGTGCTCGAGGCCGAGGTCGCGGACTCGGACAGGAGCCTCGGGGATCTGGTGGTCGAGGCGGGGGAGGTCTCCGCGGACGTTGCCCGGGAGATCACTGATCTCGTCACCACGGATACGATTTTTTCGTTGCTGCGTTGGCGAAGCGGCTCGTTCCACTTCACGTCTCAACCGGTCTTCCACAACCGTGGCCGCGCAGATCTGCTGCCCGCAGAGCAGATCTTGATGGACGGCCTGCGCATGGTGGACGAGTGGCGCACGCTGGATCCTGTCGCCACGGGTACCGACGGCATCTTCAGGCGGACAGGTAGCTTCGACACCTATCGAGAAGCTCACTCCGGTGAAGCACCCGAGCGGCTGGTGGCGGCGGAGCGTCTCTTCCTGCTGATCGACGGGCGCCTTCAGGTGCGCAGGGCGATCGATCTGTCTCGGCTCGGCGAGTTCGAGGGAGCCCGTCTCCTTTCCCGGCTTCGAAAACTGGGAGTGATCGAGCCGCTTTCGGACGAAGAGCTGGCCCGGTTTCGGGCGCGCACCCAGGTTCGGCCCCGTTCGGCGGCGTTTCGTTTCGACGCCTGGCGCCTGTTCGCCGCTCTTCCCTACGCAGCGCTGGCACTGGTCGTCTGGCTTGCCGCCCGGCCGGCGCCGCCCGTGGAGGGCTTCCTGGGCGGCGATCCGGTCGCAGCGGCCGATGCGGTCCATGAGGCGCTGCGCCTGCGACAATCTGCCCTGGCCTTCCGGTTTGCCCGCGGGCGCTGGCCGAGCCGGGTTTCCGACCTCGAAGAGCTTCGAGGGGCAACCAGGATGGCGGGGATCGAAGCCGATTCGTACTATTTCCGACGACGCGACGACGGCGTCGTGGCGCTCGCACCCGAGCGCTGAGCCTTGCCGGTCGCTCCACGGAGGAAACCCTGAACGATCAGGACGCCAGCAGCCGCCAGACCTTGGTCTTCGATGACAATCACCTGGCCGCTGCCCTCTACGGAGAGCGCGAACGCACGCTGCGCATCCTGGAGCAGGATCTCGGCATCCAGGCCCGTGCCCGCGGCAATCAGGTGAAGCTGATCGGTGCGGAGGCCCAGGTTCGCATCGGTCGTCAGGTTCTCGAGGAACTCTACGCGCTCTTGCGCGAGGGCCAGCCCGTGAAGCCGCGCGATGTGCGAAGCGCCGTGCAGATGTTGGCCAAGGAGCCCGGCGTTCGGCTTCAGGATGTCTATCAGGACGTGCTTGCCAGTGTCGGCGGGCGCAGGCGCATCGCGGCCAAGAATCTTTCGCAACGCCGCTACGTGGAGATGATGAGCAAGCGCGATGTGGTCTTCTGCACCGGACCGGCCGGAACCGGCAAGACCTACCTGGCGATGGCCATGGCGATTGCTGCGCTCAATCGCCACGAGGTCGCGCGTGTTGTGCTCACACGTCCCGCGGTCGAGGCAGGTGAGAAGCTCGGCTTCCTGCCCGGCTCGATGGCGGAAAAGGTGAATCCCTACCTGCGGCCGCTGTATGACGCGCTCCACGACATGATGGATTTCGACAAGGCCGGGCGGTTGATCGAGCGCGACGTGATCGAGGTCGCGCCTCTGGCGTTCATGCGCGGCCGGACCTTGAATGATTCGTTCGTGATCCTCGACGAAGCCCAGAACACCACGCCGGAGCAGATGAAGATGTTCCTCACCCGGCTGGGCTTCGAATCGAGGGCCGTGATCACCGGTGACACGACCCAGATCGATCTTCCCTCCGATCGGCCCAGCGGTTTGGTGGATGCGGTGCGGGTGCTGCACGGGACCAGCGGCATCGGCTTCCATCAGTTCACGGAGGCGGATGTCGTTCGGCACAGGTTGGTGCAGTCGATCATTCGGGCCTACGACCGCAAGGAGCGCGCCGCCAGACAAGCGCGGCCCGGCGGCTCCGGTGAGTCGATGCCCGGCGGCTCCGGTGAGTCGATGTCCAGCGCCTCCGATGAGTCGACTTCCGACACGGGGGAGTGACCGGGTGCCGGTCCACGTGTCCGGGCCGCCTCCCGAGCTGGATGCGCCGCCGTTCGACGCGGAGGGTTTCGTTCACCGAGCTGAGCGTTTGTTGATGGCACTCGACGTGTCGGACGCGGAGCTCTCCATCTCGTTGGTCGGCGATCAGGTCATGGCCGAGATGAATCAGCGCTTCCGTGGGCGAGAAGGCCCCACCGATGTGCTTTCTTTCTCCTTGCTGGAAGGGGAGCATGCCGAGCATCGCGGCGGAATGTTGGGCGACGTGGTGCTCGATCTCGCTGTCGCGGGTCGCCAGGCAGACTCCCTGGGACATAGCCTCGACGAGGAGTTGCTGCGCCTGCTGATCCACGGCGCTCTTCATCTGTTGGGCTTCGATCACGAACTCGAGAAAGACGCGACCGTCATGGAGGCGCGCGAGCGAGAACTCTGGGCGCAGCTCGGCAATTGACCGCCAGGACTTGGCAGCTGAACTCCCAGAGGGCGGAAGCGAAGACACGATGAGCCGACGCGCACGTCTGGGTTGGGTCTTGCTGCACGTGGGCGCGACCTTTCTCGCCTTCCCCCAGCCATGGGGCGACGGTTCCATCGACCTGGGGCCGGTGCTTGCCTACGCCGTTCCGCTGACGGCACTGCTCGCTCTGCGGGGCCTCTCCGTCCGCCACGCGGCCATGCTCGGGTTCGTTCAAGGCAACCTGGCCCTGGCCGCCGTGATTCATTGGTTCTTCGTGGTGACGCATTACTACGGACATGCGCCGTTCATCCTGGGGCTCCTGGCACCGCTCGGGGGGGCCATGTACGGCGGGCTCTTTCAGGCCATCTGGGCCGCAGGCTTCGCCTTCCTGGCCCGCCGCGGTGCGGTTTCGATCTGGGTTCTGGCCGCGCTCTGGGCCGCCCTCGATCATGGTCGCTCGTTCTTTCTCGGAGGCTTCACCTGGGGGACCCTCGGCTACGCCCAACATGGGAGCCCCGTGCTGGCTCTGGCTCCGTGGACGGGTGTTTTCGGGCTCTCCTTCGTCACTGTGGTGGCGAGCCTGGCTGGCTTTGCGTGCTTCGCACCGGAGCGGGCCAAGGCCTTCGGCCTGGGCGGTCGGCGCGCCGGGGCAATGACGCTCGCGGGCGTTCTGCTCCTGGTAGCGGCGGCGCGGGTGGTCTGGCCGAATCCTCCCGAGCAGGAGACCGTGTCGGTCGCCGTTCTTCAGGGCAACATCGAGCAGGGCGTGAAGTGGTCGCCGGATTGGGCCGAGCGAACGTTGGAGATCTACGACGGACTCACGCGGCGGGCCGCGGAGGAAGGCGCAGCCCTCGTGGTGTGGCCTGAAACCGCGGTGCCTGGCTCGCCGGATGGCGATCCAGAGCTGATGGAACGGCTCGTTGCCCTGGCCAAGGAGACCGGGACCACCCTCATCGTCGGGGCCGTTGGTGTCGAGTGGCGGGCTGGCGAGGAGGGCCCCCGGCTCTTCGATAGTGCCTACGTCCTCAGCGCCGAAATGGAGCCGGCGCGCTACGACAAATCCCACCTGGTTCCGTTTGGCGAGTACCTTCCGCTTCGCAGCTTGCTCGGTCGATTCATTCGCGCCTTGGCCACTGGCAGCGCCGGCCGAGACGTGACCGCCGGGCCCGGCCCGCGGGTTCTGATCGCGCTCGGGCCGGATGGCGAGGCGATCCCGGTGGGCATCCCCATCTGCTATGAACTGCTCTTCCCGGATCTGGTGCGTCAGTTTGCGGCCGGCGGAGCCCGGGTCCTGCTCGCGATCACGAACGACGCCTGGTACGGGCGCACCGGCGCCCCGTACCAGTTCCTCGCGATCACTGCGCTTCGCGCAGCAGAGACGGGCTTGTGGGTGGCGCGGGCGGCGAACACCGGGGTGTCGGCCACGATCGATGAACGCGGGCGCGTTCGCGATCGAACCGCCATCTTCGAGACGGATCTCCTGGTGGGTGCGGTCCCTCTGCGTCACCCGGACCGGGGAATGACCTTCTACGTGCGACACGGAAATGTGTTTGCCTGGACTTGTTGGGCTGCGGTACTCGGCTGGCTGGTCCGGGCACGACGCCTTCCTTTCGAGGACTCACGATGAGCGAGAACGTCGAAACTGCTTCTCTTTCCGCCGGGGAGCTCGCTGAGCGCCTCGGGGCCCTACGAACGCGCTTCGCCGAGTTCCGGGGGCGTCTTTGACGAAGCGGGGCTGAGGAAGAAGCAGCAGGAACTCGAGGCAGCGTCTGCCCGTCCGGATCTCTGGGATGACCGCGAGAAGGCCGAGCAGCTGCTGCGGGAGAAACGTCGAGTCGAACGTGAGCTCGAGCTCGTAGACGTCATCGAGTTGGCATTCTCCGACGCGGAGGTCTTGCTCGAGCTGGCCCAGGAAGCCGGCGACGCGGACACCCTCGAAGAAGTTGCGGACAAGCTCGGCGAAGGCGAGGGTCGCCTCCAGGACGCCGAGCTGCATGCGATGCTCGGCGGTGAGCACGATGCTGCCGGCGCCATCGTGGAGATCAACGCCGGGGCCGGCGGCACGGACGCGGCGGATTGGGCCGAGATGCTGCTTCGCATGTATCTCCGCTGGGCCGAGGATCGGGAGATGAAGACCGAGATTCTCGATGCACAGCCTGGTGATGAGGCTGGCCTGCGCAGCACGACCGTGACGGTCACTGGCGACTACGCATTCGGCTACCTGAAGGCGGAAGAGGGCGTGCATCGGCTCGTGCGCATCTCGCCCTTCGACGCGCAACATCGCCGTCACACGGCGTTTGCCAGCGTCAGCGTCATCCCCGAGCTCGACGACTCGATCGACGTCGAAGTGGACGAGAAGGATCTTCGCGTCGATACCTATCGGGCGGGAGGCGCCGGTGGACAGCACGTGAACAAGACCGATTCCGCAGTGCGCCTCACCCACGAGCCGACGGGAATCGTCGTGCAATGCCAGAACGAGCGTTCGCAGCACAAGAATCGCGCCCAGGCCCTGAAGGTGTTGAAGGCGCGCCTCTACGAGCATTATCGGCGGGAGCAGGAAGTGAAGATGGCGGCGATGCGCGGCGAGAAGCAGGAGATCGGCTTCGGAAGCCAGATCCGCTCCTACACCCTGCATCCCACCCAACGAGTGAAGGATCACCGCACGGGGGTCGAGGTGGGCAACGCGCACGCTGTCCTCGATGGCCAGCTCGACAAGTTCATCCGCGCGACGCTGCTCTGGAAGAGCACCAAGCGCGCTGGGAGTGGTTCATGAGCGAGAACGAACAGGACGCTCGGCGGGCCCGCCTCGAGGCCCTGCGCGAAGACGGAGTGGATCCGTTTCCCGCGCGGGTGGCCGAGCGGACGCCCATCGCCGTCTTGCGCGAGCCTTGGGAAGACACGAGCGCCGAAGTGCTGGAAGCCGAGAAGCCGCCCGCGGCCATCGCGGGTCGGATCAAGGCCCTTCGCTCGTTCGGCAAGCTGTTGTTCATGACGCTCGTGGACGATGGTGTGGCCATGCAGGTCTGCCTGCGAAAGCAGGAAGTGGCCCCCGAGGTCTTCGCGTTCTCGAAGAAGCTCGACGTGGGAGATTTCGTGCGGGCCGAGGGCTTCGTGTGGCGCACGAAGAAGGGCGAGCTCACCCTCGATGCCAGGGGGATCACGATGCTCGCGAAATGCCTCCAGCCCCTGCCCGAGAAATGGCACGGCCTGGCGGACGTCGAGACACGCTACCGCCAGCGCTACCTCGACCTGTTGTCGAATGAAGAGGCGCGGTCGACTGCACTCCTACGCAGCCGTGTGACGACTGCCCTGCGCCAATTCCTCGGCGATCGCGGCTTCCTCGAAGTGGAGACACCGGTTCTTCAGCAGATCTACGGCGGGGCTGCGGCGCGACCGTTCACGACGCATCACAACCTGCTCGATCAACAGCTCTATCTGCGCATCTCGGACGAGCTCTACCTGAAGCGTCTCGTGATTGGCGGGCTGGATCGGGTCTACGAAATCGGCCACAACTTTCGCAACGAGGGAATCTCGAAGAAGCACAACCCCGAGTTCACCATGCTCGAGTGCTACCAGGCCTTCGCCGACTATCGTGACATGATGGACCTCACGGAAGAGATGGTGGGCTTCGTGGCTGAGCGTGTTCTCGGGACCACGAGCATCGAGTTTCAGGGTGCGAAGCTCGAACTTGGCAAGCCTTGGCCGCGGATCACGATCCGCGACGTGATCCTGGAGAAAACGGGTGTCGACATCCTGGCTGCGGAAGACCTGACTTCCCTGCAGAACGCGGTACGTGCGCAGGGGAAGGATCCGGGCGACGCGCCGACCTGGGGTGTGCTGGTCGATGATCTCTTCTCGGACTACGTCGAACCCACACTGATCCAGCCGACCTTCATCACGAACCATCCGGTGGAGATCTCTCCCCTCGCGAAACGATCCGGAGAAGATCCCAGGCTCGTGGAACGCTTCGAACCGTTCATCGCGGGCATGGAGATCGGAAACGCCTTCAGCGAGCTCAACGACCCAGACGACCAGAGAGAGCGTTTCGAAGCCATGGGGAAGGCCCGGGAACAAGGAGATGAGGAGGCGCATCCCATGGATGAGGCTTTCCTGTTGGCCCTCGAGCACGGGATGCCTCCGACGGGAGGCCTGGGCATCGGAGTGGATCGCCTGGTGATGATTCTGGCCGACGCGCCCAACCTGCGGGAAGTGATCCTCTTTCCTCACCTGCGGCCCGAGGGAGACTGAGGAGAAGATGGGCCCTCTTGCCGCCGATCTCTGGTCGTTCCTGGGCAACGCCGGGGGCTCCGTCGCCCTTGCCTTCATCGTTGCGCTGGCTCTCGGCATCGTTGCGGTCACGCTGCTCTTCATGGGCTCCGCCGTCGTGGTGCTGGAGCGCTTCGCCCGGGCGACCCATCGCCTGACCAGCGTTGCGCTCGTGACGGTCATCTGGGCCGCGCTTCTCGGAAGCCAAGGCCTCGACAGGGAGTGGTTCGAGGCGCTGGGCTTCGATTGGCCCGGAGGCTTTCGGGCCTGGCTGGCCGTGGCGACCGGTTCCTTCTTCCTGGTGATCGTTGCGCAGCTCCTGGTGGCCGGGATGCTGCGATTCGTCCGTCCGAGGCTTCTCGGGATCGGCAGCATCGTCGTCCTGGCCGTGGGCTACGTCCTGATGGTCGGCGGGCTGGATCAGCTCGACTACGCGATTGCGCCCGCAGGAATGGCGTGCCTGTTGTTCATCTTCTTTCGCTGGCGGCGGCGCAAGGCCAACCTGCACGGGCCATCCGAAGCGGGAAATGATGAACGCTTGACGCTCGTCCTGGCGCTCGTCCTCTCTGCAGGTGTCGCCTTGCCGCTGCTTCTTTCCGAACCCCAGGTCGAGCTCTTCGTACTCGGTCAGTCTCTGCTCTCTGGCTTCTTTTCCTTCGTGCTGCTGGGTCTCCTGCCGCTCGCAGCCGCCGGGCTCATGGATATCCGCGGCACCGCCGAGTGGTTCATTGCCCGCCGCTACCTGTTCGCCAAACGACGTCAGACCTTCATCTCCCTGGTTACGGTCATCTGTATCGTGGGTGTGGCCGCGGGCGTGTGGCTCATCATCACGGTGCTCTCGGTGATGAACGGCTTCGAGCGGACCTGGCGCGACGAGATCATTGGCAATCGCGCGCATCTGACGGTGCACAGCCCGCTGGGCCCGATCGAGAACTACCGCGAGGTCCTCGAGACGCTCGACGGCCTGCCCGATGTGATCGGCGCCTCGCCCTACCTGGACGGCGAAGGCATGGTGCGCGGTCGGGACGGAGAGATCGTCGGGGTGCGGGTGCGTGGCATCGACCCCCAGCGCATCGTCGAGGTGACCGACCTGCGAGATGATCTGTTGCCCGGCTCCGAATACGCGCTGGACAACCTGGCTCCGGGTGTGCCGACCAACGGGGGGCCACCCCCGGATCCGGGGATCGTGATCGGAAGCCAGCTGGCCCAGAATCTGGGTGTTGGCGTGGGCGATGATCTGCTCCTGATCTCTCCGTTCGGCGGGCCGCCGACGCCGCTCGGGCCGAGCCCCCGTCTCAAGCGCTTCCGGGTGGCGGGTGTCTTCCAATCGAGTTTCTTCCAGTACGACGAGGTCTTCACCTATGTGAACCTCGCCGCCGCTCAGGATTTTCGGCGGGTCGAGGACGTCGTGCACGGCATCGAGGTTCGGACCACCGACTACTATCGTTCGAGCCGCGTCGGCCGGGAGATCGAGGGCGTGCTCGGCTTCCCCTTCTTCACGCGAGACTGGAAGGAATTCTTCCCGACGTTCTTCCAGGCTTTGAAGAACGAGCGAGTCATGATGTTCCTGTTGCTCGCGATGATCATGGTCGTCGCCACATTCGCCATCGTCGTGACCCTCGTGATGATGATCATGGAGAAATCGAGCGATATTGCGATCCTGAAAGCCATGGGGGCGAGTGATGCTTCGATCGAACGGATCTTCGCCATCGAAGGCACCTTGATCGGGTTGATCGGAACCTTCACGGGTGTGCTTGCAGGGATCGCAGTGACGACCCAGTTGCCCTGGGTTCAACGACAGATCGAGGCGCTCACGGGCATCGACACGCTACCTGCTGCGATCTACCAGTTTTCGACCCTGCCGTCGGAAATCGACGTGGGTCAGGTCGCGGTCGTCGTCGCGATCGCCATGGTGCTCTCGCTCGGAGCGACACTGCTGCCCTCCCGTCACGGCGCAAAGCTCGATCCGGCCGAAGCGCTTCGGTACGAATGATGGAACCGCCTCTCCTTCAGGCCCGCGCCGTTTCGAAGAGCTTTCATACAGGCGAAGGCGAGATCACCGTGCTCGAGGATCTCGAGGTTTCCGTGGGCCGCGGCGAGCGCCTGGCCATTCTCGGCCAATCCGGAATCGGAAAGTCGACGCTGCTGCATATTCTCGGAACCCTCGACCATCCGACTTCAGGCCAGGTGCTCTTCGAGGGCGAGGATGTCTTCGCGAAGGATCCGGACGAGCTGGCCAGCTTCAGGAACGAATCCCTTGGGTTCGTCTTCCAGTTCCATCACCTCCTGCCCGAGTTCACGGCCCAGGAGAACGTGATGATGCCGGGCCTGTTGCGCGGCCTGTCCATGCGCGAAATGGGCGAACGCGCTGCGACCATTCTCGAGGAAGTCGAGATGGGCCATCGCATTCGGCATCCGGTTGGAAAACTCTCTGGCGGCGAGCGGCAGCGAGTGGCCGTTGCAAGAGCCCTGGTGCTCGACCCTGCGCTCATCCTGGCGGACGAACCCACGGGCAACCTCGACCCGGCGACCGGGGATCGGGTCGCGGACATGCTCTTCGACCTCAATGAGAGGCGCCAGACGGCCTTGGTGGTGGTCACCCACAACGAATCGCTGGCTCGCCGGCTCGGGCGAGCGGTCACGTTGAAGGGAGGGAAGCTCGTGCCGGCCGGCGCGGACTTCCGCTAGCTGCGCCTCTCATTGGGCAGGCTCTCTGGAATCGGCGCGCCGTTCATGTCGCGCGAGAGGGGAAGCCTTGGACAGCCGCTCCCGGCGCTTCTGGCCCCTCCGGGCACCAGCCGGCGGATTTCAACCTAAGTCCCGGTTTTTGAAGGAGAAAACTCCTTCCCGCCGGCTTGCTTCGAATCTCCGCCACGAGTAGACTTCGGTGCCGCCGAGGCAGGACTGCCACGGTTCATTGGGGGGCGCACTGGGGAGGCGGGGAACGACCCCCATCGCCCCGGCTTCGGTTCCGTTGCGAAGGCTCACCCCCATGGGCGTCATGCACCGAATTCACGAGGTGGGGATCCACACGTTGCGCCTTCAGCGAATCATGGCCCTTGCTCTGCTCGGAGGGCTGCTGCTCACGGGGCTCGCACCTCGGAGTGCAGCGGCCCAAGACGCCGTCCGCATCGTCGTCGCCGTCCTGCCGTTCGAAGTGCATAGCGCCGAGCCGCTCGACTATCTCGAGAACTCCCTGGCCGATCTGCTCGCCACACGACTCGAAGCCAGCGAGCGGGTCGAGGTGGTCGAGGCGCTGACGGTTCGTGAGACGTTGGTCGCCTACCCGGGTGAGCGGACCGAGGCCGTGGTGCGACGGCTGGCTCGCGAGGTGGGCGCAGATTTCGTGGTGCTCGGCAGCCTGACGGAGCTGGCCGGTCACTACAGTCTCGACGTTCGCGTCACCCCGGTCGATAGCCTCGTCGCCACGTCGACCATGGTGTTCACGGCCGAGAATGATGACGCCCTCCTGGATCGCATCAACGAGCTGGCCAGCCGGGTGCTCTCGATCGTAGGGGAGGGCACGTTCCGGGCGCGGGTGGTCGCGGTCGAAGTGACGGGCGTCCAGGACCTGCCCGAGGAGACGACGAGCCGTCTGCGCATGCAGCCGGGCGCGGCCTACGATAGTGCCGCCGTTCGGGACGATCTCTCGACCTTGAGGGGCATGCCGGGAATCGCTTCCGCCAGTGTCCAGACCGAGCGTGGACGGGAGGGCGTGCGTGTCGTCTACCGCCTGGTGCCGACGGAGCGCATCCTGCCCCTGGGCGACATCCAGGAGGTCGGCGATCCGATCGCCGAAGTTCGCATCGAGGGGAATAAACGCATCGAGGCCGGTGCCATCCGGGCTCGGATCACGACCCGCGCCGGGGATCCCTACGATGCCCGCCGCATCTCCGAGGATGTGCGTGAGATCCACGGCCTCGGTTTCTTCCGCAATGTACGCGTGCTTTCCGATGAGGGCGTTGATGGCCGGGTGATTACGTTCGAGGTCGAGGAGAATCCGGTCATTCGACAGGTCTCGATCACCGGCAACGACAGCGTGGATGGCGAGAAGATCCGCGACAACCTCACCTTGACCACGGGCTCCACCCTGGACATCCCGTTGCTCTTCGAAAATCGCGAGCGGATCGAAGCGCTCTACCGGGCCGAGGGGTACTACCTGGCGCAGGTGCGGTACGAGATCGAGGAGACCGGGCCCGACGCGGTCGCCGTGAATTTCGAAGTCTCCGAGAACGACAAGCTCACACTCACCAAGATCTCCTTCGACGGAAATGAAGAGTTCACGGATGATGAGCTGAACCTGCGGCTCAAGACGAAATCATGGCGCTGGTACTCCTACGTCACCAAGTATCTGGACCGCTCTGGCACCTACTCGGAGCCGGTCTTCATGCAGGATCTGCAGACACTCCAATCGAAATACCTGGATGCGGGCTACATCCAGGTCGAGATTTCCGACCCGGAAGTGACACCCGTCGAGGACGGTCTGGAGGTCGTCGTCGAGATCAAGGAGGGACGCCGGTTCAACACGGGCACCGTGGATGTTGCTGGCGACGACTCGGTCGATATCGATGCCCTTCGTGATCGTCTCAGCCTGAAGGTCGGCGAGCCTTTCAGTCGATCTTTCTTGAACTCCGATCTGAAGTCGCTCGAAGATTTCTACACGAATCGCGGGTTCTACCAGGCAGAGGTCGCACCGCTGACCCGGGTGAACGAAACGGACGAAGTGGTCGACGTGACGTTCGAGGTGGTGAAGGGCCCGCTCTACTTCATTCGCGAGATCGATATCACGGGCAATACCACCACGGTCGATACGGTCATCCGACGCGAGGTGCCGACCGTCGAAGGCGAGCTCTACTCCGTCCGTCGGATGCGTCTCGCGAACCGGCGAATTCGCGGCCTCGGCTATTTCGAGGACATCTCGCTGGATGCCAAGCTCACGGACTTCGAAGACCAGCTCGATCTCGAGGTGCGTGTGATCGAGAGGCCTACTGGCTCCCTCTCCTTCGGAGCGGGATTTTCGTCGCTCGACAAATTCGTCGTTTCCGGCTCGGTCTCCCAGTCGAATCTCTTCGGACGCGGCTATGGGCTGGCTCTCTCGGCCGATATCGGCGGTACGAGCACCCGCTTCTTCCTTTCCTTTACGGATCCCTATTTCATGGGGTCGACCTTCGGCTTCGCCGCTTCCCTCTCTCGTACCGACCTGGAGTTCACCGACTTCGAGCAGGAGCAGACCGGCATCGACTTCACGCTCTCGCATTTTCTCGACGAGGCGCACACGACGCGTGGTTCCGTCCGTTACAGCTACTCGGCCCGGGACATCACCGAACGCGGAGGCTTCAACGCGGCCGGCGTGATCTTCCGAGAGCTGCTGGGGGGTACCGAGAGCACCAGCCTGGTGGGCCTGACGCTGCAACGGGATACCCGAAATGACCGCATCTCCCCGACGTCGGGAAGCGCCTGGGGGGTTTCGGCCGACATCGCAGGTCTCGGGGGTTTTGCGAAGTACATCCGCCTTGAAGGCCGCAGCACCTGGTTCAGGAAGACGCCGGATTGGATGCCATCCTGGTTCCCCTTCCGGGACGAGTCCGCCTGGGTGCTTGGCATTCGCGGAGGTTGGGTCGTACCGTTCAATGAGATTGGTGATTTCACCTTCGACACGGCGGATTTCGACACGGCATCGGATAGCGAAGTGCAAGCGCTCCAGAACATCGATACGGACGTGAAGCTGCCGCTCACGGAACGGTACTTCCTCGGCGGGATCGGCACCTTCCAATTGCGGGGATACAAGGCCCGCTCGGTCGGCCCCCGGAGAGCGGTGCTGAAGCGAGGAGGCCTTTTCGGAACCGGTGACGCGTTTACGCCGGTTGGCCGATCGATCATTCCAACGGCAACCGGGCTCGACTCGGTCTGCACGGATTTCGACAACTCCTTCGTCTCCGAGCAGGGCGACGGTGACGAAAAGTGCAACAGCATCTTCGACACGGACATCGATGACTTCGACGATCTCGATGAAACCGACGTGATCGGCGGCAACAAATTCCTTTCGGCAACCATCGAGTACCGCTTCCCGATCTCCGAGTCTCTCGGGCTGGTCGGAATTCTCTTCCTCGACATGGGCAACGCATTCGACGAGACCCAGTCGTTCATTGACCTTGCCGATTGGCGTTTTGGAACGGGCTTCGGGGTGCAGTGGTTCTCGCCCTTCGGACCGCTCCAGGCGTTCGTTGGCTTTCCCATCAACAAACTGGAGGTCGAAGACGGCCAGGTCTTCGAGTTCTCCGTCGGCGGTGCGACCTTCTAGGTCGGCCGCCACCAACAGGAGTAGAAATGATGACGCGAAGAATCCAATGGCTCGCGGTGATCGCAATCGCCTTGCTCGCCTTCGCCCAGACCGGGGCCGATGACGGTCTCAAGATCGGTGTGGTCGACATGCAGGAAGCCCTCACCTCGACCGACCAAGGAAAATCCGCACGCGAGGAGCTCTCTCGGAAAGAACGTGAGGCCCAGAGCGCGCTCCAACCGATGATCGAGCGGCGCAACGCGTTGCAGGAGGAGATCCGCGGCAAGAAGTACGTGCTTTCCGAGAGCGCGCTCTTCGACAAGCAGGTGGAAATGGCTGAGCTCACCAACCAGATCGAGAGCAAGTACAAGGAGCTCGAGGGCCAGTTCAAGATCGACCAGGGTCGAATCCTTGCGCCGCTCCAGGCCAAGATGATGGAGATCATCGAGGAGATCGGGAAGGAGCAGGGCTTCACGGTCATTTTACAGCGCGATGCTCCGGGGCTGATCTACTCCAGGGAGGCTCTCGACATCACGGATATGGTCGTGGGTCGCTTCAACAAGCAGAGCTGACGCTGAAGATGCCTCAGGTTCATCCCACCGCGGTCATCGATCCCAGCGCGAAGCTGGCCGATGATGTCGTCGTCGGGGCCTACGCCATCGTGGGCCCCGAGGTCGAACTCGGTCCTCGGGTCGAGCTCCGTCCTCATGCCCATGTCTGGGGACGCACCCGGATCGGCGAGGGGTCGCGAATCTTCTCCTTTGCGGTGGTCGGGGAGGATCCCCAGGACAAGGATTTCTCTGGCGAGACGACAGAGTTGGTGATCGGCTGCAATAACGTGATCCGAGAGCACTCCAGCATCCACGTGGGTACGGTCAAGGGAGGAGGCGCCACTCGTCTCGGTGACGACAACCTGATCATGAGCGGCGTTCATATCGGTCACGACTGCCAGATCGGCTCCCACTGCATCATTGCGAGTCAATGCGCGATTGCTGGCCACGTCGAGGTGGGGGACTACGCGGTGATCGGCGGGCTCTGTGGCGTCCACCAGTTCGCCCGGATCGGCGAGTCGGCGATGGTGGGCGGGCTCACAGGGGTGACCAAGGACGCGCCGCCCTTCTCGATCGTCGCCGGAGAACGGGCGACCACCCGCGGTGTGAATGTGATCGGTCTGAGGAGGCGGGGCTTCTCTCCGGAAGTGCGGGGCCAGATCAAGCGGGCTTTTCACACCTTGTTCTTTTCGAAGCTTCGCCTCGAGGTGGCGCTTTCCCAGGTTCGCGAAGAAGGCTTCGATAGCGATGAGGTCAAGCGGCTGGTGGCGTTCGTCGAGACCTCGGAGCGCGGAGTTTCCCGGTAATCCTTCCATGGAGGTCATCGGGCTCATCGCCGGCCTCGGTTGCTTCCCGATCGAGGTGGCCCGGGCCGCCCGTGAGGGAGGCACGCGTGTCGTTGCCATCGGTTTGCACGGCCTGACCGAGCCCTCCCTGGCCGACGAGGTCGAGAGCTTCGCCTGGGTGCACGTTGGGGAAGTGGAGCCGATGATGGCCCACTTCCGGGAAGCGGGCGCAGACACGTTGGTCATGGCTGGCAAGGTGCCAAAGACTTTTCTTTGGGAGCGCCCGGACCTCGTGAAACCCGACGCCCGGGCCTTGAAGGCGCTTGCGGGATTGGCCGATCGCAAGGACGATTCCCTGCTCGGTGTCTTCGCGAGTCTTCTGGTCGAGGAGGGGTTCTCCTTGTTGGGCCAGGCTGAACTCGCGCCCGGGCTGTTGGCCGAGGTCGGCATTCTTGGTTCCGTCGAACCCGGGCCCGAAGAGCTCGCGGACATCGAATTCGGTTGGCCGATCGCCAAGGCGATCGGCGAGCTCGATGTGGGCCAGACGGTGGTCGTGCGCGGGAAGGCGGTTCTCGCCCTGGAAGCCGTCGAGGGTACGGACGCAGCCGTGGAACGCGGTTGCGCCCTGGGTGAACCGGGTGCAATCGTCGTCAAGGTTGCGAAGCCCGCCCAGGACATGCGCTTCGACGTTCCGACGATCGGGTTGGCCACCGTGCAGGCACTCGCGAAGGGAGGTGCGCGGGCCCTGGCGGTCGAGGCAGGGAAGACCGTCGTGCTCGAGCGCGAGGCACTCCTGGCCGAGGCTGATCGACATGGGATCGCCGTGGTCGGGATGAGGGACGGAAGACTCGACGTGGGAGAGGGCGACCGATGACCCTGCGACTGGCGGTCGTCGGTGTCGGGCATATGGGCCGCTTTCACGCCCAGAAGGCGAAGGCGCTGGAAGAGGAAGGCATCGAGCTGGTCGCCGTGGTCGATCGTGAGATCGAACGCGCGCGAAGCGTGGCGACCGAATTCGGCGTCGCAGCCTTCGATGATCTGAGCCAGGCCTCGAGTGGCCTCGACGCCGTGATCGTGGCGGTGCCGACGATCAGCCACGCGGAGGTCGTCGGCGAAGCCCTGCATGCCGGGTTGGATGTACTCGTCGAGAAGCCCATCGCGGCGACGCTCCACGAAGCCGAGCAGCTCATTGCCCAGGCTCGGAAAGCGGGGCGCATCGTGCAGGTAGGCCACCTCGAGTGGTTCAACGCCGCCATGCGGAAGGCGGCCGAACGAATCCGTCGGCCGCTCTTCATCGAAGCTCATCGCCTCGGTCCGTTCCCTGACCGGGCGACGGATGTCGATGTCGTGCGCGATCTGATGATCCATGATCTGGATCTGATTCAACGCGTGGTCGGAGACGAGCCGGAACGCATCGAGGCCGTCGGTGTGCCTGTCATCACCGAGCGCGTCGATATCGCCAACGCGCGGCTCACTTTTCGCAGTGGCTGCGTCGCGAACGTTACGGCAAGCCGCGTCTCTCCTCAGCCCCTGCGCAAGATCCGCTTCTTCCAGGTCGATGGCTACCTCTCCGTCGATCTGCTCGAGCGCGAGTTGGTGCTCGCCGAGCGTGGTGCTCCGGATGCCGACGGTCGTAGGGAGATCTCGCTGGAACGCGTCGCGATCGATCGTACCGATGCTCTGGAGGCGCAGCTTCGTTCCTTCCGGGACGCGGTGAAGAGCCGCAGCGTGGGCGAAGGGGCCGCGGATCATGGGCTGGCAGCGCTGCGTTCAGCCTTGAGGGTCATCGAGGCCATGCCGGCGTTGGAACCGTTCACATGAGCAAGGTGTTTGTCTCGGCCGGCGACGCTTCAGGCGAGCAGCATGCGGCGGCCCTTGTGGAAACGCTGCGGCGACGCAGGCCGGAGCTGCACTTCATCGGGCTCGGCGGACCGGAGATGGAGAAAGCTGGCGTGGAGATCGTCGTCCACCAGCACGAAATCGCCGTGGGTGGGCTGGTCGAAGTGCTCGGCGACGTTGGCCGTATCGTGAGTGCCTGGCGGCGGCTGCGCAAAATCTTGAAAGCGCGTCCGGATCTCGTGGTCCTGGTCGATGCGCCGGACTTCAATATTCCGTTGGCTCGAACGGCGAGCAAAGCGGGCATCCCGGTGCTCTACTACGTGAGCCCCCAGGTCTGGGCGTGGCGAACGGGGCGTATCCAAAAGATCGCCCGGCGGGTCGATCACATGGCCGTGATCTTTCCCTTCGAGGTGGAGGTCTATTCAGGCACCGGCTTGCCCGTCACGTTCGTCGGCCACCCGGTGGTCGATCGCCTGCGACCCTTCCTGGAGGGGAGAGACGCTGAGAGCTGCCGAAGTGCGCTCGGCCTGGAGGGCGAGGCGCCGTGCGTAGCGCTCCTGCCGGGCAGCCGTCGCAACGAGGTGCGCGATACCCTGCCGCTGCAGTTGGACGTCGTGAAGGCCGTGCACGCCCGGGATCCACGGGTGCGATTCGCGATCGGGGTCGCGCCGAGCATTCCGCGCGAGACGATCGACGACCGTGTGCGTGAGGCCGCATTGCCTTCCCTCATCGACCTGCGTGTCTTCGAGGGGCGTACCCGTGAGGTCATTCGTGCGGCGGACGTGGCGCTCTCGAAGCCCGGAACGGTCACGGTCGAGATCGCCGTGCTCGGAACGCCTGCGGTCGTGGCCGCCCGCGCCCATCCGCTGACCGCGTTCTTGATGCGTAGGCTGGTCAAGGTGCCGTCGTTCACGATGCCGAATCTGATCGCTGGGGAGACCGTCATCCCCGAGTTCCTTCAAGAAGAGGCCCAGCCGGGGCCGATTGCCGAAGCGCTCCTTGCGCGGATCGCCGGGCCCGAACGGGACGCCCAGAAGCGCGCTCTGGCCGGGGTGTGCGAGCGGCTGGGCCGCGGAGGCGCAGCGGAGCGAACCGCCGACCTCGTAGAGGAGATGATGGTGGTGGAGACGACGGATGGAGCTGCGAAGGCATAGCCTGGCGGCGGCCGCCGCCATGATCGGAGTCCCGTTGGGTCTGCTCGGCGTCGCATTGCGCCCAGGGTGGCGTACGGGCCTGTCGGAGCGGCTCGGACTGCGGCCACCCCGGAGCGAGGGCGAACCGCCCATCTGGGTTCATGGGGCGAGCGTGGGCGAGCTTCAGGCCGCGCTTCGCCTTATCGATCCGTTGCAAGCCCGTGGGGAGAAGGTCGTCGCGACGATGACGACCACGACGGGACGAGAGCTGGTTCGCCGTGTGCGCCCCGAACTCCCGTCGGGCCTGGCGCCGATCGACCATCCCTGGTCGACTGCGAGCGCCCTCGGCCGGACCACGCCCTCGGTGTTGGTCTTGATCGAAACCGAGCTCTGGCCGAGCTGGATCGCGTCGGCATCGCGGCTCCGAATTCCCGTGCTGGTGGTTTCAGGACGCATCTCCGACCGAAGTTTCCCTCGCTACCGGCGGATGAGGCCGCTGCTTGCTTCCACCTTTGAGAGGCTGGCTGCGGTCGGTGCGCGGACGGAGGTGGACGCCGAGCGATTCGTGGCGTTGGGTGTGGACAGCCACAAGGTAGAAGTGACAGGCGATCTGAAGCTGGCTCCGCCTTCGGCTCCTCCGCCCCTGGATGGCGAGCTTGCCGGGGCGCTCTCCTCGACGCCTTGTTGGGTGGCGGGGAGTACGCACCCCGGTGAGGAACTCGCGGCGTTGCGCGCCACCCGGGAAGTGCGAGCCCGGGGCGAGAAACTCGTCTTGGTCGTTGCACCTCGTCATCCGGAGAGGGTCGATGCCGCAGAGGCCGCGCTCCACGGAGCTGGCGCAAAGCTGCACCGACGCTCGGCACTTGCGGGCGCCACCCTGGAGGATGGAGACGTCCTGCTACTGGATACCCTGGGCGAGCTGGCCGGTGTGTATGGCGTGGCCAGGGCGGCCTTTGTCGGTGGCAGTCTGGTTCCGGTCGGTGGGCACAACCTGCTCGAGCCGCTTCAGGCGGGCTGCCCGGTGCTATTCGGCCCGCACATCGGCAATGCACGTGAGAGTTCGCGGTTGCTGCTCGAGGCGGGGGCCGGCGCACAGGTGTCCGATGCGAACGCTTTGGCGGAGGCCCTGGCCGATCTTCTGGGAGAGGATCAGAGCCGTGCCGTCTCGGCGGGGCAGCTCGCTCTCGAGCCTCATCGCGCTGCGGTGGCCGAGACGCTCGCACTCATCGACCGTGTGCGTGGGGGTGGGGCGGGTTGAAGCGTCCGAATTGGTTCGATGCAGAGCCCGAGGGCTGGAGGCGATTCGCATTGCTGCCGGTCTCGGCCGTCGCGATGCTCTATGGCCTCGCGGCACGGCTGCATCGCCTCGCCTACGAACGAGGTTGGGCCACGCGTCGCGAGCTCGCCTGCAAAGTGATCAGTGTCGGCAACCTGGTCTCGGGGGGGGCGGGCAAGACACCGACCGCTGCGTGGGTTGCGGCCGCCCTGCGCAGTCGCGGTCATCGAGTGGTTCTCGCCAGCCGGGGCTATGGCGGGGGCGGTCGCGATCCGGTTCAGGTCGTTTCTGATGGCCGCTACGTGCGGGCTCGTGCCGAAGGCGTAGGCGATGAGGCCATGCTCCTTGCGGCGCTGGCGCCCGGCGTGCCGGTGATCGTCGGAGCCCGGCGGGATCTCGTCGGTCAGCGTGCCGTCGCTGTATTCGATGCCCACATCCTCGTGCTGGACGACGGCTTCCAGCACCATCGGCTGGCGCGAGATGTCGACCTCGTGACGGTCCATGGGAGTGCGGGCTTCGGAAACCGACGCCTCCTCCCGCGTGGTCCGCTCCGGGAGCGCTTCGAGGCGCTTCGCTATGCCGACGCGATCGGCGTCGTCGATGGGCCCCTGAACGAAACGGATTCTGCGCTGCTCGACGAGTTCGCTCCACAACAGGCCCGACGTTTCGAGGTCGAGCGCATCGCCACGCATACGCGACCCCTCGCCGGGGGTGCGCGCTCTCCGGTCGAAGCCCTGGTCGGGCGTTCGGCAGGTCTGCTCTGTGGCATCGCACGCCCGGCTTCGTTTCGAGAGACCGTGCAAGCGCTGGGCATCCGGGTCGTGGCTGAACGGAGCTTCGCCGATCATCATGCTTATCGTGCATCGGATCTGAAAGATTTGGCGAAGGAAGCTCCGCTCTGGCTCACCACCGAGAAGGATTCCGGCAAGCTGCTGCCGCGCTGGGCAAAAGGGGTGGAACTTCTGGTGCTCTCTCAGGAGACACGGGTTCGAGAACCGGAAGCCTTCCTCGATTGGCTGGAGGACCGGTTGCGCGCCAAGGCCGCCGGCAGGAATGCAACGGTTCCCGGGTTCACGCATCCACCGCGAGGTGCTCGCGATCGCTCCGCCCTGGGATGATTCGCGGCCGAGAACCGGGAGCGCTCAGTTCTGGCTCTTCCGATAGCGAAGGGCATGCAGTGCGACCTTGCGCAACTCCCGGTCCACCCTGCGCAGAAGAGCGCGCCGAAGCGCGCGGTCATCGCCACAATAGGCGCCGAAGAAGGCCGCAATGCCCCGGGTTCCAATGCCGGGAAGGACTTCCCGCTTCAAGAGCGAGCGAAACAGCCGCATGATCTGGGTCATGCGCTCACCGGGCGTGAGCCCCGGTGTCATCCGAGCGCGGTCCAGGTCGATGAGCAGGACTTCCGGTGGAGTGGTGTCGCGCACCAGGAGGTTTTTGATGTGGAGATCGGCGTGGCGTCCACCCGCGTCGTGAAAGGCGCGAACGGCACGGCCTGCGGCGCGAGCGACGCGCAACAACGCATCGGGTTCCGGGGAAGCCGCCAGCCAAGCCAGGCCGTCCCGCGTGTCTTCTTCGAATACGGTGCCCACGGTCAGGGCCCACCAGGCACCGAAGATGCGTTCGCCGCCCGCCAGGACAGGCAAAGGAACGGGTGCCCCGGCAGCGCGCAGTTCCGCGGTCACCTCGATCTCCCGGGTGGCCCGTCCCGTCCCCAGGTAGGCGCGACCGAGCAGGGGGCCGAGCAGGCCGCCATGCACGAGGCGTCGCAGGGCGATTCGTTCCCGGCGTCCAGGTAGGCTGGCGACGGCGAGTGGCAAACGACCTGTCGCCGCACCCCCCTCCTCGAGCAGCACTGCCTCGAGAGCCCCGGCCTCGGCCCAGCCCAGGCGCTGGATGTCCTCCAGGAAGCCCTCATGCACGCTCAGCCGGACGCGCCCAGCCGAGAGGAGACGGAATTCCGGCAAGGCCGTCACGCCTTCGGGGGGATCAAATCTCCGCGTGCCGTGCGCGGTGGAGAAGGAAGGCGGCGACGGCGGCGAAGACGAGGTTGGGAAGCCAGAGCGATACGGCGGCGGGTGCCAGCTCCTCCTGGGCGAGGTACTCGCCAGCTGAGAGCAAGGTGTAGTAGCTGAAGACGAGTACCACGCATATCAAGACGCCCCAAGAGCGTGCGCCGCGGGATCGTTGCAGGCCGAGCGGAACGCCGATCAACGCGAAGAGCAGGGGCGCGACCGGCAAGGCGAGGCGTCGATGGAGTTGTATCTCGTAGCGATTGCGAGATTTGACCCGAACCCAGCGCGGTGCCTTGTCGTCCGGCCCCCACTCGCTGAGAATCTGCTGGATCAGGCTGTTGGACATTTCGCGGGGGCGGATGCGATCCAGGCCCGGAGTGGCCAGGGCGGAAAGATCGAACGCGTACTCGAATTGCTTGAATGAAATCCGCTGGTACCGGTCGTCGCCAGCGTCTTCCCGTTCGAAGTGGATGTCACCCTCGAAGAGGCGGATGAGCCCGATTCCGGTATCGCGCTGGAACTCGAAGTGGCCCCGGTTGGCGACGACGGTGAACGGCTTCACAGGGTCGGTTCGATCGGAGATCAGCACCCCCGTCAGCTCGTTTTGTTCGTTGCGCCCATCGACGAAGAGCAGCCGCTGGCCGGTGGTGTCGAGTTCGTTGAATGCGCCTGGCTCGATGATCCCGCCGCGGGAAGCGACCTCTCCGAGAAAGCCGCGAAGATCCCGGCGCGCTCCGGGTTCGACCGAACTCAGAAGCCATCCCGTGCAAAGGGCGACGACCAGCCCGACGGCCGCAACCGGTGCGACGATCTGTCCGAGGCTCACGCCCAGCGCCCGCATGGCCGTCACTTCCGCGTCCGAGGAGAGACGTCCGACGGCGACCAGGATTCCGAACAAGAAGGCGACCGGAATCGAGTAGGCCGCCAGCATGCCCAGCAGGTAGGCCATCAGGTTCAGCATGTCCCCGAAGCCGATGCCGATGCCCGCGATGTCGTTCAGCTCGCGAAGGATACGCTGGGAGAGCATCACCGAGCCGACGGCGAGCAGGCCGATGCCCGCATACTGCCCGAGCTCGCGCAGGACATACAGCGAAAGGGTACGCGGGATCCGCATGGGCGGGTATCCTACCGGTCGCCGTTTCCCCCCGCGAGGCTCGCCATTCACACCTGTACGAATGCCCTGGGGGCCCCCGCATCGGCGGAGCGGATCCTGATCCTGCGCCTGGGGGCGTTGGGAGATGTCGTTCGGACCTTGCCGGCGGCCTCGGCACTCCGCCAGGGGTATCCGGACGCTCATCTTGCATGGCTGGTCGAGCCGGCTTCTGCCTCTCTGCTGGGCGGGGTTCCGTGGTTAGACGAGGTTCTGGTCTTCCCGCGCCCAGAACTGCGGGCTGCCCTGCGCCGCGGCCGGCCAGACCGTCTGTGGTCGACCGGCGGTAGCTGGCTCCGGGCGCTTCGCGCAGAGCGATTCGATCTGGTGGTGGATTTCCACTCGATCCTGAAGAGCGGCGCGCTGGCATGGCTTTCCGGGGCCCGTCGCCGGGTCGCCTACGCCAAGCCCTTTGCCCGGGAAGCTGCAGATTGGTTTGCGACGGAGCGCGCGCATCTGGCGCCCCCTCGGCAGAGCCGCTTTCAGCGCAACGAGGCGTTGGTTCGCTACCTGGGCGTCTCGCAGCCTGCGCTGGCCCGGCCCCTGGTCTTGAGCCCCGAACGGGTAGAGCAGGCCGCCAAGGCCCTGGGCCCGGGCCCCTTGCCGATCGCGATCCACCCGGGCACCAGTGATGCCACCGCTCACAAGCGCTGGACCGTCCAGGGCTACGCGGAAGTCGCGAGAGCGCTGGCAGGAGAGGGCATTCCCGCGGTCGTGACGGCGGGTCCCGCCCGGGACGATCGGGATTTTGCCGACGCCGTGGTCGCAGCCGCTGGCGGTGGGGCCCGTCGGGCTCCAGAGACACCGACATTGCTCGATCTGGCGGCCCTGTTCCAAGCCTGCCGCCTGTACCTCGGCGGGGATACCGGGCCCCTTCATGTGGCCTCCCTCGTGGGAACGCCGGTGGTTCAGTTGATCGGCCCGACCGACCCCGTCGAGAACCAGCCTTCGCCCGCCACGCCGTCGCGCACGGTCCGGGTTCAGATCGGCTGCAATCCATGTCGTCGCGGTTGCGCAGCGGCGTCCTGTATGAGGGCAATCACCCCCGATTCAGTGATCAAGGCGGCCCGCGAACTCCTGGCGGGGGAGGGAGGCCAGTGGTAGGTTCCGCGCGCCGTAACCCATGACCAAGCCTCAGGAAATTCTCATTCGGGGGCCGAACTGGACCGGCGATTGGATCATGGCGACCCCCGGCTTCCGGGCTCTGCGCGCCGGCTTCCCAGAGGCGCGCATCACGCTTGCAGTCCGATCCGGTCTCGAGCCGCTCGCAACGGGCGCTCCCTGGTTCGACGCCGTCGTTCCCGTGTCCTCCTACGGACACGGCGCGCTGGCGCTCGTTCGCGAGGCGAAACAGCTACGCGGCACGCGCTTCGATCTGGGCGTGTGTCTACCCGATTCGTTCTCCGCGGCTCTGTTGATGCGCCTGGCCGGGGTTCGCGAAATCATCGGATACCGGCGTGGCTGGCGCAGGGCACTCTTGCATCGCTCCGTGCCGCTGCCATCGGATGGAGGACGTCGATTGATGCTGGCCCGGGAGCTTCACGTGCTCGGACTCGTCGAGGCCCTCGGCTGTGCGCGGCTCGGCACCGACCTGGAACTCTTCGTCACGGCCGCCGAGGAACGAGAAGCCCATGACCGGCTCGACAAGGATGGAATCGATCCCGAGCAGCCCTATGTCGTGTTGGCCCCCGGCGCCTCCTATGGCTCTTCCAAGTGCTGGCCCCCCGCATCTTTTGCGGCCGTCGGCGACGCGCTGGCCCGTGCCGGCGCCCGGGTCGTCGTGGTAGGCACTCCCGCCGAGCGAGAGCTCGTGGGAGAGGTGGTGAGTGCCATGACCGAAAGGTCGGTTGCGCTCGCCGGGGAGCTTTCCCTGGGTGGCTTGAAGGCGGTTCTGCGCGAGTCCAAGCTGTTGGTCTGCAATGATGCGGGCGCACGGCATCTTGCGGTCGCCTTCGCGGTGCCGTGTGTGGTGATGATGGGCTCCACCTCCCTCGAGAAGACGGATCTGAACCTCGACCGGGTGCAGATCCTGATCGCCGATGTCGCGTGTCGCCCTTGTTACAAGCGCGAGTGTCCGATCGATCACCGTTGCATGACGCGAATTTCACCCGAGCATGTCACCGCGCGAGCGCTACCCGCCCTGGCCTCCGACGCCGCAGAGCGCTGGCGCGGAGCCCAATGGGTCGTGCGCGAGGGCGGAAGACTGGAAGCAGCCGCATGACGGATCTCTCCATTGTCATCGTCACCTGGAATGCCCGAGACGTCCTGCTCGAGGCACTCGAATCCATTGAGCGCGAGATCCTGGGTCGGAAGGACGAGGGGCGCATCGAAGTCGAGACGCTCGTCGTCGACAACGGCTCCGAGGACGGCAGCGTCGAAGCCGTGCGCCTTGGGTTCGCCTGGGCCGAAGTGATTGCCCTGCCGGAGAACATCGGTTTCGCTGCGGGCAACAACGTCGGCCTGGCTCGGGCGAAGGGGCGCTACTCCGTTCTCTTGAACAGCGACACCGTCGTCCTGCGCGACGCTCTCGAGAAATGCGTGCGATATCTCGACGCCCATCCGAAGGTCGGCGTGGTCGGGCCGCAGCTCCTGAACCCCGATCTCTCCAAGCAGAACTGCATTCACAACTATCCCAGCTTGGCGACGGAGCTGATCCCGAAGGGAGTGCTCGAAAAGCTCTTCCCGCGCCGGTTCCCCTCCAAACGCTACGAGCACGCGGAGCCGATTCCCGTGCAAGCGGTGCTCGGGGCCTGTCTGTTCGTGCGCCGGGAGGTGCTCGACCAGGTCGGTCCGATGCCCGAGGAATACTTCTTCTTTCTCGAAGAGACGGACTGGTGCTACCGCATCGCGGCGGCGGGTTGGAAGATCATGCACATCCCCGATGCTCATGTGATTCACATTTTCGGGGCGAGTACGAAGAAGAAGATTCCGGCGGAGACCCGGATCGAGTACCACCGCTCCCTGTATCATTTCTTCCGCAAGAACCGGGGAGCAGCGCGAGCCGGGGGCATCAAGGCCCTGCGGTTCGCGAAGGCGTTGCTCTATGTGATGATGCGTGGGCCCGGTGCGCTTCTCTCGTCCTCGATGCGAGGGCGTTGGGAACAGGATTGGCGGGTGCTTCGCTGGCATCTTCGGGGCTGCCCAGACAACGAAGGGCTTCGCGCACTGCGCGCAGTCAAGCAAGAAGGGGAAACAGTGTGAATGTGCTCGTGACGGGAGGCGCCGGTTTCGTCGGGTCTCACCTTGTCGATGCCCTGGTTGAAGCGGGTCATCGTGTTCGTGTGCTCGACAACCTGGATGCTCAGGTGCATGGCGAGGGCGCCAAGCGGCCCGCGCATCTGCATCCGGACGCCGAGTTGCAAGTCGGCGATATTCGCGATCGCTCGGCCGTGGCTCTGGCCCTCGAAGACATCGATCAGGTCTTCCACCAGGCGGCCGCGGTCGGGGTCGGCCAATCCATGTATCAGATGGAGCAATACGTCTCGGTCAACAGCGTCGGGGCTGCGGTGCTGCTCGAGGAGATCGTGGCTCGGCGGGATCGCATCCAGAAGATGATCGTGGCTTCATCGATGTCGATCTACGGCGAAGGCGCCTATCAAACGCCGGAGGGCGAATCTGTTTTTCCGGGGCTGCGCCCGGATTCGGCTCTGGAAGCCCAGCGCTTCGAGATGCATGACGACGACGGGCGTGAGCTGAAGCCGATTCCGACGCCCGAGGAGAAGCCTCTCCTCCCGACGTCGATCTACGCGATCACCAAGCGGGACCACGAAGAGATGTTCCTTGCGGTAGGCGCGGCCTACGGGATTCCCGCGGTGGCGCTGCGCTATTTCAATATCTACGGCCCGCGCCAATCGCTCTCGAACCCCTACACCGGCGTGATGGCCATCTTCTCTTCACGCATCATGAACCGCCATCGGCCGATGATCTTCGAGGATGGTCTCCAGAGTCGGGATTTCGTGCACGTTTCCGACATCGTCCAGGCAAACCTGCTTGCGATGGGGAAGGAAGAAGCGAACGGGAAGGTCTTCAACGTCGGCACGGGCCGTTCCATCTCCGTGCTGCGGATCGCCGAGATTCTCGGAGAGCAGCTCGATTTTCCCGACCCGCCGGATGTGGTCGGAAAGTACAGGGCGGGCGACATCCGCCATTGCTTCGCCGATACGAGCCGCATCGAAAAGGAGCTCGGGTACGCGGCGAAGATGACGTTGGAGGAAGGCATGCGGAATCTGCTCGAATGGATCCGCACCCAGAAGGCCGACGATCGGGTCGATCAAGCAGCTCGCGAGCTCGAGGACCGGGGGCTCACGCGCTGATGGCGCGCCTCGATCGACGCCGGCTCGACAAGCTCGTCAGTGGCTTTGCACGCGTGCGCTTGCTCGTCGTCGGCGATGTGATGCTCGACGAATATCTCTGGGGCGAGGTCGATCGGGTGAGCCCGGAGGCGCCGGTACCGGTGGTGCATGTCACCCGCGAATCGATGGCACTCGGTGGGGCAGGCAACGTCGTGAGAAACGCGATCGCGATGGGTGCGGTCTGTCGCTTCTGCGGCGTGGTGGGGGACGATTGGGCCGGCGACCGGGTCATCGACCTGCTGAAGGATCTGGGTGTCGAGGTGCTGGGAATGGTGCGGGAGGAAGGCCGGCCCACCACCCGCAAGACACGGGTCGAGGCTCGTTCCCAGCAGATGCTGCGCTTCGATCGGGAGACCGAAGAGCCGATTTCTGGAGCCGCTTCCCGGGCTTTGTTGGCCGCGGTCGAGGCTGCTCTGCCGGGCAGCGACGGGCTCGTGCTCGAGGACTACGGGAAGGGCCTGCTGCACAAGCGCGTTCTGAAAGGCCTGATGACGCGCGCAGAATCCGCGGGCCTTCCAGTCACCGTCGATCCCAAGGACCACGTGGCAAGCTTCCGCGGCGCGAGCCTCGTGAAGCCGAATCAACGTGAAGTCGAGCAGCTCACCGGTATCCGCATCCGCACTCGGGACGATCTCCGGCGCGCCGTTGCCAAGCTGCGGCGGAGCCTCGGTGGTTCGGATGTGATCGTGACCCGGGGCGCCGACGGCATGACCATCTTCGAGGGAGACACTCCGCCGGTCGATGTCCCGATCGCGCATAGCGAAGTGTACGACGTGCAGGGGGCCGGCGATACGTCGATCGCTGCGCTGACATTGGCGCGGTTGGCCGGAGCGTCCCTGCTCGAAGCCGCTGTGGTTGCCAACGCGGCCGCGGGTGTGGTGGTCGGCAAGCTCGGCACGGCCACGGCGACCCCGGATGAGATTCGCGAGTTTCTCCCGGCGGCCGCAGATGCTGCGCGGGCTGGAGTGCGCTCTTCGTGATCCACTCGATGACGGGCTTTGGACGCGTGGATCTCGAGTTGGAGGGGCTGCCGATCTATGTCGAGGTTCGCAGCGTCAATCATCGGCACCTCGACGTCTCGCTTCGAGTGCCGCGGGTGTTTTCGGCTCTCGAACCCGGGTTGAAGAAACGTCTGCGTGGCCGCTTCCGACGCGGAAAAGTCGATGCGTCGGTTGCCTTTCCGCAGAACGCATCGCCGCGGGCACGGCTGGTTCTGGATGCGGAGGTGGCGGATCAGTACCGCAAGTTTGCGGCCGAGCTCGCAGGGGGCGAGGAGGTTCAGCTTCCCGCAGCACAGCTGGTTGCGCTGCCCGGCGTCGCGCGGCTCGTCGAACAGGAGCTCTCGGTGGAGGCTGCCGAGGCGGTTCTCGAAGAGGCTCTCGACCGGGCGGCCGAGGAAGCCCTGGCCATGCGCCTTCGGGAGGGCGAAGCCCTGGAGCGCGAACTGCGCGGGCGGCTATCGGCAGTGTTGGGTCTGGTCGAATCGCTGGAGGCTCGCTCGGGCGATGTGGTGTCGGCCGCCAGGGAGCGGATCCGCAAGCGTGCCGACCAACTTCGGGAAGAGATCGGAAACCTCGATGAGGCCCGCCTCTACCAGGAGGTTGCCATTGCCGCCGACCGGCTCGACGTGACGGAAGAACTCGTGCGTCTGCGCAGTCACGTCGAGCAGTTTGGCGATGTCCTCGATTCCGCCAATGCCGAAACGCCTTGCGGCCGCCGCCTCGATTTCCTGCTGCAGGAGATGATGCGCGAGGCGAATACCGTCGGGTCGAAGGCAAATGACGCACCGCTGGCCCATTTCGTCGTGGACCTGAAAACGGAGGTCGAGCGCATCCGCGAGCAGGTGCAGAATGTCGAATAGGCCCGACGCAGAGAGGAGGCAGCCGTGAGCGATGACGCTGGCCCGCGCCTCCTGAACATCGGTTACGGCAACCTGGTGATGGCCTCGCGAGTCGTCGCGATCGTTTCGCCGCAGTCCGCACCCATGCGACGCCTTCGGGAGGAGGCGGCCGGACGCGGGAAACTCCTCGACGCGACCCAAGGACGACGGACCCGTTCGATCCTCTTGACGGATAGTGATCTCGTGATCCTTTCGGCCATCAACCCGGAGACGATCGCGTCGCGCCTCACTGTGGACGGGGAAACGGGTTGAACGGGCCGCGTGGCATTCCGTTCGTGGTCTCGGCTCCGTCAGGAACAGGAAAGACGACGGTCTGCCGCGCCGTGGTCGAGCGCGACGGCCAGGTGGAATTCTCGATCTCCCATACCACGCGCCCGCGCCGTCAAGGCGAGGAAGACGGTGTCCACTACTACTTCGTCAGTGCGGAGGCCTTCGCCGAGACGGTCGCGGCCGGAGGTTTCGTGGAGCACGCGGAGTATGCGGGCAACCAATACGGAACGAGCTGGGCATCGATCGATGGGCCCCTGGCCGCAGGCCGTGATCTCCTGCTCGAGGTCGAGGTGCAAGGTGCTCGTCAGCTTCGATCGCGGCGTGATGACGCCCGCCTCGTCTTCTTGCTCCCTCCGTCCTGGGAGGCGCTCGAATCGCGACTGCGGGGCCGAGGGACGGATTCCGAGGACGCGATCGGAAAGCGCCTCGAGACGGCTCACGTGGAGCTCGCTGCGGTCCACCAATTCGACTACGCGATCGTCAACGAGGATGCCGCGGAAGCGACGGATGCCTTGCTCGCGATCATCCATGCGGAACGCAGTGGCAGCACAGGAGAAGTCCGCGAGCGCTTCGATCGGGCTCGGGTGGTGGAAGGCTTGAAGGGTATCTTGCCGATCCCCGGGCGGAGTTGATACGGACAGCGGCAAGCCGGAGCTTTCAGCCGTGTCGAGCGAAGGTTCCATCCTGGTTCGGGGAGTCCGAACGTTGACGTCTCCGCTCCGCCGCGCCCGGGTGCGTTGGCTGCGCGCACGTCGCGAACGGGGAAAAAGCACTTCTTCGCCGATTTCACCTGGAGTCCTCGCTCCTGCGCCCCGTTTGGATCCACTTCAACGGCCGCTCCTTGCGAAGCCTGCGTGAGTACGATGGAGATCTTCTGCCGCGCTCGCCGGCGCTAGCCCCAAGGAGCAACCGACTCCAGTCTCAGCCGTGGCGGTACACGAGCGTGAACCACTCGTACCGTACCGCGGCCCCGGGCAGCGTCACTTACGTGAGAGCCGCTTCGCTTCTCGTTGCGGATCGCGGGGCGGGGGGCGGCCAGCGCTCCATGGCTCACCAGACCCTCGAACGCGCCTGCACCGAGTTTGCCGAGCCCGCAGTCCGGGGGCGCATACTCTCGGGCCTGGCTCCGCTTTTACTTCCGCGCTGACCGCCCCCCGCCCCGCGATCGGGCGTGCTGGCAACTGCGGCCGCCTCGCCGGCCTGTGCCCAGCCCCGGCGACTCCCGTTCGAGCAAGAGAGGCGGAGCGGAGTTCTGAGGGGGGGGTGGGGCGAGAGATCGATAGGCTTGTGCTTGGATTGGTCGCCGCCGCCCCGCTCGGGTATTCTTAGGCAACGCCCCGGTTTGAAAGCGTTTTTTCAGCATGCTGCGCTTCAACGACATTGCCGATCGCGTGCTCGAGTATGACTCCGAGTGCGACCTCGAACTCCTGCAGCGGGCCTATGTCTTTACGGCGAAGGTCCACGAGGGACAGGAGCGCCTGTCGGGTGAGCCCTATTTGATCCACCCGCTCGAGGTGGCCGGCATCCTGGTCGACATGCGTCTCGACGAAGTGACGATCGTCGCCGGGCTCTTGCACGACACGGTGGAGGATACGCTCGCCAGCCTCGAGGAGATCGAGCGGCTCTTCGGGGATGAGGTGGCGTTCCTGGTAGAGGGCCTGACGAAGATCTCGAAGGTCCAGTTCCGTTCGGCTCGCGCGCGCCAGGCGGAGAACTTTCGCAAGATGCTCGTCGCGATGTCGAAGGACATCCGCATCCTGCTGATCAAGCTCGCTGATCGCATCCACAACATGCGGACACTTCATTTCATGCCTCGAGCGAAGGCGCAAGTCATCGCCCAGGAAACACTCGAGATCTATGTGCCTCTCGCCCACCGGCTGGGCATCGATTGGATGAAGCGCGAACTTGCGGACCTGGCTTTTCGAACCCTGCATCCAGATGTCGTCGTCGAGTTCGAACGTATGCTTCGGGGACGGAGCGATGAACGCGAGCGCTACATCGAAGAGGTCAAGGGCATCATGGCCCGGGCGCTCGAGGAGGCCGACCTCTCGGGCGTGGTCTCCGGCCGTCTCAAGGATATGGCTTCGATCCATGCGAAGATGGCCGACCAGGGCTTGAGCCTGGATCAGATCTACGACGTGATCGCCTTCCGGATCGTCTTGGACGGGGGGACGGAGCAGGTCTATGCCGCGCTCGGCCTCGTGCACTCGACCTGGCCTCCCGTACCCGGCCGCTTCAAGGATTACGTCGCTCTTCCCAAGGCCAATGGATACAAAGCCCTGCACACCACCGTGATCGGGCCCTACGGCGAGCGAATCGAGGTTCAGCTTCGAACCGAAGAGATGCATCTCCACGCCGAGATGGGGATCGCCGCCCATTGGCGTTACAAGGGCCACGGTGGGCGCGAGCAGGATGACGAGAACTTCAACTGGCTGCGCCAGCTCCTGGAGCGCCAGCAGGAGCTCGACGATCCGCACGAGTTCCTGGATACGGTCAAGGTCGACTTGTTTGCGGACGAGGTCTTCATCTTCACGCCGAACGGGGATGTGATCAACCTGCCGCGGGGTTCGACTGCATTGGATTTCGCCTACGCCATCCATAGTGAGGTCGGTGACCACTGCTCCGGCGCGAAGGTGAGCGGAACCATGCGCCCCCTTTCCCGCGAGTTGGAGAGCGGCGACACGGTCGAAGTGATGACCAATCCGAACCAATCCCCGAAGAAGGATTGGCTCGAGTTCGTCGTCTCAGGCAAGGCCAAGAGCCGGATCCGTCACGCTGTGCGCCTGGCCGAGAACGAACGCAGCCGAGAGCTCGGCCGCGGAATCCTCGAGCGGGAGCTGCGCAAATCCGGGGTTTCCCTGGCTCGCGTGCTCGAGACCGACGAGATGGAGCCGGTGGTCGCTCGCTATGTGAAGGGCGGCGTGGAGGATCTGTTCGCGGCTGTGGGCTACGGACGCGTCTCGGCCCGGGCCGTGCTCGAAATGCTTCGACCGGATCTGAGCACTCCACCTGTTGAGGAGGTGACCAAAGGCCGAAAGCTCCGCGATCTCTTCCGCCGGGAGCGCAAGACCGGCGGCTCCGGCATCCGGGTCGATGGCCATGGCGACGTATTGGTGCGCTTTGGCCAATGCTGTTCGCCGCTCCCTGGCGATGAGATCATCGGCTTCGTGACCCGTGGCCGCGGCGTCACGATCCATTCCCGCGAGTGCCGGGTCGCTTTCGAACTCGACAAAGAGCGCTGTATCGATGTCGAATGGGAAGAGGCCTCGGACATCAAGCGGCGTATTCGGATCAAGGTCACGTCTCGGGATGCGCCCGGGCTTCTGGCCAAGGTGACCAAGACGATTTCTGCAGCGGGAATCAACATCGGCTCGGCGCGCATCGATACCCATGACGATACGACCGCGACCCAGACCTTCGATCTCTGGGTCGGTGATGTGGCGACGCTGCGTGAGATGATGAAGGACATCCAGAAGGTGAAGGGCGTCCTCGTCGTCGAGCGGGTGCGTTCGTGAACGACGCTCGCCCGAAGCTCAGCGTCTGCATCATCGCATGCAACGAAGAACGTGACCTTCCTCGGTGTCTCGCCTCGGTTGCATTTGCGGACGAGATCGTCGTGATCGTCGACGATCGCAGCAAGGACGCCACCGAGAAGCTCGCGGCCGAGGCTGGCGCCAAGGTGATCCTCCGTGCGTACGATGGAAACATCGAGCAGAAGAACTTCGCCCTGGATCAAGTCCTGGGGGAATGGGTACTGGCCCTCGATGCCGACGAGGCGCTCAGCGATCCCCTGGCGGTGGAACTGAAAGCATTTCTGGCCAGGCCCGCATCAGGCGTGGCTGGCATGCAGATCAATCGTGTCACCTGGCACCTGGGCCGCTGGATCCGACACGGCGAGTTCTTTCCGGATTGGCAGCTTCGGGTCTTCCGAAACGGAGCCGGCCGTTGGGTCGGCACGAATCCGCATGGCCGGGTCGAACTCACGGCTGGGGCCGGGAGCCACGGCCGATTCGGTGGCGAGGCCTATCATTGGAGTTATCGGGATCTGGCGGATCAAGTCGATCGCATCCAGGATTTCAGCAGCATCCAGGCCCGGGCCAACCTGGAACGCGGCCGTCGCCACGCCCTCCGGGACATGATTCTTCGCCCGCCGGCACGCTTCCTTCGCGCCTTCTTTCTCAAACAGGGTTACCGGGACGGCGTGCCCGGCTTCATCATCGCTGCAGCGACAGCCTTCCACGTCTTCCTGAAGTACGCCAAGCAATGGGAGCTCGATCATCTCGGGTCCGGGGAAGAAGCACAAGACGCTGGCAAGGCGAGGCGGTCCACCTAGTGCCCCCGCTTCGGGTCCTTCAGCTGACGAGTGATTGGAAATGGACGGGACCGGCGGAGCCGATGCTTCGGCTGGCCGAAGGCCAACGTACTCATGGCCATGAGGTGTGGTTGGCGTGCCCGTCGGCACCCGAGAGTGCCGACCGCTCCGTCGGCAGTGAAGCGCGAGATGTCGGATTGATTCCGTCGTTGGAGCTGCCACGCGGACGCGGTGTGAGGCCCTTCGCCGACCTCCCTGCAATTCGCGCATTGCGTGGCTTGATGGATGAGCAGGGAATCGACCTCGTTCACACCTGGCATACGCGGGATCATGTTCTCGCCCTACGCGCCGCCGGGCGGCGCTCCCGGTCCGGGCGTCCGGCCGTGGTGCGCTCCTACCGGATCGCCGAGCAGATCGCGGATCGCCCGTGGAACCGCTGGTTGTACGGCGCACGCACGGATGGGTTGCTTTGCGTATCCCCGGAAACCGCGCGAAGCAATCGATCGCTGCGCCGCGGTGGCGCGATCCGTGGGGTGTTCGGCGCAGTGGAGGTGGATCGCTTTCGGCCCGTCGCCCCGGATCCGGAGGTGCGGCGCGCGCTCGGGTTGGCACCGGAGCATCACGTGGTCGGGATCGTCGCGCGTGTCCAACCCCATCGCCGCTTCGATCTTCTGCTGGAAGCGGCGCGGCTACAAGCAGATCGCGATCCCGCATTCCGTCTGCTCGTAATCGGGCGAGGGACCCGGCGCCGAGAGCTGGCCGAGGAGCCGGCCCGTCGCATGGGCTTGGAAGATCGGGTCGTGTTCGCGGGCTACCGCCGGGAGGATTACGCGGACGTCCTGCGCAGCATGGACGTCTTCACCTTCCTCGTGCCCGGAAGCGATGGTACCTGTCGTGCGCTTCTGGAAGCCGCGGCCGCGGGCATTCCCGCCGTCACGCTACGCCGCGGCGCGCTGCCGGAAATCGTGGCGGATGAAAAGACCGGTCTGCTGGTCTCCGACGATCCCGCGGCCCTGGCGGACGGCTGGCAGGCGCTCCTCGACGACAAGGAGAAGAGGAGAGCGTTCGGCGCCGAGGCGCGAAAGCGGGCCGAAGCCTGTTTCACCCCGGAACGATTGGCCGACGAGGTCGAGGTGCTCTACCGCGAGGCGCTTGGTTGAACGCGCTCTACGTGCCCGGCCGGTTGTGCCTCATGGGAGAGCATTCCGATTGGGCGGCAAGCTACCGCCTCACACACCCGGAAATCTCGCGCGGCTACTGCCTGGTCGCGGGCACGGATCAGGGCCTTCGCGCGGAAGCCTGCCCGATCGCGGGCGCTCTCGAGATCGAGAGCATCCTGCCCCACGGTGAGGAGATGGGGCCGGCACGAATCCAGGCCACGGCCCCGGCGCTGGCTGCCGCCGCCGCGGGCGCCGATTTCTTCAGCTACGCCGCTGGCGTTGCCGCAGAGGCCATCGAGCGGTTCCAGGTCGGCGGCCTCCGCCTGCGCGTTCAATCCGACCTTCCCGTGCGCAAGGGTTTGTCCTCGTCGGCGGCGGTCTGTGTCCTGGTGGCTCGCGCGTTCTCGGAGGCCTACGAGCTTGGCCTCGATCTGGATGCCGAGATGGATCTTGCCTACGCCGGAGAACGCCGCACAGGTTCGGAATGCGGACGCATGGATCAGATCTGCGCCTACGGTCGCCAGGTCACGTCTCTCGTATTCGATGGGAACGACCTGGACGTCGAAGTCGTCGAACCCGGTGCAGCATTTCACTTCTTGATCGTCGACCTTCGCCGGGGCAAGGACACGCGTCGGATCTTGTCGGACTTGAACGCGTGCTTTCCGGACACGGAAGGAGCGCTTGCGCGCAGGGTTCGCGAGGGCCTCGGGGAGGCGAATGCCCGACTCGTGGCGGAGGGGCGCCGAGCCATCGAAGCCGGCGATCGGG
>JAFDCZ010000179.1 GCA_019312665.1 Deltaproteobacteria bacterium | reverse complement strand
CAACGCCGACGTTGGCACAGTTCTCCTTTACTCCCAACACCAGCCTCCAGCGGGCCGCGACGACGAGATCCGTTTCATCGTCCGTCGTGCCTGAGCCGACCACGGCTCTCCTCTTCGGCACCGGCCTCGCCGGACTAACTCTGCGGAGGCGCAGGCTGCACCGCTGACCGCCTAACCAGCTTCGACCATTGGCTCATCCCTGAGTCAGCCGGCGCAGCCCGATGTAGTGGAGCCGGAGGGGCCGACGCGCAATCGGCGCTTCGCTCCAGCAAGGTGTCTCGGCTGGCGCAGCAGCCCGTTGCGCCCCGAGAGAGCCTGACCATCAGTTCGTGGCTTGCGTTGCTTTCGATATCGCTCCTCCTGGGACGCGCCCACGCCTCGGCGATCAAGCCCGCGGTCACCAGCAAATCCCCGTTCTGGTTCTTGGGATGGGCCTCAGGACGTGAAGGGCGACAGCTGCACGGTGGCCCAGGGTGCGGGATCGGCGACGATTGACTGTGAGGACGGTTCATCAGCCACGGTCAACGATGGGGCACAAGGGCCCGCGGGACTCATTGATCCGACGCTACGGGTCTACGACCGCAACGGCGTCGAGATTGGCCTGTTGATCGACAGGACTACTAGAGGCTATGCCGTATTCACGTCCAACAGCCTCGTTGTGACGGTAGAAAACGAGGGCAATGTGCTTGGGCTCGACGTGGACGTTCACTGGGAGAGCCTGGGCTGTATCGGGCAGCCCTTCGTAGATGCGAGCGCAAACAGCGTCGGTCCGGGCTTTGTCAGGAGGACGACACTTGGCGGTCAATCCGTGTACTTCGCCGGGCGCCGAGGCGCGCCAGTCGAATCCATTGTTGCCTTGTCGAACGCCACACCGGACGTGGGCTGCATCGACAACCCAGTTCCCGATCCACGATTTGGAGTCCGGGCAGACCCGGTGACACTCCCCGTCCCCGTCCCCGTCCCGACTCCTCCCTGCGTTGCGCCTCAGGATCGACCCGCGATGAGCAGCTGGATCTCCCAGGCCAACCCCAACAGGCTTCGACATCGACCGCTATCTGCAAGCCGTTGGTGAGCCGAAGGCGAGCCAGCCTCCTGCCCAAGGCAAGTGCGTAGCGAAGGTCGTCGGAGGCTCAATCCCTCTGACCACGGATCCATCAAACTCTGCCCCTCCCCCGGATCACGATGTAAACTCGATCCGAACCAAGGGCTCGACGGCAGCCCTAGGTGGAAGGCGGGAGGCCCGGCGATGACTCTTACCGACCTCGGAAATATCGGCGAAACCATTGGCGGAATCGCCGTTCTCGTGACGCTTGCCTACCTGGCGCTCCAGATCCGACAGAACACACGGACCATGCGTGCTGCGTCCCACCATTCCGCCAATCAACTCGGCGTTCAGATCAATCTCGCACTTGGAAGCAATCCGGAAGTAGCGCGGGTGCTCATGAAGGGCGCGATGGAAACGCCCGCACCCGAGCCTCACGAGCAGTTGATGTTCCATCTTCTGATGCGAGCCAATTTCTCTGGAGCCGAGGACTTCTACATTCAAGCAAGAGAGGGCCTCCTCGAACCCGAAATGTGGGAGTCTCGCCGCCGCTCGATGCAGCGATACCTGCATCAACCCGGGGTTCGCACATGGTGGGAGCGGAACCGAGATATATTCTCGGCAGACTTTGCAGCCGAGTTTTCTCGTGAGAAATAGGTGCGCAGTCGCTTGAGATAGTTTGAATCGCGAACTGCCGTGATTGCACACCCCAAATGACTGTGGGGTGCAGCATCCCGGGCCCGAAGCATGCTACGGCGAAGGTGCCCTTGCTGATTGAATCAGGTGGCTCAGCCATCCTCGGCGACGCCCAAGCAGCGATCAGGCGACCCGGTCGGATTCCCGCGGACCTCGACCGGGCGGGCTGAGGGGAACACCGATGGCAAGAACTGTACGTCGTCAAAACCTTTCGGGCCGGGCTCAGCCCCAGAAACCGGCGACCCGCTGCAGGGTCCTGAACACGGCCACGGCGCCGATGGCGTAGGCCGCCCCCTCCCCACCGACAACCCCATGGACTGGCACCCCGGCATCGGCGAACGTGGCTGGCATTGGAGCTGCGCAGCGAAGGTTCTAGGGGCATGGCCGGGGCGGCCGAAGCGTGTGGAGTCGGAGGGGCCGGACGCATAGCCGCAACCTATTGGGTCGGACCGGAGTGGCGAGGTAGCCCGAATTCTCAGCGGAAGTTGTCGTTCTGGACGCTTTCGGACACGAGGAGCCCTCGTTGTTGTTTCTATGCCCTGGGAGACGCAGTCCTCGCGGTGCTCTTGGGTCGGCTCGCGACTCGCCATGATAGGATGCGCTTGGGGGAAGGCAGGAGGTTCTCGTGACATATCGACGCAAATGGTCTGCATGGTCGGGTGCAGCACTGTTGACACTGTTCATTGTCTCACATGGCCTGGCTCAGGACCTAAAGCCCGGCGGATTCCAGGGCGGGGCCGGAAAGGTTGGCCTCGACACGAGTCGGCTCCGAAAACAGGTGGATTCGCTGGAGCGAGCCAACGGAACGCTCAGCAATCAAGTCGCTCAGCTCGAGATCCGCGTGAATCGCTTGCTGAGCCAGGAGGGACAGCGCACGCGACAAACGGCGTCCGACTGGAACCAGTTCCGGACCGACGTACTCAAGGTGATGGAGCCGAAGATCGGGTCGCTTCAGAGCGACATCGCGCGGATCGCCGCGATGGAGAGGGCATACAATCGTCACATCCACGAGTACACTGCATCGAGGGGGGGCTGGGCGAATCTCGCTACCCTCCAGAACTGCCCCGAGTGCCTGATCAAATTCAGCTCCGACTCCAAGCCAGGAGCGAGGTTGAAGACCAGCGAAGCCAAATAGGTCGCGCGCGTCATTGGCCAGGTTGCCCGACGAATCTCTCGTCTCCTCGAAATCCGAGGTCTTGGCCCCGAGTCGGATCCCAACGAAGCCGACCCGCTGGCCGACGAGGAGCCTGGAGCTTCCGCTCGTAGCATCGAAGACGAGATCGGGTCTTCTGCCGCTCGCTCTGCGCCATCGCCTCTTCCTCCATCACACCCGGGAAGTGCGCGTCGCACGGTTCGTGAAAGCTCGCCATGGCCGAGATATCCGACGAGGTGATGACCTCCGCAATGGGCCGGGAGTCTGCGCGGCAGAAGGCACACGCTGGGTCGGCTGCCAGTTGGCTGTGAGCCGGCTACGAGCGTCCTTCTTTTTCCTTCAGCTCGCGATAGAAGTCACGCAGCACTACGAAGGCCTGCTTCTTGCGACCGTCGTCGGCGACGAGCCCCTTGAGATTCCAGTAGTCCTGCACGCCCTGATACATTCGAATGGGTGAGCGGAAGTCCTTGAGTAGCCAAGGGCTGATTCCCACGAGCGCTTCCTGCGCACGAATCATCGCGATCTGCTTTTCGTAGACCAGCGCCTGATACTCCTCGCTGAAGACCGCGAAGTCTTCAACGTCAGCCGATAGGCCCGCCAGCGCGCCGGCTCCGAGTTCGCTCAGGATCGGCGGCGTGCTTCCTTCCCAGCCAATCGTGATGCGGTGGATGTTGTCGAGCATCACGCTGCGCGCGTAGTGGCTGCTCCACGGACCCACCGCACCGATCGCCCCCGAGTAGTACCAGCCGAAGTACTCGTTGAGGGCCTAACGCCGGATGGCTTCTCGCGCCGAAATGCCTGCATCCAGGATGGTGAGCTCCACCCGCCGGTTCTGGGCGCGCCCGGCATCGGTCTCGTTGGAGGTGACGGGAAAGCGCTTGCCGAAACCGTCCGCGACGATTCGGCTCCCCGAAACTCCGGACAGCACGAGGTAGTCCCTCACGGATTCAGCTCGATCGCGCGAGAGCTCTTCGTTGAACTCGTCCGTGCCCACGTCGTCGGCATGGCCTTCGATCACGACATCGCGATCCGGATTGGCAATCAGGAAGCCCGCCACCCGCGAGAGCTGGGTTTCGGCGGCCGGTTTCAGGTCCGCCTTGCCGAACTCGAACAGCACTCCGCCGAGCGTGAGCAGGATCCCTCGTTCGGACTGGCGGGTCTCGAGATCCTCGAGCTGCTGCTGCATCTCATCGAGGCGGAGCTCGGCTGCGCGAGCCTTCGCCTTCTCCTCTTCAGCCTGCGTGGTGGCTTGTGCAGCTCTCGCGGTGGCCTCCGCCGCGGAAGCCTGCGCCGCACGTGCGCGGGCTGAGGCACGATCCGCTTCACCTGTGCGAGCCTCGAGGCGGATCTGCTGACGCTGTGCCAGCAGCTGCTCGGCCTCTTCTCGCCGGGCGCGGGTGTCGGCGGACAGTTCGGCGAGCTGGATGCGCAGCTCGGCCATGTAGGCGTAGTGGGACACGGTCTCGGCCTCGGCTCCACCGTCCATCAGCTCCTTTGCGTGATCCAGGTTCTTGCGCGCATCGTACATGTCCACCGATGTATCGATGCTGACGGCCTGACCGCGCGAGACCTCTGCGTAGCGTGCATTCACACGGTCGAGGTCGGCGTTCTGGGGGGTTGCGCAGGCCAGGGTGAGCGCGATGCACGGAAGCAGCAGGTAAGTGGCTCGGATCATGGTTCCTCTCATCGCTGGCGCTCGATCTCGGCGCGAAGGTCGTCCAATCCCTTCTCGATCTCGGTTCGTGCACGGTGGATGCGTGCGTTGGCGGCCTTGGCCTCGGCCACCTGCGCCTCGAGTGCCGCCTCATGGGCGAGCCGCGTCGCAGTCGCCTTCGCGCCCTGGCTTCGCTCGCTCTTGGCGCGCGCGATTTTGTCCTCGATCTGGCGGATGTCGACGGGGGCGCTCTCGTTTGCGCCATCTTCTTTCGCCTTGCGGAGTGCGTACTCCGCGGCACCGATCGCCTCACCTGCCGGCGGGGCTGGGGTCGCGCAGCCCGTCGATAGGAACGCGAATACAAACATCCCAACCACGACGACTGCAATTCGAACTGAGTCGGCCATCGATCCCTCCTCCGAAACGCGCCGCAGGATAGCGCAGGGCGGGTTTCGAAGGAATGGGCCCTCTGCCGCGATCGGTCGGCTGCTTGTGCAGGCCACCGGTCACACCGATCAGGAAGGTCGCGAGCACGGAGAGCGGCAGGCTGAAGAAGATCGCATACCGCGCCGAAACGAGGAGCACAGCAATGCCCGAACGTATCGATCGTGTCAGGGCAGGCGGGTGAGACAAGCAAGGGAGTTCGCTTCCGGAACCCCCGGCCGATTCACCCCTTCGGGAACAGCAGCGTCACGAACGCGCGGAAGCCCAGGCCCTCGGGGCCCGCTTTGGCGCTGGCGGCCCAGTAGCGGAGCCCTCCCCCGATCTGCAGCTTCTGGGAGCCAATCGAGACCACCTTGGTCAGCATCGTGTTGATCGGGATGGCCCACTCACTCTTCTCCCAATCGTAGGTGCTCTCGGTCTGGAGAGTGAAGGTCCAGGCGGTGGGTGTGGTGTAGGAGAAGAACGGTTGGAGGAAGGTCGTGCTGATGTCGCTTCGCCCACTCGGCCCAGCGAAAGACCAGATGTGGTTGGTCAGGAGCCCGTAGGTCAGGTGCCCGCTCTGCTTGAGTGCCACGGCAGTTGGCCCCGCCCCCCACTTGTCACCCGTCAGGAGATCGTCCGTGCCTGTGGGAAGGAGGAAGACGGGCCCTCCGCCTAGCACCCAGCCATTCACCGGCTCGACGGGCGAGAAGAACAGGCTCTGGACCACGTCTCCGATCCCCGTCTGGCTCCCGGCACCGGGGAACAGATCGTCCTGGTGAATCACCGGCAGGATGGTGCGGGAGATGACGTTCCAATCCTGGCTGAGCGACACCGGGATCACGGGCTGGATGTTCATCAACCAGCGATCGCCCTGATCACGCGGGCCGATGTCGCTGTCGTAGTTGAGCTGGAAAGGCATGCTCACGAGCGACGAGATGGGATTGGCCAGCTGCTTGGCCAGCTTTTCATTGGATTCCTGGGCCGAGGCCGAGGCCCCAATGGCCAACGCGACAAACAAGATGGCGATACGCATGAAGAACCTCCTTGGCGCGGGACGATACACATAACTCCGCCTGGGCGCGAAATCGTCCTGGCGCCCTCCAGGACGTGCTCAGAAGTCGATCTGCACGCGGGTCTGGAGCACGTCTGCATTGCCCTCGCCCGAGATATGCGCGTGGACCCACTCGAGTGTGAGGCGGAGTTGTGTGTTGAGGTACCAGCTGGCGCCTAGCGTCGTATCGAGCTGTCTTCCTCCGCGGATCGGTCCGTCGTCCAGGTCGAGGAAGGAGAGGCGCGCGGCCAGCTCGATGGCGCCCCTTCCCGCCCCCCCCCAGCTGAAAGGGGCGTTGGGTACGACGCGCCCGAACACGCCGGATCTCCTTCCGTAGGCCCGGCGGTCTCCGGTGGGGAACCAGCTGGTCTGGATGTAGCCGCCCGAGAACACGAGGTCTTCCTGCCCCCCGCTGCGAGAAAGGTTCGACCGGATCCATTCGCCCTGCAGCGTGAACGGGCCATCCACCCAGGCCAGTTCGAGGCCAAGTGTGTTCATCTGGTCGAGATCCGTGATGACAGGTGTCCGGATGAGCCCTTCGATCAGCCCCGTCTCGGGCCGCGAGCTGAAGCTCACACCCTTGTCGTCCGCGAACCGGTGGTTGAAGGAGAGCCCGGCCAACAGCAGCTGGGCGCCCTCCTTCCGATAGATCGGAAGGCCAGTGAGACGAAAGGTCAGGTCCCAATCGCCGTCGAAGCCCTTGGTGAGGTTGTCGTCTTCCTGGAAGCTGTCCACGACGACGAAGGTGCCAACCGCCCAGCGCAGACGCGCGTTCCAGATGTTTCCGCTGGCCAGAATGCCTGAGTTCCGACGTGGGACCAACGCGTTGGCCAGGCTGGGCTCCATGAAGGAACGGGCCCGTGAGCTGGTCTTCTGCTCCAGCGAGAAGGGCTCTTCCTGGAAGCCGACGCGGAGGCTGTGGATGGGCCCGAGCTTCCGAACGCCCAGGTAGATGTCCCGGATCTCGGTGTCCGACAACTCGTAGGAGACCTTGAAGGTGAGCTTCCGAAACAGGATGCCCTGGACGAAGAGGCGCGCCTGGCGCAGCTCGGCCTCCGTCCTCCATCCTGGTGGGCTGGCGTGTTCGAGGCCGTCGTCCAGATGCGCCAGGCCGGCGTCGGCCTGCAGCCGACCTCCGAACATCAGCTCATGGAGCCCGTCTTCGCGGCGCAGGCGCAGCCCCTGGCGCCACTCGAAGTGCCACTGCCTCGGGTGGAGCAGCCGCCAGCGCTCGACCGGCTCTTCCTCGGGTACCCACTCCTCGAGCTCGTGGGCGAGGGATTCCTCGCGAGCCTGTTCCTCGTCGGGCGTCTCTTCGGGCTCGGGCTCCGCGATCGGGACGTTCGGCGGAGGTTCCGTCGCGTCCGACGTGCTCTCGGCTGCGATGCCAGCTGTCGCAAGGGAGAGGGAGAGACCGAGCCACATCGCAGCGCGCGCGATTCTCCGCGATGTGTGTCGTGCCGGCGGCATGTCTCGTCTCGCTCCCGAGGGACCCCGCTCACCCTAGGGGCTGGAGCGAGGATGTTCCAGCGCCTCGGGTGACTCCGCCCAGGGTCCTCATGGTCTGAGAACTCCCGGAGACTCGTCATGATGGGAGGTTCTCGGTCATCGAAGACCGCTTGTTCTGCCGATCCGCGCCACTCGATCTCGTCAAAGCCGACTTCACGGCGGACCGCCTCCCTACGCCGAGATCGAACCCGTCAGGTATCGTCTGCCGTCATCACCCAAGCTGATCTGAATCTCGACCGATCGAGCCCTCCGACCCATGCAGAAGAGAATCGAGAGGCCGCCAGTGGAAAACGAGCATGCAGAGATCAGCCTGCCGGATGAGGTGATTCGATGCCTGGCGACGGGTCGGAAGATCGATGCGATCAAGATGTTGAGGTTAGGTCAGGGCATCGGTCTCAAGGAAGCGAAGGAAGCCGTCGACGCCTACCTCCTATCGAGCGACCCGTCTCAGCTCCGGGTGCCGCAGGGGAGTGTCGTCGCCGAGCGAGTGAGTGACAGGAGGGCTGCCTGGCTGGTGCCCGTTGTCGTGCTCGTTGCCATTGCCTGGGCCCTGATCAATTCGGTGAGCCTGGCTGCGAGCCTGATCATTCTTGCGAATCAGGAAGGCTATGCAGAAGCTACTTTCACGGTCGACAAGCTTCTCTATGGCGACGATTTCGAATCGGGGCTGTCATGGGGTCTGGAGGGCCACATTGGTGGCAAGCAGCTTCGTTACTACGCACCAACCCTGGCAGACGGAAAAGCGCTGGATCGCAGAGGTTTGGCAAAGGCTTTTCCGAGCGGCACTGAGCTCGAGGTCTGGCACAACGAAGATGTGACGGACACCCTGTTTCAGCATCGGACGCTGAATCTGGTTCCCTACTCCGAATCCACAGCGCTGACGGTAGCCGAATGGGCAACGGTTCGGTGGTGGTTGCAATTTTGTCTATTGCCGTTGGTGATCGCGTTCATCATCGGCAGGGCTTTCGACAATCGGAGCGGTCTCAACGGAGGGATACGCAGTCCGCGCAATCCCGGTGATTTTTCCTAGGGAACCGACGCCCCCTTTGCTGGTCTTGGTGTTGGAGATATATCGCGCCGACAGCTTCCACGTTCATGGGTCTGCGGTCTCGTCGATGTCGGGCCAGACCGGCGCCAGGGTCTCTTCTGGAGAATCATTGCCGCGTCTCGACGAGGTGGGGACCATCGCGTT
>JAFDCZ010000178.1 GCA_019312665.1 Deltaproteobacteria bacterium | reverse complement strand
GTTGCCCTCTTGCGCATCGACTTGAGCCAAGACGGAAGAGTGGGCCTCACCACAACGCTGCCGTCTGGGGAGCAGTACGGATCCGCCATCGATAGATGGGCTGGGGAGGAAGACGACCCGGATGCGGTACTGCGTCTGGCGGCAGCGTTCGTGCGAATCTGCTTCTACGACGAATCTTCGGCGGTGAACTGAGGCCATTGATGACCGCCCCCCCACGCGATAGCTGAGAAATCAGCATGGAAGAGGGAAGTAGGATGGAACTTGAACAACCGATGACCCTGGGCGAAGCCGCCAAACGCTACGTGAAGAGCCCGAAAACGCTTCGCGACGCCATCGACCGCGGCGAGCTTCTCGCCCATCGGGTCGGGGACGGGCCTTACGATGTGTTCGCTTCCGACGTGGTGCGCTGGATTCGCGCGAACCCCGTACTCAGCGCAGCCGAACGGGTGCAGAAGCGCGGAGAGGAAGACTGATGGCGAAATGGGCCAAACGACCGAAAGGGCCGGAATACCGGGGCCTCAGCCGAAACCCCAAGAATGGGCTCATCCGCTTCGAGCGCGACCGCCAGGGCGAGAAGCGCATTTCCTGCTCGACCAAAACCACGAGCTGGGAAGAGGCGGTCGAGTTCAAGCGGCAACACCTCGAAGATCTCAAGCTACAGCGCACGAAGCCGACCATGCCGACGCTCGCCGAGTTCGTGCGTCGCTTCCTGCGTGAAGACACGGACGGCTGGGCGGCAACCACGCGACAAGATCGGCTCTGGATGCTGGCCGAGAGGAAGCTCAGCCCGGCCGGCAAGGTGCCGCCGCTGCTTCCCCACCTCGGGCACTACCGTCTCGACGAGATCTCCAGCTCGATGCTGTATGGGTGGTGGCACGAAGAGGTCCGCGAGAAGGGTCGGACTGCAAAAACAGGGCGCGAATATCTCGGCGCTCTCTCGCGCGTGTTCAATTACGCCATCAGGCGCGACATCGGCATCACCATCAACCCGGTGACGCCGGTGCGGCGCGAGTATGCTCAGAAGAGTGGCAAGAAGGCCCGCGCCGAGTCGGACCCCGGCAAGGACGTGCGCCCCATCGAAGACCCGGCCGCCATCGAGCGACTGCTGGATGCGGCCACCATCATGGGCCTGGCCGTGCTGGTGTACGTCCTACTCGCACTCGATGCAGGTCTGCGCCAAGCCGAGGCCCTGGGCCTTCGCTGGCGACATGTCGGATTCGGTGTCGACGCCAACGACACGTCGCGCCACCTTTGGATCGAAGAGAGCCGGCCCCGGGGCGGGAAGGCCGAGCCCCCGAAGTCTGGCCTTTCCCGACCGGTCGAACTCAGCCGCCGGCTTCGCGTGGCGCTGCTCGAATACCAGCTGGCATGTGGCTCCCCCGATCCGGATGCCCGGGTGCTGCCGTTCGGCCCGTCGAAATTCCGAAACCAGTGGGCGCAGATCTGCAAACGCGCTCGCGTCGGTCATGTCCGATACAAGGATCTGCGCGACACGTATGCGTCCCAGCTTCTCACGGCCGGCGTAAAGCTGGGCCACATCTCTGAGCAGCTCGGCCACGGGAACGTTGCCATCACCGCCCGGCATTACGCCCGGTGGATCAGCGGCAAGGGCTACCGCGACCCGATGCGCCTCTGCCCCGGTGAGGTGCCGGCAGACTTCCTGGCACGCCTCGAAACGGCCCCCGATTCCCATGACATTCCCATGAGTGAGGCCGATTCGGACCCGACGCTGCCGCCCGCCTGGGCCGTAAACGAAAGCAATCCCGAGGTGTTAGGTGGTGGGCCGTCAGGGACTCGAACCCTGGACCCTCGGGTTAAAAGCGCGGGGCTGCGGACGAATACGTGTTCCAAGTCGGTTAGTTGTACGGTTTGGGGGCGTTCGGGTGGTCGATCTTGGCCGAGATTGGCCTCAAGAGCGACCCCATACTCGCCGGTCCCCGACAGCCCAAGATCTCCCGAGGACCAACCACAATGGGCGGGCGAATAGTGCGACCAAGCGGGGATGCTTGCGTCAACACCAAGTAGAGATGTCGGCATCTCTGCGGATTAGAAATGTCGACGCGGACTCGGGAAAGCTCAATGATTCCGGGCTGGATGAATATTGAGAACGCACAGGGGTGCAGCATGGTCGACTCCAGATCGGCTGCTACGCCCTGGGAGAGCCCCTCGGTCAGCGGGTCGAGGTCGTTCCCAGAGGTTTCCAGATTGCGTCTCAGGCACAGGCTGCGGGCCTGGCCGCCCGCAACTACTGAGTCAGCCAGGGGTGTTTCTGCGGCTTCGCTCTCGCGTGGGGGTCGATTAGCACGTTGATGATGCTCGGCATAGTGTCGTCCAGGGCCTGCTTGAGTGAGGCTGACAGCTCGTCCGGCGTGCGGACGAGATAGCCTTTGCCGCCGAAGCCCTCGATCATCTTCTGGTAGCCGGCCTGGATCGTGTAGGCCGAGGCCGGAGACTGGAACGGATCGTCGGGCAGCTCGTCGAAGCCGCCCCCGATCCCGTTGTTATTGATGATCACGAACACGATCGGGAGTCGGTAGCGGCAGGCGGTCTCGACTTCCATTCCGCTGAAGCCGAAGGCCGAGTCACCCTCGACGCAGATCACCTTCTTGTCCGGATGGACGACCTGGGCGGCGATCGCCTGCCCCAGCCCGACGCCCATCGTGCCAAAGGTGCCGGCGTCGAGCCGAAGGCGCGGTTGGTCGTGCATCAGCACGCTGCGGCTGATGTCCATCGTCTGGGCGCCCTCAGCCTGGATGAAGGTACCGGGCGGCGACTGCTCCTGGATCTCGCGCAGGACGCGGTAGTAGCCCATCGGCACGGCATCGTCGTTCATCCGGCTGCGCACGAACTCCTTGTTCTCGTCGACCTTTGCGCCCAGCGTGCTGCGCCAGGGCGCGTCGGCGGCGAAGCGGAAGGGCTTGGTCTCGAGCGCGGCGTTCAGCTGGCCGACGACGGCCTTGATGTCGCCGACGAGTCCGACCTCTGCGGGCACGTTTCGTCCGATCTCCTCGGCATGGATATCGACCTGGATCGTCTTGACCTTCGCATCGAAGCGAGGCGGTAGGCCGAAATGCATGATCCAGTTGAGCCGCGCGCCGAGCAGCAGGACGACGTCGGCGTCCTGCAGCGCGAGTCCGCGCCCGGGCGCGACCGAGAGCGGGTGTTCGTCGTCGACGACACCCTTGCCCATCGGCGAGCTCAGGAAGGGCAGCTGGGTGGCTTCGATGAAGGCGCGCAGCTCTGCCTCGGCCCGAGAATACGCCGCTCCCTTGCCGATGATGACGAGCGGTCGTTCGGCACTGCGCAGCACCTCGATGGCGCGCTGCACATCGCCCGGGTCGGCTTGGGTTCGCGACGGATCGGGACAGCGAGCCGGAAACACGACCTCGTCTTCTTCCAGCTGGCCCGCCAGGAAGTCGTCGGGGAAGTCGAGGTAGACCGGGCCGGGTCGCCCGCTGATGCTGTTTCGAACGGCCTGCTCGACGTAGAAGGGAATGCGGCTCGCCGCGTCCGGTCGTGCAGAGTATTTCGTGTAGATGCGCGCGAGCTCGACCTGGGGGGCTTCCTGGAACGCGCCGCGGCCCTCCTGGTAGGTGTTGCTCGAGCCGCCGAGCAGGATCATCGGCCAGCAGTTGGTCTCCGCGTTCGCGAGGCCTGCGATGGCGTGGATCATGCCCGGGCCGGAGACCGTGAGGCAGGCGGCCGGTCGACCCGTGAGATAGCCGACCGCGGCCGCGGCGTAGCTGGCGGCCTGTTCGTTTCGCATCCCGAGGAACTGGATTCCCTCTTTCTGGGCGGCCATGGGGATCCCGAATACAGGGAATCCGACGATGCCGAAGATCTTCTCGACGCCCTGATCCTTCAGGCTGCGGGCAAGCAGGGTGTTTCCGTCGATCGTGGCCATTGGGTTCTCCTCGTCTCGGGGTCGATCGGGTGGCTAGATGTGTGAGCTGTGCGATCCAAATGCGCCGATGGCGGAGTCGCCTCGGACAATTTCCATGCATGGAACGGAAGCACAACCCGCCTCCACCGGACAGGGGCATCGCTTCATGGATTCCGGTTCTCCAATCTCCCTTTGGGGCGCGAGCGCGCGGCGGCTCAGCAGATCGAATGCCGATTTCCATCTCGGCCCAACCGGTGGGCTCGCGCCGAGCGCAGTAGACTCGAGATCCGGCCCGCAGGCTCTGAGGGAGGTGGAGATGACGGCTCTCGATGGGATGCGCATTCTCGATATGACCCAATACGAGGCGGGGACGTCGTGTACCCAGGCGCTCGCCTGGATGGGGGCCGATGTCGTCAAGATCGAGGCGCCCGGCATCGGCGATCCCGGGCGATGGACAGCGGGACGCGACGACTATTTCTGGAACTGGAACGCGAACAAGCGGAGCGTCGCGATCAATCTCCGCAAGCCCGAAGGAAGGCAGCTGCTGCTCGACCTGCTGCCGCGCTTCGACGTCTTCATCGAGAACTACGGACCGGGTGTGATCGACCGTCTCGACATCGGATACGAAACGCTCAAAGCGGTGCATCCCTCCATTATCTACGCGCAGCTCAAGGGATTTGGCCTATCGGGACCCTATTCGGGCTACCTCGCCTACGACATGTCGGCGCAGGCCGCCGCCGGAACCTTCTCGGTCACCGGCCAGTCGGATGGACCCCCGACGCTTCCGGGTGTCACGATCGGCGACTCCGGCACGGGCGTTCAGCTCGGGATGGCGGTGCTGGCTGCCTACGTCCAGAAGCTGCGCACAGGCCAAGGTCAGCACATCGAGATCTCGATGCAGGAGGCGCTCACCTACTACATGCGGACGCGCATCGCTCATGCCGGCGATTGGGGTCGCAATGTAGTGCCGCGAACGGGCAGCCAGGTCGGTGCTGCGCCCTCCGGCCTGTATCCCTGCAAGCCCGGCGGTCCGAACGACTGGGCCTTCATCCTGGCGGTGACCGCGCCTCATATCGATCGCTTCTACTTGGCGATCGAGAGGCCGGATCTCGTTACCGATGAGCGCTTCAGTCGCGACGAGGTACGCATTCAGAACAGCGATCTGCTGCACGAAGAGATCGCCAAGTGGACGCGCGAACGCACGAAGCACGAGGTCATGAAGATTCTCGGTGATGCCGGCGTGCCCTGTTCCGGTACCCTCGACACGGTGGACCTCTTCAACGACCCACATCTGAACGAACGCGGCTTCGTGCACAGCCTCGATCACCCTACGGCTGGCGAGGTTCGCCTGCTGGGCTTCGCCCCGCGCATGTCGGGCAGCGAGGTTCCGATCGGGCCGCCGCCGGACCTTGGGGAGCACACCGACTCGGTGTTGTCCGAGGAACTCGGCCTCGACGCGGCTCGATTGAAGAGCCTGCACGAGGCCGGGGCCATCGCCTAGCGGGGAGGGCGTCCAGCCGGCCCAGCATGAAGCTGCACTGTTCAGACTGCACGCATTGGAGCCCGGATGCGCCGCGCGCTCTCTGACAGATCGTTCGTATTCGTCCTGGCCCTGGTCCTGAGTGCCGTTCTCAGCGGCCCATCGGACGTGACCGCCGCACCCTGGCCCGCCGGCGCCGGAAGCTCCGTTCCCATCAGCGGAGCGGAGAACAATCTCAGCGGCGCGACCTGGAACCCCGAAAGCCAGGCACTCTGGGTCGTGCGCCAGAACGGACGGGTCTGGGAGTTCACGTACGACTCGGGCTCACAAGCCTTCGAGTTGGCACAGAGTCCCACCCTTCCGTCCGAGATCGGGAGCGATATCGAGTCCTGCGCCCAGGTCGATCACCTGATCCCGGATGAGCTGTACACGCTCTCCGAGGACGACGGCCGGCTCGCGCGCGTCGTGAACATCGGCTCTGCGGCTACGGTGATGGCGGTCTGGAACCTCGAGGTCACCAACAACGGGCACGCGCTGCCGCCCGAGACCTCGGGTGACGGGGCCGAGGGACTCGAGTTCGTACCCGATGCCGACCTGCTCGCAGCCGGCTTTCGCTTCCCGGACGGCAGCGTCTTCTTCGGCAGCACCCGGGGCATGGGCGGCCTGATCTTCGTCGGGCACCAGATCGACAGCAGGCTCCACGTCTTCGACGTGAACCCAGATGTGTCTGAGGACTTCGTCAACCGAGGTTCCTTCCAGACCTCCTCCAGCGAGATCGCAGGACTGCACTTCGATCGAACGAGCGGGCTCATGTACCTGTGGCACAACCCCAACGACGTGAATTCACTCGAGATCTCGACGCTCAGCTCCAACGCGTTGGTGGGCACCCTCGACACGCTCGAGCTCTACGACAGTGGGATGCCGAGTGGCAAGCTCGAGGGCATCGCGCTGGTGAGCCGGTTCTCCTGCGGCCTGTTCGGATCGGCCGATCCCGATCGCACGCTCTTTCTCACGCGCGACGGCGGCTCTCCGAATCTCATGGCCTTCGACGACTTCCCCTGCGACTGTACGGGCGCCGTCAACCAGAACGAGTTCGATTTCTGCTCCACGAGTGGGGACCTCAGCAGCGGCTGTGTGTGCCTCGACATGGACCTCGACGGTGACGTCGACTGCGACGATTTTGAGCCCATGACATTTGAGCAGTGCAGCGCGACGACCCTTCCGACCCTCGGTCCGTGGGGGTATCGGCTCTTGATCAGTCTCGTCCTGCTCGGCTCCATCCGCACGCTGACCGGCTACAGCTGGACACTTCGTGGGCCGAGCGATCCCGAGAGGGGGCCTGGAACGGGGGCCGCCTCCGAGCGGTGACCACGTCGCGCGTGGCATACTCGTGGCATGACAACTTCGATCGCCAGCCGGGTCGCGTTGGTATTCTTCCTAGCCCTACTCCCCACAGTCGCAACATGGGCCGAGCCGCTCTCCGCTGCGGAGGCACGCGCCCTGGCAGCCTCGCCGGATCGCGCCGACGAGGACCGCGAGAAGGACGCGCGCCGTCACCCCGCGGAGCTGCTCGTGTTTGCGGGGGCGAGCCGCGGAATGAAGGCGGCAGATCTCGGCGCCGGAAACGGTTACACGACCGAGTTGCTCGCCCGCGCGGCCGGGCCCGAGGGCTCGGTCATCGGGCACAACACGCCGACCGTGGTCGAGAAGTTCGTGAGCGAGTCGTGGCCCGCGCGTCTCGCGAAGCCGGTGAACTCGAACGTGACGCGCGTCGATTCTGGCTACGAGGAACCGCTGCCCGAGGGCACGAGTGGCCTCGATCTGATCACCATGATCTACGTCTATCACGACACGCTGTTCGGAGGTGTCGACCGTGCGGCGATGAATGAGCGCCTCTTTCGGGCACTGCGTCCCCGCGGCGCGTTGGTGGTGGTCGATCACTTTGCCGTTGAGGGAGCCGGTCCCGAGTCAGGCAAGACTGTCCACCGCATCGACGAGGCGCTGCTTCGGCGCGAACTCGAAGCGGCGGGCTTCGTGCTCGAGGCCAAGGCCGATTTCATGCGAAACCCCGACGATCCGCGAACGGAGCTCTTCTTCAAGATGGACGGGCCCACGGACAGCTTCGTCCACCGCTATGTGCGGCCGGCCGGGCTTCCGGACGCTGGGCTTGCGCTCGAGCCGGACTCCTAGGCAGGAAGGCGCGAACCTCCGACTTTGAAGGAACAGCCCGGAGAAGTGTCCCAGCCGGCCCGCCCAGCCGCCCCGCGGGAGTTGTCATCAGGCCTAGCGCTGCAGAAGGATGGGCGGCTGCTAGGTCACCCCCAGCTTGCGGCAGGCTTCAGGGACTTTCGCCCCCTGGGACAGGACCACTTCCGCCTCCCGGAGCTTTGCGATGATCTGCTCCGCCGTGTGTCGCTTCCTGCCCATCTGCCTCTCCCTCTTCCCTGCGATCCGAACAATCTAGCTGGATCGCTGTGAGGGGGGCGGGGCAGCCCACGCGAATCCTCGAGGATCAGGGCCCGCTGCGGGGGAAGGGGCGACTTTCGGAATCAGGGGTGAGAATCCTGCGGACCCGGCGCTTGCGGAAGTGCACGGCCAGTCTTCTGGCCCAGCGGTCGAGCCATGGGAGGTGACGCTCTCCGATCTTCTGTCCATCGCGGTAGAGTTCGATTCTCTCGCCCAGCACTCGCTGCTCCTCGCCGTTGGCGAGCAAGACCCGGAAGGGTCGGTCTGGATCGAGAACGTTCCCCGCTTCGACCACGCGCACAGGCATGCTGCTGCGGTGGGCGTTGGCGATCTCCTGAAGGCGCGCTGAGCCATCGAACGCGCCGGGCGCCGCTTCCTGAATGCTGAGCCGAGTCGTCAGGCCTTCGGTCAGGATGTCGATCACGGCGTCGAGGCGATCGGGTCGGTCGGCGTCATCCAGACCACCCTGGAGCCAGAGGCAGCGGTAGGCCCGGCAGATGTGTGGGCGAGTGTTGTGGATCGAGCAGCCATTCGTCTCTGCCAGCTGCGGACAGGGAGTGCCTCCGAGCTTGTCCAGCTCGTCGACCCGAAGTACGACACAGCACAACGAGCATTCGCCGCAGCGGCGCACTGAGGACGGTGATGTGTGTGCTGATAGGAACTTCAAGGGGCGTTTCCGCAAGGTCCGATAAGTACGTTTCCGACAAGTAGGCCCGAAGGGGGGGGCAATTTCAACCGGCCGGCGGCACGGGCGGAGCCTGTTGGCGGGAGACAGGACCGGCGCCAAGCGTGGCGTTTCGTCGGCCTTGAGCGGCACATCGGGTGATCGCGGTGGCTCGGCCGTCCAATCGAACATGGCTGGTGGTTCTCGAAATTCATCCTGGCAGCCGCTGAACCCTGGAACGCAGGCCCTCGGCTGCGCTGAG
>JAFDCZ010000049.1 GCA_019312665.1 Deltaproteobacteria bacterium | reverse complement strand
TCCAGGTCGTGCTCGAGAAGCGGGCTCGTTTCCCACGAGCCCAGGAAGCCGAGGCGTTCTATGGTTGCGTCGATCCACTGGGAGGGAGTATGGAATGAGTCGTCGAATACCCGGAAGTCTTCTGTCTGTTCTCCTGCTCCTGGCCCCGCTCGGCTGTTCGGAGCCCGAGGCGGATGTGCTGGAGGAGGCGCTGAAATTCACCCCGGGTCCGCTCTTCGAGAAGGACGATGAACGCCTCGTCCTTCGCCCACCGCGAGACCCCGACCGGAGAGCCTTCTTTGGTGACCTCCACGTCCATACCACCTACTCATTCGATGCCTTCGCATTTGGAACCATCGCCACCCCCTACGACGCCTACCGCTACGCCACTGGCGAGGCCATCCGACACCCTGGCGGCTTCGATGTCCAGCTGTCCAAGCCGCTCGATTTCTATGCGGTGACGGATCACGCGATGTTCCTTGGCGTTGCCAAAGCGGCCGCTGATACGTCGACCGCCTTTTCCAGGTTCGAAATCGCCGAGCCGCTTCACGACCTGAACGCGCCCGACAACAACGGTTTGCTCAGCCTCCAGAGCCGTCTCAAGATCTTCGCGAGCTTCATTCCGGCCGCCATGGCTGAGATCCGAAACGGAACGATCGAGGACGAAGCCGTACTCGAGATCACGCGAACAGCATGGCAGGATACCATCGACGCCGCAGAGACGTTCAACCGGCCCGGACGCTTCACGACTTTCGTCGCGTATGAGTACACGTCTTCCACCGACGACCGCGGCAATCTGCATCGCAACGTGATCTTCAAGGGCTCGGATGAACTTCCTGCGGTGCCATTCTCGAGGTTCCACTCCCAGAACCCGGAGGGCCTCTGGGATTGGATGGACGGGTTGCGGGCCGAGGGGATCGAGAGCCTCGCCATCCCGCATAACTCGAACGGCTCGAATGGGCAGATGTTCAAGCTCGTGGATTGGGCCGGAAATCCACTGGACGATGCCTACACGAGGCGGCGCATTCGCAACGAGCCACTGGTCGAGATCACGCAGGTCAAGGGAACCTCCGAGACCCATCCCGCCCTATCGCCCAACGATGAGTTCTCCGATTTCGAGATCATGCCGTTCCGCGTAGGGACGATGTTGCCGAGTGAGCCCTCCGGAAGCTACGTCCGTCAGGCGCTGAAGCGGGGGCTCGCGCTCGAGAGCCAGGGCATCACGAATCCGTACGAGTTCGGCTTCGTAGGTGCGAGCGATACACATACCGGGGCGACCTCCGACGACGAATCGAATTTCTTCTCGAAGATCGGTTTGCTGGACGCGACCGCGGAGCTGCGCGGATCCGTCCCCGTGTCCCTCGTTCCCTCATTGTTCCTGGGCTTCGCCGCCCCACAACAGCTGAAGGAGGTGGATGGCGAGACCTACCTCCAGGGTCCCACGGAGACCTTCGGTGCATCGGGCCTCACCGGGGTATGGGCGGAGGAGAATACGCGGGACGCGATCTACGAGTCTTTTCGTCGCAAGGAGACCTTCGCGACGTCGGGCCCGCGCATCCGCCTTCGCTTCTTCGCCGGCTACGGCTTCGGCGACGACCTGCTCGAGGCTCCGGACGCCGTGGCCCGCGCCTACGCGGATGGCGTGAGCATGGGAAGCCAGTTGCCCGCGGCGGCGGGTGAGGCGCCGGGGTTTCTGCTCTGGGCTCTCGCGGACCCCACCGGCACGCCGCTCCAGAGGCTGCAGATCGTGAAGGGGTGGGTGGACACCGAGGGAGAAACCTTCGAGACAGTCTACGACGTGGCCTGCTCGGGCGGCGCATCCGTCGACCCCGAAACGAATCGTTGCCCGGACAATGGTGCGGGGGTGGACCTCTCGGATTGCTCCACCACAGGAGGCGCGGGCGATACGCAGCTGCGAACCCTCTGGCGCGATCCGGATTTTTCCCAGAGCGACCGTGCCTTCTACTATGCACGCGTGCTCGAGAATCCCACCTGTCGCTGGTCGACCTGGGATGCGCTGCGGGCCGGAGTTTCGCCGCGTTCCGACCTGGCGAAGACACTCCAGGAGCGGGCCTGGACGTCTCCGATCCAACTCCTTCCTGCTAACTAGCAATCACTTTCGTGAAGATGAATCGGAGACTCCCTCATGCGCACCGACCTTTGTGACCTGTTCGGCATCGACGTTCCCATCTTCGCATTCAGCCATTGCCGGGATGTCGTCGCCGCCGTGACCAACGCCGGTGGCCTGGGCGTGCTCGGTGCGCTGGCTTTCACCCCAGAGCAGCTCGAGATGGAACTCGTATGGATTGACGAGCACACCGGGGGCAAGCCCTACGGTGTCGACACCGTGATGCCCATGGGCCACGTCGGCAAGGAGACCGGCCTCGGAAAGAAGGGCGATGCGGAGGATGCGTTCGAGTTCAAGAAGCTGATCCCGCCCGAGGTGACAGCCTGGATCGAGACCGTGCTCGAAGAGTACGAGGTCCCTCCGCTTCCCGAAGGCCACGAGAACGAGTCCGGCATCGGCGGCGGCGAAGGTGGCCTGCTCGGCTGGACCGAAGGCGGTGGCCGCAGCCACGTGGACGTGGCCTTCCGGCACGAACGGGTGAAGCTGCTCGTGAACGCCCTCGGCCCGCCGCCCAAGGACATCATCGACCTGGCCCACAGGAGTGGCGTGATGGTCGCGGCGCTGACGGGCACCGTGGAGCACGCATTGCGCCAGCAGGAGCAGGGCGTCGACATCATCGTCGCCCAGGGCACCGAAGCCGGCGGCCATACCGGGGAAATCGGTTCGATGGTGCTGCTGCCCGATATCGTCGATGCGGTTTCTCCCACACCTGTGTTAGGCGCTGGCGGAATCGCCAGCGGCCGTCAGGCCGCTGCAGCCATGGCGCTTGGTGCTCAGGGAGTCTGGACCGGTTCAGTCTGGCTAGGGGTGCGCGAGGCAGATGTCTCCCCCCTCGTGAAACAGAAGCTCTACAAGGCCGGCCCGCGCGATGCCGTGCGTTCTCGCTCGCTCTCCGGCAAGCCCGCTCGCCTGTTGCGCACAGCCTGGACCGAAGCCTGGGAGCGCGATGATTGCCCCGGCACTCTCCCCATGCCGCTGCAGTACATGGCCTGCGCCGATGCCCAGACGCGAATCGGTCTGGCCGCAAGAAAGCAGGGTTCGAAAGCCCAGGAGCTGCTCGGCATGCCCGTCGGCCAGGTCGTCGGCCGCATGACCGAAGAGAAGAGCTCTGCCGAAGTGATCTACGAATTCATCGACGAGTTCGTCGAGAGTGTGGCCCGGCTGCAGGGGATGCTCGATGCGGCAGAAAGTTCCAGCTGAACCCCGCCGAATCGGCTCACTTCTTCTTCGCCTCCCACTCATCCACGATCGCGATGAGCCGCTCGTCGCCCAGGGCTCGGGCGTACTCGAGCATGTTCATCTTCTTCTTCTCGCTCACGATCAGCGGGTCGGCGCCGTACTTCAGCAGCAAAGCGAGAGCTTCCGGATCGCCCCGCCAGATGGCCACTCGTAGAATCTCGGGCGCGCCGAGGTTCGGGTCCGCACCCGCCAGGAGCAGTACTTCGATCGTTTGATGCATCGCGGGAAACTCCGGACGGATGTCCACCACGATCTCGAGCAATGCGGTGCCTCGATCGACCGGAGCGTTTGCAAGCTCAGGGTTCTCCTCCAGGAGCGTGCGCAGTTGGTGAACCTTGCCCTGTTGCGCCAGGGCGTAGGCCTTGTCGGCCAGTTCCTGGGATACCTGGGTTGAACCCGAGGCGTCTCCGCTTTCACAACCAAGGATCATCAGCAAGACCAGTGCACTGATCAAGAATCGCATGGGTGCCCCCCCCCTCCCGGTCCCCGACCCTAACCGATCGTTTTCCTTCTCCCAGTCTGACTTGGAGTCGTCCGGCGCTGGGTCGGCGGTCTGCCCCCTTGCGATCGTTTGCTGATGCCCGCGCCCTCGAGTACCCACCGGGTGGGATCGCGGCGAGGACAGAGATGACGAGCAGAAGCGGCTTCGACCTGGATCGCATGCTGACGGCGTTTCGCCTTCAGGCAGGGCTCTGCCGGCACCTGGGCTCACCGTTCTACGCCGAGCTGGTGCAGCGCGCGCACGACGATCTGGAAGCGGGTGGCCCGTTGCGAGATCTCGTGTGCGAGTTCCACGGGGATCCTCTCCGCGGCTTCCTTCCGCTCCGCGTTCTTGCGGGTGTGCACGCTCTAGTGCTCGAGGGAGCCGCACCGGAGCTCGCGGCCTACTACCCCACTGCCGGTGGTACGGCGGACGCCCCAGCAGCATGGCCCTGCTTTCGAGCGGTCGTCGAGCACCATCGCGATCAGATTCGTCCGCGGTTGGAGAATGCTCCGCAGACCAATGAGGTACGACGCTGCGCGGGCCTGTTGGGCGGCTTTCTCCAGATCGCCCAGCAGACGCGGCTGCCCTTGCGACTGCTCGAGATTGGCTGCAGCGCTGGGCTCAATCTTCAATGGAGTCGCTTCCGCTATGAGCTCGAACGCTGGAGCTGGGGAGATCCGGGGGCGAAGGTGAAGATCACGACGCGCTGGCAGGGTGACGTTCCACCCCTGACCGCGGTCGACGTCGAGATCGCCGAGCGCCTCGGCTGCGATGTCGAACCACGCCCGATCGGCGATGCGGCCGCTGCGCGTGATCTCGAGTGCTTCATCTGGGCGGATCAACCCGAACGTCTCACCCAGCTTCGTGCCGCCATCGAGGTCGCACGGAACGACCCGCCGCAAATCGAACGGGCGTCGGCGGGCCAATGGCTGCCCGATCGATTGGCCGACCCGCAGGTTGGAATCTGCACGGTCGTCTACCACTCTTCGGTATGGACCTATCTCACCTCCCCGGAGCAGCAGACGATCCGAAGTGCGATCGAGGCTCGAGGCGCGGATGCGACGAAAGCGCGGCCCCTCGCGTGGCTGCGCGCAGAGGACTCGACGGACGGCATCAGGATCGAGCTTCGGCTTCGCACCTGGCCGGATGGGCGCGAGACGCTGCTCGGCGAGGGACACCCCCATGGTCGCGTGGTCCATTGGCGGCCCGAGGCCGCGTAGGGTCGCCATCCGCCGCGACGCCCTAGACTGGCCGCGTGGAACTCGTCCTCGTCGAACCCGAAATCCCCCAGAACACGGGATGTGCTGCACGCCTGGCGGCAGCCACCGGAACGCGGCTGCATCTGGTCGAGCCGCTCGGGTTCTCACTCGATAGCAAGCATCTGAAGCGGGCGGGGCTCGACTATTGGCCCGACGTCGACATGACGGTGCATCCGGACCTGCCGAGCCTGCTCTCTGCGTTGGGGGAACTCGGACCGCCCGAGCCGCGGTTGCGTCTGTTCACCGCTCGCGGCGGGGCCTCGATCTTCGAAGCGCCCTTCCGGGGCGACGAGATCCTGGTCTTCGGGAGTGAGTCGAAGGGGCTGCCGCCGGAGTTGCTTCGGAAGTTCGCAGCACAGAGGCTCACCGTGCCGATCCTGCCGGAGGTGCGCAGCCTGAACCTCGCGAACGTCGTATGCCTCGCGCTGTATACGGCCCTCGATCGGTGCGGCGGGTTACCCGTTTCGCCGAAGGCTCCATCGATCGACCGATAGGTTGGTCAGGTGGACTTCACCCAGTTCGCGATGACGGTGGCGAGTTCGACTCCGCGGCCTTCCTGCAGGAAGTGGCCACCGCCTTCGATGGTGACGTGGGGCTGGCCCTGGGCGCCGGGAACGCCCTTCATGAAAGCTGCTGCACCGCCGCCCGTCACCGGGTCGTTGTCGCTGAAGGCGCAGAGGAGCGGCTTCTCCCAGGTTTCGAAGACCTTCCAAGCCGCCTGCTGGGCGTCGCGAGAGGGATCGTCGGGGAGTGTGGGTACCTGGCTGGGCATGGCCCGCGGCCCCATCTTGAAGCTCGGGTCGGGAAACGGTGCATCGTAGGCGGCTACTTCCTCGGGAGTCAGCGTTCGGCCATCGACCGAGCCCGCGATCATCATGCCGATCGGCAGGTTCTCGGTCTCCCAGCACATCTTCTGCCAGTAGGCGAAGCTGCGTTCCGGGGTGTCCCCGCCCTGTTTCGAGAGTTCGGCCATGACTTCGGGCATGGTCGGTGTGGGATCGTTGGCGCGGAAACCCTTCACCCAGGCCACGCGTTCGTCGGCGATGTCCGCGGGCACGGGCAAGCCCGTGTTCGCAACGACGACACGCGCGAAGCGGTCGGGCCTTGCAGCGACCACTCGCAAGCCGATCAGGCCACCCCAATCCTGTCCGACGAGGGTTGCTTCGCTGAAGTCATTCTGATCGAGCCAGGCGCAGAGCCAATCGACCTGTCGTTGGTAGGTGATGTCTTCACGAGTCGCCGGCTTGTCGGAGCGGCCAAACCCCACGAGATCCGGCGCAATCGCCCGCAAGCCTGCCTCGGCGAATACGGGAATCATGTGTCGATAGAGGTAGGACCAGGTTGGTTGGCCGTGCATGCAGATCACGATCTGCCCGTCCCGGGGGCCCTCGTCCACGTGATGGATGCGGACGGTTCCGCCGTCGCCATCGGGAACCTCTGTGTAATGCGGCGCGAACGGATAGCCGGGCAGGTTCTGGAAGCGATCGTCGGGGGTTCGCAGGGCTTTCATGGATGAACCTCTGGGCAAGTGTTGGCAGGAGGTGTGCCACATTACCTCGTTTCCGGGCACGGCCGCTACAGGGGAGCGACGAAACGACCGCCTCTCCCGCTGGTTTCTGGCCTGCCGGGCAGGGTGCAAGGCCAGCGCTAGGAGCTGCCAGCTGCGTTCCTGGGCTCGAGTTCCCGGACGACGTAGAAGAGGCAGTCGCTGGTGGCGATGCCGGGGTCGGTCGTGATCATGATCGGGATGATCGGGCGTCGGGTCCTCAGCACGCCGTCTTCCAGCGTGAAATAGAAGGACGCCCGATCTCGCCCGTCCTCGTCGAGGAGTTCCAGGGGCCAGGCTTCGCCGCGCACGTAGCCCAGCTTGGTACCCGCTTCGACGCGCTCGAAGTTGTGCCGGTCGAGATCGGCCAGGATGGTCAGGTCGGCTGTCCCCTTCTCGCCCCGATCCGTATCGACCACGGCCAGGGAAATTCCACGCCGAACACAGACGCGCATGGGCGCGGTGAGCACCTGGATGTCCGGACGGAGTCCCGGCTCGATCACCCGATCGTCTTCCAGGAAGCGCGTGAGCCCACGAAGTGCGACGGCATCTGCGACGGAGTCGCCGGTTCGGCCCACCTCGATCGTCACGCTGGGGATTTCTCGCATGGCCTCCATCAGCGCACCCAGTGTGAGGTGGCTCCACACGAAGCGGTTTCCAAACGGAACGACCAGCTGCAGGGCTTCAGGGGAGGGCTCCACGCCGACCCCGTAGGGGGGGTTGTGGCCAGTATTGTTATGTAGATCGATCAGCGCCTCGGGCTTCTGCGCGTGAACGAGCTCGAGGATTTCGCGGGCGAGTCGACCTTCGGCATCGTCCCAGGGCCCGAGAAAGCAGCGATTGAGATCTCGCCGGCCGGGCAGGGCGCGATGGGCGAAGCCCGGAGTGGCCAGGGCGGCTTCCACGTTGGCGACCACCAATACGGCATCGACTGCAGGCTGGCTCCCACTGCGGAGCCAGGCGTGGATCGCACACGTGCCCGAAGGCTCGTTGCCGTGCAACAGTGTCGTCACGACCCGGGAACGCGATCGATCCTTCCCGGCTACATGGATCGCGGCGGCTCCGCCGAGCACGCGAAGGAAGGCTTCCGTTTCGGCGGGAATGTCGCCGACGGCGGGTCGATCGAACTTCCGCAGGATGGTCTTCATAGCGACGACTCCGGCCAGCTCGCGACTGGCTGAGAATCCTCTGAGTGTCGGCGGTAGCAGCGAAACATATGCGCCAACGCCTCGTTCCTGGGCATGGTCGTTCCGGCCGCTGCCAGGGCCCGGCGCTGCCAGGCCGCCCCGGTTTGGCCGCTGCGCACCCGACGATCGAAGATTTCGAGCCAACGGGAGGAATCGCTCCTCTCCACTCCAGCGGCATCGAGTCCTTGCTGGGCTTTGGGCAAGAGGCTTTCGAGCAGCATCTGGGCCGAACGGCTTCGTCCGGGCGCGCCCGGCTCCGCAGGCCAGCTCAGGTGCGCCGCCAGGCCATCCCGTGCGGCCCGGTAGAAATCGTGATGCACTTCCTCGAAGGAGAGATGTTGCGTCCAGGCGGCGATGTCCGGCGCAAGTGCGAGTGCCAGCCCGATCTGGAATGCACTGTTCGCGAGCATGTCGACGATCGTGGGACCGGCCGGAAGGACGCGCATCTCGATGCGAAGGTGCCCTCCATCCGCAGGATCGAAGATCGCACGGTTCCAGCGCCAGACAGTCCCCTGGTGCAGGCGCAGTTCAGGGAGGGCCGGCATGCGCCCGGCGGCCAGGGCTGCTTCGGGATCCTCGTTGCCCAAGACGGGAAGGAGGACGGCGTGCCGGCGCACGTTTTCCTCGAAGAGTTCGAAGGCCGAGCCAATCCAGGCGCTGCCAAAGGAGACGCGGGCGGGCTCGCCGTCGCGCCCGCGCTCCCGACGATGATCCACGGCCTGCTTGAACAAAGCCACTCGCGTCTCGTCCCAGAGCCTCCGCCCCAGGAACGTGGGCGAATTTCCTGAGGCCGCCAGAACGAGTGGGGTCGTCAGTTGGACGGCGTTGTAGATCGCGCCGAAGTCGCTGGGAGCAACGCGCAGGTGGAGCTGCAACGAAGTCGCCGCACCCTCGTAGGTGACGTCGTGGCAGCGCAGCTCCAACTCGTCTTCACCGCGAATCTGGAGCAGGAAGGGCTCCCGGCGCAGCCGCCGCAAGCTCGTCGAAAGGGCGCGGAAGCGAGCCGCTTCGGTCATCGCGTCGCTCGCAAGGTCGGCTTCTGTCAAAGTCGGCAGGATGCCGATCATCGCTACCTGCGCCTGGTGAAGCGCGGCCGCCCGCTCGATTTCACCGAGCGAATCGCGCATCTCTTCCTCGAGGAACGCAAAGGGACGACCGGCCAAGGGGCCGTGACGAAGGTTGGACTCCAGGTTGAATCGATTGAGTTCGACGGTGAGCCGCGGATCCACGCTCTCGGCGAGGACGTCCTGGTTCAGCGGCAGGGGCCGGCCGGCCTCATCGACCAGCGATACCTCCAGTTCGGCGCCGATCGACGCCTCCCCCTCGCCAAAGCCCGGCCTGGCCAGCAGGCGCTCCAGTACGCCGAGCGAATGATCCAGGCGTTCCGAGAATCGCTCGTACTCGTCATCGGTGAACGTCTCACGGTTGATCTCGAGGCCCATCGCGGGCGGAGAGTAGCCACCAACGACGCGCGGTCAGGAGGGCGAGAATGCGGGTTCGAGCCTTCCGATTGCGTTGCGATCGCGGCTAGTTGGCGCCGCCCCAATCCTCGGCCCAGCGGGTGAGCGGGCGGAGCGCGCGTCCGAGAGAACGTCCGGGCTCAGTGAGTGCATAACCCTGGTCCGTCTTCTCGATCAGCCGCGCCTCACGAAGCTCGCGAAGGCGTGTGTTCAGTACCGTGGGCGAAACGTCATCGCAGCGTCCGCGCAGCTCTCGAAAGGTGCTGGGAGCTTCGCCCAGCTCCCAGAGCACGCGCAGGGCCCAGCGTCGTCCCAGCAGGTCGAAAGCGGCCATGATCGGGCGGCCCGTCTGCGAGCCGCGGACGCGCTTGCCGGGGCGGGGCGTGCTCATGCGTCTGGAGACCGGCTTGCGCTACTGAAAATGTAGCGTATGATGCGCTGCTCCATGCTACGGAAATCATAGCGCCCCTCGTGGAGGTTCCCATGTCACGGATCGAGCCGATCGAAGCCCCGTATCCCGAAGACGTTGCGCCGATTCTGGAGGCAATGATGCCCCCGGGCGTCGAACCCCTGGGCCTGTTCCGGGTCATCGCGAAGAACCCCCGCATTCTCGGAAAGATCAAGAACTCGAATCTGCTCGATCGCGGTTCGATCGAACGGCGCGACCGCGAACTCGTGATTCTTCGTACCACCGCGCGCTGTGCTTCGGAGTATGAGTGGGGGGTGCACGTCCTGATCTTCGCCAAGCGTTTCGGGCTTACAGACGAGCAGATCGCTTCGACTCGGACGGGGAGTGGTGGGGAGAGCTTCTGGTCGGAGCGTGATCAGGCGTTGATCGGGCTCGTCGACGAGCTGCACGATCATGCCGCCGTCTCGGACGATCGTTGGCACACGTTGCGAGCCCATTTCGACGAGGCCCAGCTCGTAGAACTCGTCGTGCTCACTGGCTTCTACCACACGATCTCGTTCCTCACGAACGCGTTCGAGATCGATCTCGAGGCTGCGAGCACGCGCTTCCCCGTGCCGGAGGCGAACTAGCGGTTCGGGCAGCAGCTCAGGCAGGGGATGAACCCCACCTGCAGACATCTCCGATGCTGCCTCACGGGTCGGTCTCCCGACGTTCGGGAGCGCCGCAGCGTCGCTCGACGCGGGCGGCGGGGTCCTGGCGGTAGAAGGCCTGGAGGATCTCGTAGAGGTCCGCGTAGCGTTTGCGCATCGAAATCGGCTGGTCGAAGAAGAGCTCCGTGGCGACGGCGAAGAACTCGGCCTCGTTGGTAGCCCCGTACACATCGAGCAGGCTGCGTTGGCCCTTTTCAGCACGTTCTCGCAGGCTTCGGTACTCCCGCTCACAGACTTCGACCCAGCGTCGGTACTCGTCTCGACTTTCGAGGGGCGGCGTGCCATCCACGCCGCCGTCGCGCATGTCGAGTTTGTGGGCGAACTCGTGAAACACGACGTTATGCCCCCGCTCCGGGTGGCGGGCCTGATGTTGGACTGCGTCCCACACCAAGATGACGGGCCCGCGCAGCTGGGCTTCGCCGAGAATGGGGATCGGTCCACGTGCGTCTCCGCGTGGGACCTCGAATGCGCCTGCCTGGCGCTCGGGGATGACCACCGTAGATGGGTAGACCAGGATCGAGCGCACATTCCGGTAGAGATCGTCGGAGCGACCCAGGATCAACAGGCAGGCATTGGCTGCAATCGTCACCCGGATTTCGTCCTCGAGAACCAGGCCTCCACAGCCTTCCCATTTCTTCTCCGCGACGAAGATCCGGGTCAGATCCCGAAGCCGTCCTCGCTCCGCTTCATCGAGCCAGGCATCGTGGGCGAGATTGTGCGAGATGAGCTTGTCCCACCCATCAGGGAAGGGCTGCTCGAGGAGCTTCTTGCGGCGGCGATCGCGGAACCAATGCAGCACGATGCTGAAAAGCGTAGCCCCCAGGCATCCGAGCACCCCACGCTGATTCTCGCGGGTGGGGAAGCGGCCCGGTGTCCGTCGAACCCATGCTCAGCGAATCGGGACGCTCTCGTCGACATCCCAGCGGAAATCGCCAGCGCCGCGTTCCAGGACGGTGATCTCGAGGGTGAATCCGTCCGAGGTTTCGCCTTCGCAACCGATCTGGTGACCCCGGGTCCCGGTGAGTCCGGAAGCGCAGTGGATGGTCGCGGAGGCACCCGCCGCCTTCAACGCAAATTCAGCCTCGAGCGCGGACGCGAGCCCAGTCGAACCGGGCGAACGACCGGACGCCCCGCCGTTCACCTCAACGAAGCAGGCCAGCGTCAAAGCACCCAGCAGGAATGCTGCCGTACCGAGCGAACGTCGCTTGGACATGGGGATTCTCCCTGGCATTCAGGCCGGTCGCGCGTTCTTTTCTACGCGTTCTCGAGGCGGCTCGCTCCGGCCGGGAAGCGCGAGCTGTACCATGCCGGTGGGAAGAAGGTGAGCCAATACGTGCAGATGGTTGCAATTCCAAAGGCCGACGTGATGAGCATCGAGATGGAGCGTGCGAAGGCTTCCGCTTCCGAGCCCGGCTCGTAGCCAAGAAAGATCGGTGCGTTCACCATCCAGATCGAAGCGACCGTACAAGCCGACGCGATCGACCAGAGAAGGAAACGGTTGGCTACGAGTGGCTCGGCGAGGCCAAGTGCGACGCGTCTTCGCATGAGCTGCCAATAACGGAAGGATTCCGCTCCTGTCCAGATCGGATACGTACCGATCACAGAGAACGCGACCCAGTAGAATCCGCCGGGTTGGGTGGCCGTGAGACCACCGCTCAGCATGTCGGCGAAGGAGCCGCCCCATAGGACGAGTGCCATCGTGTACCAGAGCGCACCGGCCCAACTCTCCTCGGGCCGGAACACGCGGCGGACGAAATCGAGGATGAACATCACGCCGGTATTGTGGAAGATCCATCCCGCCGCCATGATCCACGCGAAGATGGGTTGTGTGGCGGCTCCCATGGTCTGCCGTGCGACCACGGCGGACATCAACAACCCGTAGCCGAGCCCGGCCGTGAGGGCGATTCCAAGCCCGAGCGAACGTTCCGGGGCTCGGCCTGTCCGGCGGGAGAGCCTGAAGAGGCGCACGCCGATGAGGATCGCAAGGAGCGAGAATGCCGCTGTCGAGAGCAGGTAGAGTGAACCGGCGAGAGCCGCCATGGAAGCTCCTGATGGGTATCCGGGAGAACCATCGGCTCTTTCGCCCCTTGAGTTGAGACAGGCGGATCTCACAAGCCCAGCCCCTTCTCTCGGATCAGAAGCGTTCCTCGCGTGTATGCTCGGGCGCTAGCCGAGAGAGGGCGACCAATGAGGATGGGATGCGTCGATTGCGATTGAAGAGTCCGGGTCTCGGTGCCCTCGGGCTCCTCGCCTGGGTGGGCTTGCTCGGGGTCGGGGGCGGGCATACGGACTCCCCGGCAAATCGTCTGGCCGGCGAAGCCAGCCCCTATCTCCAACTCCATGCCCACAACCCGGTCGATTGGTATCCCTGGGGTGAGGAGGCGTTTGCGCGCGCTCGTGCCGAGGACAAGCTCGTCTTCCTCTCGGTGGGCTACAGCACTTGTTATTGGTGCCACGTGATGGAGCGCGGTGTGTTCTCCAACCCGGAGATCGCCGCGCAGATGAACGCGCATTTCATCTCGATCAAGGTGGATCGAGAAGAACGGCCCGACATCGACGATGTCTACATGAAGGCTACCCATCTGCTCACCGGCTCCGGGGGGTGGCCGAACTCCGTGTTCCTCACGCCTGAAGGGAAGCCCTTTCACGCAGGTACCTACTATCCACCGGAAGATCGCCACGGGCGGCCGGGCTTCCCGCGCGTTCTTCGCTCGCTGCATGAGGCATGGAGTGGCCAGCGCGCCGAGGTGCTGAAAGCCGCCGAGCAGGTGACCCGGCGGCTCCAGATGGCAGCCGACCTCGGCGCAGTGATGAGCACGCCACCGCCGCCGGTCAAAGAGATGATGGAAGGCGTCCTGGCCCAACTGAGTCGTGATTTCGATGCCGACCACGGCGGCTTCGGACGGCGCACCAAGTTTCCTCGTCCGCCGTCCCTGGGTCTGCTGCTCACACACGTCGAGCAGGAGACGGATCCGGATGCGCTTCGGATGCTCACGATCACCCTCGATGCGATGGCGCTCGGCGGTATCTACGACCAGCTGGCCGATGGTTTCCATCGCTATTCGACCGAGCCCAGCTGGTCGATTCCCCATTTCGAGAAGATGCTCTACGACAACGCGCAGCTCGTGAGCGTCTATGCGCGGGCGTACACGCTCACGGCTCGCCCGCTGTATCGCCGCGTGGTCGAGCGCACGCTCGCCTATCTCGATCGCGAGATGAGCCTCCCGGAAGGTGGCTTCGTATCGGCTCAGGACGCGGAGGTGGATGCGGAAGAGGGGGCGTCCTACGTGTGGACCCGCTCGGAGATCGAAGACATCCTGGGAAAGAAGCAGGCCAGCGCGCTGCTCTCGGTCTACGAACTGGCGCCGATGCCCGAGGAAGGCGGCAAGGGTGTGCTGCGCGTTCAGCGGCGGCTCGTAGCCCAGCTTCGCGTGCCGGGCGCGGGCGACGTGGCGGCATTGCTGGCGGGTTTCGACGAAGCGCGTGACACGCTCCTGACGAATCGACAGAAGCGCAAGCAACCGCTCCGTGATGACAAAGTCCTGGCTGCCTGGAATGGCCTGGCGATTCGTGGGCTGGTCGACGCCTCGGCGGCGCTCGGGGAGCCGGCCTATCTTCGGCGAGCCGAGCGAGCAGCGACTTTCGTGTTGGCCCGCCTGCTCGCTGAAGACGGAAGCTTGCGCCGCTCCTACGTCGCGGGACAGGCCAGAGAAGCGGGTGTGCTCGACGACTACGCCTTTCTGGCGGATGGCCTGCTCGCTCTGCATGGAGCCACCGGGAATGTCCGTTGGCAGACCGCTGCTCGCAAACTCATCGATGGTCTGCTCGACCATTTCGAAGACGCTTCCGGTGGAGGATTCTTCCTGACACCCGAGACTTCTGATCTTCTCGTCAGACCGAAGCCATTCGAAGACCAGGCTCTGCCCGCCGGAAACGGTGTCGCTCTTCGAGTGCTCCAGCGGCTTGCGATGGAACCCGGGTCGACTCGGTATGCGTCCGCCGCCGGAGGAATCGCGTCATCGGCCAGCGCTTTGTTGCGTCGTGCACCGCACGCAGCTCCGACGGTGGTCGCGGCCCTCGCCAGCGCTCCGGAGAAACAGGCAAGCCGAGCCTTTCGTCTGCCCCGTAGCAAGGACCATGTGAGCGCGAGGCTCCTGGGCGAAGGCGAAGCAGACGCTCGGGAACTCGTCATGCGCATTACGATCGACGAAGGCTGGCACGTCAATGCCCACCCCGCATCCCTGTCGAATCTCCTCCCCACGACGATCGAAGCCCTGGAAGACGATCCGGTCGGAATCCCTCGCTACCCGTTGGGCCGGAGCTTCCGGCCGGAGTTCGCCGAGGAGGCCATCCAGGTGTACGACGGCACGCTCGAGGTGCCGATCGCGTTCGAGAACGGAGTCGTCCGGCCCGATCGGCTGGCCCTCCGCATCCAGGCTTGCGATGAACTTCGCTGCCTGCCGCCGGATCGCATCGTCGTGACGCGAGAGAAGGTGGCCGGGGAAACGCCCTGATCGCGTTCTCGAGTTTCGGAACGTTCGGGGTGTCAGCCCTCGATGGCCCGACCACTCAGGTCCAGCCCCGCCTGGGAGTGGTATTATTTCTTGTACGTTGCTACCACTCCTGATTCCGGGCAGCTTTTCGCGAAGGGACCTCCATGAACCCCCCTCTTTTGGCGCCGCCGCTTCAGTCGAGCCTCGATCCCCGCTCTTCCGACTTCCAGGAAAACCGGGCTGCGATGCTCGAGAAGTTGGCCGAGATCGACGGCCTGCTCGATGAGGCCGAGGCTGGCGGGGGCCCCCGCCACCACGAGCGCCTGGCCAAGCGCGGAAAGCTCGCCGTTCGGGAGCGGCTTGCGCTGGCCCTCGACCCGGACAGCCCGTTTCTCGAGATCAGCCCGTTGGCCGCCTACGCCACGTCCTACACGATCGGTGGCGGAGCGATCATGGGCATCGGCGTCATTGCCGGAACCGAATGCGTGATCTTCGCCAACGATCCCACCGTGCTAGGTGGCGCGCTCACGCCCTATGTGAGCAAGAAGTGGATGCGGGCACTGGAGATCGCCCGCGACAATCACCTTCCCTATGTGAGCTTCGTCGAGTCGGCCGGGGCCGACCTGCGCGTGAAGACGGGCGGTGGCGATGACGGAGGGCAGGCGGCCGTCTCGGCGCGAATCGATCACTTCGCGGAATCCGGCCGCTTCTTCTACGAGATGATCGAGCTCTCGAAGCTGGAAATCCCCACGGTCTGCGTGGTGTTCGGCTCGTCGACGGCAGGCGGCGCCTATCAGCCCGGCATGTCGGACTACAACATCGTCATCAAGGAGCAGTCCAAGATCTTCCTGGCGGGTCCGCCCCTGGTGAAGATGGCAACCGGCGAGGAATCCGACGACGAAACCCTCGGCGGTGCGAAGATGCATGCGGAGGTGTCTGGCCTCGGCGAGTACCTCGCCGAGGACGAGCGTGATGCGCTTCGCCTCTGCCGCGAAGTCGTTTCTCATTTGAACTGGCGAAAGCCGGGTCCGCCGCCGAGTTTGCAGGCGGATGAGCCCGTGCTCGATCCGGAAGAGCTGCTTGGCATCGTCAGCCCGGATCTCCGACGGCCGGTGGACGTACGCGACGTGATCGGCCGGGTCGTGGATGGCTCGCGCTTCGAGGAGTTCAAGCCTCGTTATGGCACCACCCTGGTATGTGGCTGGGCTTCGATCCAAGGTTACCCGGTGGGCGTTCTCGGCAACAACGGCGTGCTGAACCCGGAGAGCGCCGAGAAGGCTGCGCACTTCATCCAGTTGAACAACCAGATCGACGTGCCCCTTCTCTTCCTGCAGAACCTCACCGGCTTCGTCGTCGGCAAGGAAGTCGAGCAGGCAGGCATCATCAAGAAGGGCTCGCAGATGATCAACGCGGTCACCAACTCGACGGTGCCCCACCTGACAGTGATCATCGGCGCATCCTACGGCGCCGGCACCTATGCGATGTCCGGCCGCGCCTTCAACAACCGCTTTACCTTCATCTGGCCGACCGCCAAGATCGCCGTGATGGGGCCGAAGCAGATCGCCGGGGTCATGTCGATCGTACGAAGGGCCAGAGCGGCGCGTCTGGGAGAGGACTTCGACGAGGAAGCGGACGCTCAACTCGTGGCAGCCGTCGAGGCGATTCAAGAAAAGGGATCGCTTGCGCTCGAGGCTACGGGCACGATCAGCGACGACGGCATCCTCGACCCCCGGGACATGCGTACGACCCTGGGGATCTGCCTCTCGGTGGTGCGCAACGCTCCGGTGGAAGGTACGGACGGTTACGGAGTATTCAGACTGTGAGCTTTTCGACTCTCTTGATTGCCAATCGCGGTGAGATTGCCCGTCGCGTGATTCGCACGGCCCACGACATGGGGATCCGCTGCGTCGCCGTGTACGTGGATGCTGATCGGGACGCGCCCCATGTCGCGGACGCCGACGAGGCGTTTCGTCTTTCCGGTTCCTATCTGGACGGGAAGGCGATTCTGGAAGCCGCCCAGGCGACAGGGGCCGGGGCGATCCATCCGGGCTACGGCTTTCTCTCGGAGAATGCGTCCTTTGCTGCCGATGTCATTGCGGCGAATCTCACCTGGGTGGGTCCTTCTCCAGACGCGATCTCACAGATGGGAGACAAGCTGGAGGCCCTGGCTCTCGCCGAGCAGGCGAACGTGAAAACGCTTCCCAGCAGCAAGGATCTCGGAGCTGCGGACGCCGTCGGCTACCCGCTGCTCGTGAAGGCTGCCGCCGGTGGCGGCGGCAAAGGCATGCGGGTCGTCTCGAGGCCCGAGGAACTCGAAGAATCCATCGCGGCGGCCCAGCGCGAGGCCGCCAGCGGGTTCGGCGATGATCGTGTGTTCCTCGAACGCTATGTGTCGCACGCTCGACATATCGAGATCCAGATCCTGGGGGATGCCCATGGCAACCTCGTCCACCTGGGTGAGCGAGAGTGCTCGATCCAACGTCGGCATCAGAAGATCCTCGAGGAATCACCGTCGCCTCGGGTCGATGCTGCCCTTCGGGAGGAGATGGGAAACGCCGCGCTGCGCCTGGCCGAGACGCTTCACTATCAGAGTGCAGGCACGGTCGAGTTCCTCTTGGATGACGATACGGGCGAGTTCTTCTTCCTTGAGGTCAATACCCGTCTCCAGGTCGAGCATCCGGTGACCGAGGCGGTGACGGGAATCGACCTCGTGCGTGAGCAACTGCGCATCGCGCGAGGCGAAAGCCTCGGCTACGGCCAGGACGATGTGTGCTTCAACGGTTCGGCCGTAGAGGCGCGATTGTATGCCGAGGATCCGGCGAACGATTTCCTACCGGAAACGGGCCAGCTGGTCGCCTTCGCGCCAGCCGCATCCCCGGCGGTTCGCTGGGATTCCGGGGTGGTCGAAGGCACGGTCGTTGGTACCGAGTTCGACCCGATGCTGGCGAAGGTGATCGCGCACGCCCCTACCCGAATTGAAGCTGCCAGCCGGCTGGCTCTGGCGCTCGAACGCACGCATCTCGGCGGAGTGACGACGAACAGGGATTTCCTGGTCGCGACCTTGCGGACGGCGGAGTTCCTGGCGGGTGATACGACCACGGACTTCATCGAGCGAGTGGCACCGGCGCGTTCGCTCGACCTGTCCGATGAGGAGGTCGATCGTTTGGCGCGGATGGCTGCGCTTTGGATCCAGGGGATGAACCGGGCCGAGGCTCAGGTGCTGGCTGCGACGCCCAGTGGCTGGCGAAACGCCCGTATGCCCCACCAGCGGATCTCCCTTCGTTTCGGCGAGCGCGAGTTCGAGGTCGCCTATCGACGTCTCCGCGATGGCAGCTTCCGTTTCTCGGACGGCTCGCTCGCCCGTGTCTGCTCCTTCAGTCCAAACGGAATCGACGTCGAGATCGACGGCAGGCGGAGTCGGGCCCGGATCACCCAGGCGGGAGACTTTCTGATCGTTCACGGCCCGCGCGGGGATCTGAAGCTCGTCGTGTTGCCCCGCTTCGAGATTCCCGGCAGAGAAGATGCCGCCGGCGGCTTCGTTGCACGGATGCCGGGCAAGGTGATCGACCTGCGTGTCGAGGTGGGTGACGTCGTCAAGGCAGGGCAGACCGTCATCGTGCTCGAGGCGATGAAGATGGAACATCCGATGAACGCCACGGACGATGGGATCGTTCGTGAAGTGCGCGTCGCCCTGGGCGACCAGGTAGAGAGCGGGGCCGTGCTACTCGTGGTCGAACCCGCATCCGGCGAAGAGGAGACGACATGAAAGATCCGATACGCATCGCGAACTGCTCGGGCTTTTTCGGAGATCGCCTCTCCGCGGCGAAGGAAATGGTCGAAGGCGGACGGATCGATGTGCTCACGGGCGATTGGCTCGCCGAGCTGACCATGTTGATCCTTGCGCGCACCCAGGCAAAGCGGCCCGGGGGCGGTTACGCGCGCACATTCGTGATGCAGTTGGAACAGGTGATGGGAACCTGCCTCGACAAGGGCATCAAAGTGGTTTCGAATGCCGGCGGGCTCGATCCGGAGGGTTGCGCCAAGGCCGTAGCGGAAGTCGCCGAAAAGCTCGGCCTGCATCCGAAGATCGCTTTCGTACGCGGGGACGATCTGATGCCGCGCATGGCCGAGCTGGTGGCTTCCGATCAGCTGCACCATTTCGAGACCGGCGAGCCGATCAAGGAGGCCAGCTTCCTTACCGCCAACGCCTACTTCGGATGCTGGGGCATCGTCGATGCGCTGAACCGCGGCGCGGATATCGTCATCACGGGCCGCACGACCGACGCCGCGGTCGTCTGCGGCCCGGCCGCCTGGCATCATGGGTGGAGCCGCACGGATTGGGACGCCCTGGCGGGTGGGGTGACTGCGGGCCATGTCATCGAGTGCGGCACCCAGGCGACCGGCGGGAACTATTCGTTCTTCACGGAGGTTCCGGGCCTCGTTCGCACCGGGTTCCCCTGGGCCGAGGTTGCTGCCGACGGATCGACAGTGATCGGCAAGCACGAGGGCACGGGCGGCGAGGTTTCCATCGGTACCATCACCTCCCAGCTTCTCTACGAGATCGGCGGGCGCGAGTACTTCGGGCCGGATGTCACGACCCGCTTCGACACCATCGAGCTCGAACAAGTCGGGCCGGATCGCGTGCGCATGCATGGCATCCAAGGGGAGCCACCGCCCGCCACGTTGAAGGTCTGCCTCAACCGTACCGGCGGCTTCCGCAACGACATGACCGTCTGCCTCACCGGTCTCGAGATCGAGGCGAAAGCCAAGCTCGTCGAAGAAGCGTTCTGGGAGGCTTGCCCGTACGGGCCTGAAGACTATGCGCAGGTGACGACCCGGCTGATTCGTACCGACAAATCCGACCCGGAGACGAACGAACAGGCGGTCGCGTTGTGGCGCATCAGCGCCAAGGATCCGGACGAGAAGAAGGTGGGTCGCGCGTTTGCGAATGCGGTGACGGAGCTGGGCCTCGCCACCATTCCGGGCTTCTTCGGCATTGGCGGCGGCCCGGCCGGAGGCCGGCCCTTCGGTGTCTACGAGCCGGCCCGGATCGCCGCCGAGTTGGTTCCCCAGGAAGTGACGATGCTCGCTTCGGATTCCACACAGGTCTCCTCGGTCGTTCCCAGGCCGGACGTGCGGGTCGAGCCGACGCCCGGGCCTGATGCCGTGACACCGGGCGGCGAGACTCGGCGTGCGCCCCTCGGCGCGGTGTTCGGTGCCCGTTCCGGCGACAAGGGCGGAAACGCCAACCTCGGCGTCTTTGCGCGCACTGACGAAGCGTGGGCGTGGCTCGACGCGTTCCTCACTGAAGAACGTCTGAGGGAATTGTTGCCCGAGGTCGCACCCCTGCCGATCGACCGGCATCGATTGGCTTCGCTGCGGAGCATCAACTTCGTGGTCCATGGCCTGCTCGAGGAAGGCGTCGCCGCCTCCACCAGGCAAGATGCTCAAGCCAAGAGCCTTGGGGAGTGGCTGCGCGCTCGGGTCGTCGATCTGCCCGTGGTCTTGCTCCCGTGACGAGCTCCGAGCCGCAACGGGCGTACCGCCGCTTCCCCGGTGTCCGCGCGCCGAAGCCCCTGCTTTCGCCCGACGCGGAACGCCGGCTGACGGCACGCCAGCTCGAACTCCTAGATGAGTTGCAGCAGTTGGTTGCGAAGGAGGAGCTTGCGGGCCTGACGATCGCGCAGATCGCCGCCGAAGTGGGTTGCTCCTTGCGGACGCTTTACGGCATCGCGCCTAGCAAGGAAGAGCTGGTGCTGACGGTCGTCGACCGCCGGCTGCATCGGATCGGCCGCCGCGCGATCGAGGCGCTCGACGAATCACTCTCGCCCCTCGCTGCATTGCGAGCCTATCTGCAAGTAGTCAACGAGGCCGTGCTGCCCGAGGCAGCATCCTTCTCCCAGCATTTCGGCCTCGTGCCCGGCGCGAAACGGCTTCTCGATGGCCATGAGAACTACGTCATGGCCGTGACCCAGCGATTGCTCGAGCAAGCGATCGCCGACGGAGAGATCCGGGCGATCGACGCGGCTCCCGTTGCGCACGTCCTGGGGGGGTTGGGGCGAGAGTTCGCGCGCGCTGAAGTGGCGGAGCTCTCGGCCGCGCCGCCGAAGGAGACGGCAGACGCCATCGCCGAGATCTTCCTCCGGGGGCTCGAGAAGGGCTGAGCCGACCGCTCTTCCGGCGGAAAATCGCAGCTCTCGATGGATGCGGTACCGTGGGCTCTCCGCCCCGCTAGCACCCAGGAAGGGCCTCCATGCGCACGATGCTCCTGCTCGTTTCCATCATGCTCCTCGCTCAGGGAGCCGCGGCGGACGTCCCTTTTCCCACCTGCGCCGATGCCGGCTGTAGCGACCCGCGGGATTTCGGGTCCTACCTCTTTGTCGCCCCCGGACAGTTGCCGAACGATTTCGATCCGGCCGCGAAAAGTTCATGGAAGTACAACCCGCGAACCGGGATGGATGTCGTCTCTGCGTGGCAGATCTCCACGGGCCGCCCCGATGTGGTGGTGGCCGTGCTCGATAGCGGAATTCGCTGGCACGCCCGGGACGTCGCGCGAAAGGTCGCACTCAACAAGCGTGAGCTTCCGCCGCCCCCGGGATGCGAAGTGCACGATTGCAATGGCGACGGTTTCGTTTCCGTAGATGACTACGCCGGAATCCTGGACGCGAACGGAAACGGCCTCCTCGACGGCCAGGATCTCATCCTCGCCTACTCGGACGGAATCGACGATGACCGCAATGGCTACGTGGACGACATCGCGGGTTGGGATTTTGCCGATGGCGACAACGACCCGGAAGATCTCGTCGACTACGGCCACGGAACGGGTGAAGCGGAGGACAGCACCGGAGAGGCGAACAATGGCGGCGGGATGCCAGGTGTCGCGCCCAATGTTCTCTTCATGCCCTTGAAGGTCGCCGATAGTTTCGTTGCTTTCGGTACGGATTTCGCCCAGGCCGTCGTCTACGCAACCGAGAATGGCGCGGCTGTCGTCCAGGAGGCGCTCGGAGCGATCGGCGCCTCACCGTCGAGTCAGGCGGCCATCGATTTCGCCTACCGGCATGGCGTGCCGATCATGGCCAGCGCAGCCGATGAGTCGAGCCGTCACCACAACTTCCCGGCGGTCCTGGATCATACGATCTGGCTGAACTCGATCGTGCACGGCGATGGCGACATCGTGGAGCAAGAGGACGAGTACGACCTGTTGAATGGCTGCACCAACTTCGGTGGACGTGCCTGGGTCGCCATCTCGTCCAACTCCTGCAGCTCCGAGGCTACGGGGCGGGGCGCGGGCCTGGCGGCGCTACTCGTCTCCCACGGGCGCAACCTCGTCGATGCGGGCCTGCTCAGCCCCTACCCGGGTCTGACCGATCGCACGCCGTTCTCCGCCGAGGAGATTCGTCAGCTGCTGCGCCGCTCGGCTCTGGATATCGATCACTCCGCCGATCTCTTCGACATCTCGATGAACCCGTTGTTTCGTACCGTACTCTCGGCGCCCCTGTTCGGGTTGTTCTTCGGGTCGGAGCGCTACCCCACCCAGTCGGGTTGGGACCAGTTCACCGGCTACGGCAAACCCGATGCGGGTCGATTGCTCGCCATTGGCGCCAGCGACATCCCGCCCGAGGCGGATCTTTCCGGCGGGCTGCGCTGGTTCGACAGCGTGGATCCGGTGCAGTCACCCGAGATCGACGTGTTGGGCTCCGCGGCCGCCGTTCGCGCCGGCGGGAGCTTCGACTATCTGCTCGAGGTGGGCTGCGGCGTGCAGCCCTCGAGCTTCCATGAGATCAGCCGCGGTAGCGCGGATGAGCCGCTTCGCAGCAAGGGCCTCGGTGGTTGGCATCCGGCGGCGACAGCCGAGGTCTGCGGTTTCGATCCTGCTGCCACCATCGACGATCCGGACGCTCATACGGTGACGCTTCGTCTGCAGGTGACGGATCGCAACGGGCTCGTGGGTGAGGATCGTCGAACGGTGGCGGTCCATACGGACACCACGCTCGCCTTCCCCGTGCTCGCTCTCGGCAGCTCCGCGGAGGGTTCGCCGGCACTCGCGGATCTGAATCGCGATGGTGTGCTCGACATCGTCTATGGCACTGCCGATGGCTCGGTCCACGCCTGGCGCGGCGACAGCGGCGAAGAACTCACGGGCTTCCCGGTGCGTACGCCTGCCTTGCCCGTGCACCGGACCCGTGCCTACCGAGACGGCGAGGTGCCCGTGCCCCACGAGATGATCCTGGCGGCCACGGCGGCAGACGATCTCGACGGCGACGGCAGGGTCGAGGTGGTCGTCGCGACCGTCGAGGGTCGGGTCTTCGTGTATGACGATCACGGTCGCCTGCGACGAGGCTTCCCGGTCTCGACGGATCCCGCATTCTCCGATCCCGCGAATCGCGACCCGCTGAACGATACGGACCCGGGGATCTTCGCCGCGCCTACGCTGGTCGATCTGGATGCGCCGGGCCCGGAGCCGCAACTGGAGATCGTGGTGGCGGCCATGGATGGCCACCTCTACGCGTGGCGGGCGAACGGCGAGACCGTCGACGGTTTTCCTGTGCGCATTGCCGATACGACGAAGGTGGATATCGATCCCGCGACCGGGCATGCCACGCCCCGGGCGGCCGGCGTCCAGGAGCGCGGTGCCAAGCTGATCGGTTCGCCTGCCGTCGGCGATCTCGATGGAGACGGGCGCGCCGAGATC
>JAFDCZ010000048.1 GCA_019312665.1 Deltaproteobacteria bacterium | reverse complement strand
TCACCTCGGCGCCATCGAACCGGCCGATGACGCCCGCCCGGTTCCCCGGCAGGCGGCCGACTCCCACGTTCCAGGGTACGCCGCGTCCCTCGGCCTCGACGAAGAGCGTATTCACCCGCCAGCGCTCGTCATTGTCGATGAAATCGAAAAGATGGGTTCCTGAGAGCTCCCCCCGTACATCCCAACGCTCGCTCTGCCAGCGACTACCGAGGAAGAGGTCGCTGAAAATCGAAGAATCAACCAGGGAATCGCCGAAGTCATCGGTAAAGCGTTCGTCGCGCCGGTAGCTGGTGGCGATGCTGCCGAAGACATCGAAGTCTGACGCTCGGTCTTTCGTGCTGGCGGGTCGCAGAGCCGGGGGTGGCTCCGCACGCGCAGTGACGAGGGCATCGAGGCGTTGGCGAACCCGCTCTGCAGCTTCGCCTTCGGAATAGCGTTCCAGGTAGTTTTCGTATTCAGCGCGAGCATGGGCGAGCTGGCCATTTCGTTCCCGGGCCAGGCCCAGCCATTCGAGGGCCGAAGGCGTCGACGGGTTCTCAGGGAACGAGAGAACCTTCGTGAAGAGCGCAACGGCGCGATCCAGCTGGCCCGCGGCAAGGGCGCTTCGGCCCTCCGCCAGAACCTTGGCAACCTGTTCCGTGTCAGCGGGTGAGAGCTCGCCGACCTGCTCGATCGGTTCTTGCGCGACCTGCTCGTCCTGGGAGGATGCAGTTTCGGTCGGCTGCTGTTCAGGGGCTTCGTCCTGAGAGGATGCAGTTTCGGTCGGCTGCTGTTCAGGGGCTTCGTCCTGAGAGGATGCAGTTTCGGTCGGCTGCTGTTCAGGGGCCTCGTCCTGAGGGTTCCGCAGCGCCGCATTCGCGCGCACCGACTTCGGCGTAACCTCGAACGAAGCCGAATCGAGCCTCTCGGCCACGGCGACTCGGACGACCCAGGCGGTGGGGAAGTCAGGTGCGAGGCCTTCCTGCGCGGCGCGAGCGTCGTCCTCTGTGGCAAAGAACCCCATGCGCGGCCGATGCCAGGGAACACCCTCTTGGAAAAATGGCACTCGATAGACACGCAGGCCCGGTTCCAGCCCGGCAGGGTCTACCTGCGGCAACGCTTCATTGGAAGGTGCAGCGAAGAGCTGGAGTGCAAAGGGGTGGGCCGTGTTCACGTGAGCCGAGGAGGGGGCTGATGGGGCCACTTCGGTGGCTGGCCGGGTCGCTTCCGAAGGGGCGGCGTCGTGCGATGGATCTTCGTCCACCTCTGCGGCTTTCGAATCCGGGATGGGTTGCGCGCGGGTCGAAGCGGGCGACACGACCACCAGCAAGCTGCGCAGATCCGAGCCCTCCTGGACTTCCAGCCTCACGGGCCGCGCGAACAGGAGTTCCAGTCGCCCACTTCGCCGCCGTCCACCCCTGTAGCGCACTTCCTGGAGCGAACTGGCTGTGTCGGCGGGTGCGCGGACGGCTTCATCCCCGGCCTGCGCAAGCAGGTCTCCCAGGTCCTGGCCGAGAGGCGTGATCTCGATTTCGATCCGATCGCTAGGGCTTCGCGGTGCGTGCCGGAGGTAGCGCACAGGCACGCCCATGCGGATCCGGATTTCGTCGCTGCCGTCCGGGAGGCTGCGCAACTCGAGCCCGCGGAGCAAGCGACCGCGGGTGGGCTGGGCGTCCGCGATTCCAGGCGCGAGCGCAACCAGGAGGGCCGCGGCAAGCAGCCCGCGCGCGCGCGAACACACGCCAATCGTTCGCCTTGCCAAAATGCGCAAAGACCTCTCCACAGTGGGCCAAGGGTCGGGCCCGAGGTGTCCATCGACGGTCCGGACGACACGCCTGTGAGTGCCGTCACAAGTTCCTCTTTCGATCGGTCGATTAAGGAAATTGTGGGGTAAGGGGGAATGCTGCCTGTGGGTGCAGTGGAAAAAGGGCGGCAAAATAATGCGGGGAGCGAGACAGGCTCCATGATCCGATGGAGGGTTCTTCGCCGCCTGGGGCCGCTCCTGGCATTGGGAATGTCACTGTTGGCTTCCCCGTCGTTTGGCCAGGTCGTCGACTACGATGATTTCGACCATTGGACGACCGGATTCCCATTGACCGGCGGCCACGCACGGGCAGGTTGTGAAAGCTGCCATCCCGGGGGCGAGTTCGGCGCAACTCCCGATGACTGTGTCGCCTGCCACGGCGGGGCGGGGCTGAGTGGTTGGACGCGGAAGCCGGGGAATCATGTTCCCAGCTCCAATCGTTGCGACGATTGCCACACCACGGCGACCTGGAGCCACGCCCGCTTCGATCACCTGGGTGTCACGGAGCCCTGTAGCGCCTGCCACAACGGCGTATGGGCGGAAGGCAAGAACGGGCGTCATCTGCCCACCTCGAACCGCTGCGATGATTGCCACACGACCGTGGTCTGGCGGAACGCGCGTTTCGACCACGTGGCAATCACCAACGGATGCTTTCGCTGCCACAATGGCACACTGGCGAGCGCCAAATCCCGCGATCATCTGCCGACCTCGAATCGCTGCGAGGATTGTCACGATGTCATGCGCTTCGCGTCCGCGGACATGAACCACACGGGAATCCAGAACGGCTGCAATGCCTGCCACAATGGTTCACGGGCGACAGGCAAGGATCGCAATCACATCCCGAGCAACGATCGGTGCGAGGCCTGCCACGATACTGTGACCTTTCGGAGGGCCACCATGGATCACACCGGTATCACCAACGGGTGCTTCACCTGTCACAACGGCAGGCTGGCAACAGGGAAGCATGCGGCGCATATCCCGTCCCCGGATATCTGCGAAGTCTGCCACAACACGACGAGCTGGAAGTAGTTGCCAATCGTTCCGTGTTCGATCTCACCGAGCGACGTCTTCCCATGACTCCCTCTGCTTCCGCTGCCCTCGAGCCTCGGGATGCGTATCGCCTGCAGCCTCGTTGCGCGCGGAACTCCGCTTAGTCGCCGTGAGCGTAGTCACCCTCAAGACCTGAATCGGAGTCGATGGTTCCCCTGCGCTTCTGAAGGCGAATTGTTTCGTCGGAAACGCGGGAGACATCATGGTCAAGGCGGAAAATTTCGAATCTGGCCGCACCCTCCAGGGCCGAACTTGGATGCTGCTTCTGGCAGGGGCTCTCTCCCTGACCCTGGCCTCCGCGTCCTGGGCCGATGTCCGGGATCAGGCGCGTCGCATGCATGACCGTTTGATCGGTGCGCCTCCCGACGACGCCACGTTGCAAGCGATGCAGGATCGGATCCAGGCTGGTCAGCCCATTCAGGCTGCCTATCGCGCCATGGAGAATCCGCTCTTCTACAGCTCGACGCTCAAGAACTTCGTCACGCCCTGGACGAACGAGGCCGAGACCGTCTTCGCGCCGCTGAACGACTACACAGCGACCGCGATCGGGATGATTCGCGACGAGGTGCCCTTTGATCGGGTGCTTTCCGCGGACATGGTCTACATCGGTGCCCCCGGCGTCGTCGAGCGTCCCTATTCCCACGACGACAACCGGCATTATCAGGAGCTCGAGGAATCGGGAGCCGATCTCTCCGATCCGGGCGTTCTGATGGCCGTCTCGCAATCCGGCTTGCCGGGCTCGCAGCTGCCGAGTGCTGCGACGGCGGGCGTCATGACGACCCGTGCCGCGGGTGTGGCTTTCTTCCGGGCCGGTACGAATCGGCGGATGCTGCGCGCCACCGTCTTGAACTATCTGTGCACGGATCTCGAGGGGTTGAAGGACACCACCCGCTCGACGGACCGCATTCGCCAGGACGTGTCGCGCTCTCCCGGAGGCGACAGCTCGATCTTCCTGAACAACTGCTCGGGCTGTCATACGGGCATGGACCCCCTGGCCCAGGCTTTCGCCTACTTCGAGTACGACCAGGATGCGGAACGGGTCGTCTACACGCCCGGTGAGGTACAGGCAAAATACTTCAACAACGCTGGCACGTTCCCGTTCGGCTTCGTGACGCCGGATGACAGCTGGTCGAACTACTGGCGGCACGGCCCCAACGCGGCCATCGGATGGGGCAGCGGCTCCGGCGAAGGAAGCGGGCCCAAGAGCCTCGGCCGAGAGATCGCCGGCAGTCGCGCATTCGCCGTCTGCCAGGTTCAAAAGGTCTTCAGTCAGGTCTGTCTGCGTCCCGTCGGCTCACAAGAAGATCGCGACGAGGTCGAACGCATCGCCGACGTCTTCGAGACCGGCGGCCGAAGCATGAAGCGGGTGTTCGGCGAGGTCGCCACCCATTGCATGGGCAATTGAGTTTTCAGCTGACTCCCGTTTCCACGTTCTGGACGCGAACTCTCGACCGCATGAGGTCCCCTATGACGCGCTTTTCCTCCCTTCGTCGCACCCGTATCGCCGAGCTTGGCCTGGCCTTGGGCCTGCTGTTCTTCGCTCTACCGAGCGCGACGTTCGCTTCTTCTCCCTTCGGGCCGAGCGTCGACACGTTCTGTTCGGGGCAGGGCCTCGGTACTCCCTATGCCGATCTGGTCGACCCGAATTCATTCTTCGTCGAGTGCACGCTCTGCCACGACAGCACGTTTCCCACGTCGCTACCGAATGGCGGGAACGTGCGAGCGGCGGAGAAGGCGGCCTGGGACAGCAACAATTTCGGTTTCTTCTGTCCCGCCCAGAATCAACTCCCGGTTCTGGTAGCGATCGGCGCCAAGATGGGCACCGAAGGTCAGAAACTGAGCTTCATGGTGACCGCAACGGATCCCGACGTCGGCGACACACTCACGCTGTCGGCATCTCCGCTTCCGAACGGTGCGATGTTCGTCGACAACGGTGACGGCACCGGTGGTTTCGATTGGACACCGACGAACGGTCAGGCCAGCCTCTATAGCGCGGTGTTCACCGTCAGCGACGGGGCAGGTAGCGCCATGGAGACCGTGCCGATCACGATCTTCAACGCGAACCAGGCTCCCGTGCTCGCAGCCATCGGCAATCAGGCTGTCGACGAAGGCGGCACCCTCTCCCTTTCGCTTTCGGCATCCGACCCCGATAGCGACAGCATCGTGATGACCGCTGGAAACCTTCCCACGGGCACCACCTTCAGCGACACGGGCAACGGTACGGCCATGTTTTCCTGGACGCCGAGCTTCGCCCAGGCCGGAAACATCTCTGTGACGTTCACGGCCGCCGATGCCGGCAGCCCGCCCTTGAGTGATTCCGAGATGATCGTGATCTCCGTGGGCGATGTGAACCAGCCTCCGGTTCTCGCACCGATCGGCAGCCAGGGTGTCAATGAAGGCGATGCGCTCGTTCTGAACCTGGCGGCTGCGGATCTCGACGGCGACGGCCTGACGTTCTCCACGGCCAACCTGCCCGCGGGTTCGGCGTTCGTAGACGATGCCGACGGAACAGCGACGTTCTCGTGGACACCCGGCTTCGGTCAGACGGGCAACTTCGTCACGACGTTCAGTGTGGTGGACGATGGTACGCCCCCGGCGAATGCATCGGAGACGATTACGATCTCGGTGGGTGATGTGAATCGGGCTCCGGCGATCACTCCGATCGGGAACCAGACGGTCAATGAGGGTGGACCGCTTCAGCTCATGGTGATGGCGAGTGACCCGGATGGGGACATGCTCACCCTCCAGGCTTCGGGCCTGCCCCAGGGTGCGACCTTCAACGACGCCGGCAACGGATCCGGAAGCTTTGCCTGGACGCCGGGCTTCGATCAGGGTGGCAACCACGCCATCACGTTCACGGCGATGGATGGCGGCAACCCCGTCCTGAACGCGACCGAGGCGATCATGATCACCGTGGGCGATGTCAACCGCCCGCCGGTGTTGGCGGCGCTCGGCGATCGCAGCGTAGATGAGGGTGTGTTGCTGCAGTTCGCAGTGAATGCTTCGGATCCGGACGGTGGTCTGCTGACGCTTCAGCTCGCGGGTGCTCCTGCAGGCGCCGCCCTTCAGGACAATGGAGACGGGACGGGCACCTTCGCCTGGACCCCGGGCTTCGGCGAGGCGGGCAACTACCCGATCACGCTCCTGGTCACGGATGACGGCACGCCCGTCTCCCAGGATCAAGAAGCGATCACCTTGACGGTGGGTGATGTGAATCGTCCCCCGGCCCTGGCTCCGATCGGGAACCGGGCGGGGAATACGAATCAGCTCCTCACGTTCCAGGTGAGCGCGACAGACCCGGACGGCGACGCCATCTCCCTCTCGGTGGCGGGTGCGCCTGCGGCATCGGCCCTGGTCGACAACGGCGACGGCACCGGAAACTTCTCCTGGACACCGGGTGACGCCGACGTGGGCAACTTCATGCTCACGTTCACGGCGACGGATGCCGGGAACCCGGCACAGAGTGCTTCCGAAACCATCACATTGGCCATAGGGCAGGTGAACAACTCGCCGACGATGGTGAAGATCGGCGATCGAATGGCAATGTCCGGTCAGACGCTGAGCTTCTCGGTGTTGGCATCGGATATCGATGGGAACGCGCTTGCCTTCACGGTTGCTGGCGCTCCGGCGGGCTCGAGCTTCACGGACAACGGGGACGGCACATCGCTGTTCAGTTGGACGCCGACCCCAGCCCAGGCAGGCAGTGTCATGGTCACATTTACGGTGACGGACGACGGTATTCCGGTCATCTCGGACCAGGAGAACGTGAAGCTCTCGATTCAGGGTTTCGCAGGGGGCTTCGGCATCTCCGACGTGACCTGGTGGGATACCTGGGATGGCCATCTGATGCTCAGCGGTGCGGGAGCGCCGGCGGGCAGTACGGTTGAAATCCTGGACGCGGATACCGGGTTCGTGATCGGGACGGTGATTGCTGGCGATGACGGCAGCTTCGAGACCGGCGAATGTCGGACGATCCGAACGAAAACGAAGCGCCGGAGGCGCGGGCGGCGGCGCTGGGTGACGACCACGGTCGTCGAATGCCTCACGCCGATCCAGGCGCCTTGCGAGGTCCAGATACGTACAGGCGGGAGCCTTGGCCTGCGGACCGGCGTCACGAATCCGGCTGCCGAATGCGGCGTGGGCAGTTTGACCCTGATGCAAGGCGACGCCCGCTACTCCGTCTCGAAGAGGAAGAAGCGGCGTGGACGACGGCGCGCGGTTCCGGCGAGGCGGAGCCTTTCGGGATCAGGCAATCATGCACTTGCGAATCAGGAAGTAGAGATCCGCGACGCGGCCACCGACGTGGTCATGCAGACCGTCCTGGCCGATGCCAACGGCCGCTTCAGCTGGATGCTCCAGAATCCAGCAGACCTGCCGTGTTTCGTGCGGACCGCTTCGGCAAATCAGTTCTCGGAGCCGATTCCGGTCCAGGTGAAGAAGCGCCGCAAGGCCCGGCGCAAGCGTTCCTCCTGGGCGCCCCGGTGCAGCCCGCCCGCGAGCTTCCCGCCCCCCGGGCCGACCGTCAGTGATGGCGGAAGCGGCGCCGGCGGTGCTGGTGGCGGCGGGAACGGCAACGGCGGCGGCGGTGCCGGCGGCAGGAATGGTGGCAATGGCGGCGGCGGTGCCGGCGGCAATGGCGGCGGTGGTGCCGGCGGCGGCGGAAACGGTGGCAATGGCACCGATCCGGCCGAGCAGGCCCAGATCGACGCCTTCGCCCAGACCGTGCATCCGCTCGCCACGCAGTACTGCGTGGCCTGCCACGATGGCAGTACGGGGATCGGCCGACCGGACATCTCGCATCCCGATTCGGGGATGGCTTATCACGCGGTGTGGGACAGCCAGAAGGTGAACCTCACGCAGCCCTACGCCTCTCGAATGGTGCAGCGCCTGGTCGCTGACGGCCATTACTGCTGGAGCGATTGTGCGTCCGATGGTGAGACGATGCGCGCAGCGGTTGCCGTGTGGGGGCTCCTGGTGGGCAGTGCCGGCGGCGGTGGCCAGCAGAGCATTACCAGCGATCAGCTGAAGCTGGGCGACGGAGTCGAGGGGGGTGGAAACCTTCGCTACGACGACGCCGTGATCGCGCGCTGGGAGTTCACGGAAGGCTCGGGCAACGTGGCAGCGGACACGAGCGGCGTGCTTCCGGCCATGGATCTCCAGTTGGTCGGTGTGGACTGGGTCGGCGGGGGCGGGATCGAGAACAAGACGGGTGGAGCCGTCGCAACGGTGGCGGCAAGTCGGAAGCTCTACGATCGCCTCGCGGATCCGACCACGGGTAGCCAGGAATACTCGGTCGAGGCATGGATCTTCACGAACGAGATCGACCAGCGAGGTCCGGCTCGCATCCTCACCTATTCCCAGGATCCATACTCGCGCAACTTCACGTTCGGCCAGCAGAACTACAGCTACGCCGCGCGAAACCGAAGCGATGCAAGCGGCATCAGCGGGAATGGAACGCCGACCCTCTACACCGACGAAGATGATCGGGCCGTCGAGGTGGCGCTTCAGCATGTTGTGATGACGTTCGACCAGGTCAATGGTCGAAGGATGTACGTCAACGGCGCGTGGACGGGCGATGAGGATCCGAAGGGCCCGGGCAGCCTTGCACGCTGGGACCCGAATCATCAGTTCTTGATCGGCAACGAGCGGACGAACAACCGGATTTGGAAGGGGAAGGTGCTGTTCGCGGCAATCCACGAACGGGCACTCACTCCGGCACAGATCCAGAGCCATCACCTGGCCGGTGTCGAGGAGCGCTTCCTGCTCCGCTTCGACGTCGCCCAGTGGACTGGGCAGCCCGGAAGTGTGATCGAGATGAGCGTCGGCGATTTCGATGCCTTCAGCTACGTGTTCGGGAATCCCACCTATGTGGGGCCGACCGGATCCGGTATCGCGATCAGGAACCTGCGCATCATGGTCAACGGCCAGGTGCCGGCAGCCGGGCAGGCCTTCCGAACGGTGGATGCAGTGGTGAGCCAGTCACCGCAACAGTTGTCGAGCCTCGCGTCGATCATCGGAAAGGACCAGGGACCTGAGAACGACGTGTTCTCGCTCTCCTTCGAGGTGCTCGGGGACAACACGGCGGTGGTCGTGAACAACGACGCACCCGTCACACCGGGTGGCTTCTCCGCGGAGGTGAGTCCGGAAACGGGCCTGCGCAACTTCGACCAGATCAACGACACGATGTCGGTCTTGACGGGCGTGCCAACGGACGATCGGCGGGTGGAGCGCACCTTCGAGGGGCTCGTCCAGCAGCTACCGGGGAACAACGATCTGCGGGGCTTCGTCTCCTCGCATCAGGTCGGCGCCTTCAAGCTCGGAGTCGAGTACTGCGACCGCATGGTCGAGAGTCGGTCGCGGCGCGAAGCGATCTTCGGCCAGGGTTTCGGCTTCAACCAGGATACGTTCACGGCCTTCTCCGATCCGAACGCGAAAGCGTTGATCGCCGATCGCCTGGTCGAACGCTTCTACGGTACGGGCCTCACGCTCCAGCCGGATGTTGCCGAAACGAGGCCCCTCCTGATGGGCTTGATCGACGATCTGACGAGCCAGTGCAACGACGCCGATGACTGCGACCGGGACTTCACCCAGAACGTGGTCAAGGGAGTCTGCACTGCGGTCATCAGCAGTGGCCCGGTCCTCTTCCACTAGAGACGGGCAGTGAGCGAAACCATGGTCATGGGAGAAACAAGATGAGCGAAACGAGTGCGCGCAAGCTGCAGCGGCCGCCGGACCACAAGGTGGTCACCCGCCGGGATTTCCTCGGCCAGGGCCTGATCGCCGGAGCGGCCTTTGCAGCGGGCCCCACCCTGCTAGGCCTGTTGGGGAGTTCGCCTGCGGCTGCCCAGGCGGCCGCCGAATGTGGCATTGCGACCGGTGGGGCGGGCCTGATCCCGTTCATCGCCATGGATCTCGGCGGAGGCGCCAACACCAGCGGCTCCAACGTGCTCGTCGGCGGGCCCGGGGGCCAGCTCGATTTCCTGGATCCCGAGGGTTACGAGAAGCAGGGGCTTCCGTCGGGCATGTTTCCGACGGATCCGGCCCAGGTGAACAACGAGCTGGGCCTGCTCTTCCACGCAGACAGTCCGTTCTTGCGCGGGATCCAATCCAAGACAGCCGCATCCACTCGGGCCAACGTGAACGGCGTCGTTTTCGCCGCCCGATCGGCGAATGATACGGGGAACAACCCGCACAACCCGATGTTCGGGATCAACAAAGCGGGGGCGAGCGGGGACCTCGTGTCGCTGATCGGCAGCCGCAGTTCCGATTCGGGTGGGCGCTCCCAATCACCGATCTCGATGTACGACCCGGCCAAGCGACCCACCAAGGTCTCGGATGAGGATGACGCGCGTGGTCTCGTGGATACCGGCAAACTCGTCGACTTGCTCGACGAGGATGCGGCGGTTTCCGTGATGTCGACCATCGAGCAACTCTCCGATCTCCGTGTGCAGCGGATGACGGAAGATCAGATGGTGAAGGATCTCATTTCCTGCGCCTACACCCAGAGTGCTGACCTGGTCAACCGCTACGGCGATCCGAGCTTGCTCGATCCCACCGCGGATCTCGATATCGTCGGAGCTGGCAACAGCATCTTCACGGCCAACGAGCTGAACAGCTCGAAGAACATCAAGGCCGCGGCCGCGATGAAGCTCACCGTCAACGGCTTCGCGGGCTGCTCGACGATCGAATCGGGTGGCTACGATTATCACGACGGGACCCGCGCTACCGGTGAGGTGCGTGACTTCGAGGCGGGCGTACAGATGGGCGCGATGCTCGAGTACGCAGCCCGCCGGTCTCAACCCCTGGTGATCTACGTGTTCAGCGACGGTTCCGTCGGCGCCAGCAACGACATCGACAACTCGGGACAGGGCCGCGGGAAATTTGGCTGGCAGGGTGACAACGGAGGAACGGCCTCGACCTTCCTGCTCGTGTATGACCCGAACGGGCGGCCGCAGCTCCGCGATCCGAACAGCCAGCAGATCGGTTACTTCCGGCCCAGCGGCTCCGTCGAGACCGGCGCGGTCCGCATCGCCAGCAACGTCGATCTTCTCGCTGAAGCCGTGGTGTTGAACTACATGGCCCTTCACGACGATCTCGGCCGCTTCGACCAGGTTCTCCCGAGCCACGGTCTGGGCAGTGGCGGAGATCGGGATGCGTTGATCGGGCTTCAACCGATTCGAAGCATGGGGTAGGTCTCGGGTCGGGTCCGAGCGTTCAGGACCTCCCGACGACACTCTGATCGCCTCGGCGGAGCATTGGCCTCTGCCGAGGCGTTGCTTTCATTCGGACGCGTCGGAAGTTCGTGCCTTTTCCAGGTAGTGCCGGAACGTGCCGAGTTCCCGGCCGTAGAGGAAACCGATCGGCAGTCGGGCCAGGATCAGGGCCACGGGAAAGGCCAGGCCGAAGGCGAGGACCGAGCCCTCTACACCGTAGGGTTCGAAGAAGTAGAGCATCGTTGCCTGCTGGGTACCGAGCCCTGCCGGGGTGATCGGGAGGGCACCGGCCAGCATGACGATGGGCGTGACGACGGCGGCGAACGCGAAGGGTACGTCGATATGGAAGCTCTTCGCGCCGAACCAGAAGAACCCGATGAAGCCTGCGAAGTAGGCGACTCGCACGAGCCCCAGCACCAGGAGGTCTCGAGGATGGGCTCGAGCGAACGTTCCGAAGATGCGACGACCGCGGAGCCAGTTCAGCGGGCGCCAGGCTGGCCGTCGGGTCATCAACGTTGCCACGAAGAGAGATTGAAGAATGACGATGGCGCCGCTGATTCGCAGCATCGCGGAAGTCATCGGCGACGCGGGCAGCAATGCGGCGCCGAGGAAGACTTCGCTGGCAAGGATGACCGCATCCAGGCTGCCGTAGAAGAGGATCGAGCTGGTGGCGTCTACGGCCCCGACACCGCGCGTGATGCGCAGGTGCATGATGATTGCAGCCGTACCCAGATTCCAGTTGATCGGTGTGAGCAGGTAGGTCACGCCGCGCAGGGATCGCGCCTCGGCCCACCGGAGCGGCGTGTTGAAGCGCGTAAACAGGAAGGCGAAGGCTCGAGACTCGAGCAGGAACCAGTAGCCGACGGCCATGAGGGTCGTCGGGATGAAGAGTCGGAGATCCGCGTTTGAAGCGGCCGTCCAGGCTTCGCCGAGCGGTACCTGGTTGAAGATCCAGTAGAGGATGAGCGCCGCCAACAGCCACGGCCCCAGATTTCGGAGCCAGCGGAGGAGCGGCGAATAGGAGACCACGGGGCTCGCGGACATCGGATGGTTTCTCGTCGAAGGGAAAGTGTGCGCCCGAGAGCCTACGGCGCGTTTCACCCCCGTCGATCCCCATTCTTCACAACAGAGCGATGCCCCTGGCTTTTGGAACCTCCTGAAGCTGGGCCTACGCTCGCTTCAGCGTGAGGCCGGCGGCACCGATCTGGCTTGGGCATGCTCGAGATCGTCGTCTTCGCTGGGCTGTTCGCTGCACTCGCAGCGTTTGCCTGGGTTCCCTGGATCGTGCTGATCCAGATCGCAGGGCTGTGCTCGGTGGTGGGCCTGGCCATCGGGGTGCCCGGCGCGTTGGTCTATCACGTGCGCCTCAGGCTCTGCCTGATCCGGTCGGGTGATCTGCCGGCTCGTTGGTGGGTACACCCGTTTGCCCATCACGGGCGGCTGGCCGCAGCCGATCTGGATTGGGTGCTTCCCCCGTGCTGGATCGGGGCCAGTGGCGGCGTGGTTGCCTTTCTGGGCTGCCTGATCGGGGCCGTAGCGGTGGTTTCCGCCTGGGTGCACGGATGAGCTGATTTTGGCACACCTCGGGTTGACGGTTCGGTCGGTCGAACGTATGTTTGGAACGATCGTTCGAGCGCGCCCACGTCCGAACACACTCCACTCGAGAGGAGCCAGACGTGCGCGACCTTGCCACTGCTCGCCGGGAGCCCCAGCCCTCGGACCGCCCCCCCGGCGGCGCCTCGGATACCAAGGCACGCCTGCTCGATGCAGCCGAGTTGTTCTTTGCCGAGCGAGGCTTCGATGGCATGTCGATGCGGGCCGTAACGAATGCCGCCGGCGTCTCCGTATCAGCGGCCAACTATCATTTCGGCTCCAAGCTGGCCTTGATGGGCGCCGCCCTGCGGCGCCGGGTCGAGCCCATCAACCGTCGCCGCTTCGAGCTGCTCGATGGTCTCGAGGCCGAAGCTTCGGTGCCGAATGTCGAGCAGGTGCTGGATGCCTTTTATCGTCCACCCTTCGAACAAGCGGCAGAATCCACGGAGGCGCAGCGCACCCTGATGCGAACCGTCGCAGCTCGCCTCTGGCATGACCCGGCTGAGATGGTCGCCGCGATCCGGGTGGAGCTCTTCGGCGAAGTCTCCGAGCGGTTCTCCGTCGCGTTGGTGAACGCGATGCCGGAGATCGAACCGGCCCGCGCGCGAATGCTTCTGCAGCTCAGCGTCGGGTTGCTGATCCAGACATTGAATGGAGAAGCGGCTTCTTTTTTTTCCACCGACGCCGACACGCTTCGAGCCGTGCTCGTGCGCTACGCAACCGCCGGGGTGATCGCCGCGGCCCAGGAGGATCCTTCGTGAAGACCTCGTACAAGAAGGTTCTCCTCCCAATCGGAATCCTCTGCCTCGGCGCGGCTGGCGTAAGCTTGCAGCTTGCGGGGCGCAAGGCGGCTGAAACCGTGGCGCCCGAAGTGTTGGCGCCGCTTGTCGAGATCATCGAGGTCCGGCCCCAGCCCTTCGCCTTCGTCGTTCATGCCCAGGGGACGGTCGTGCCCCGTACCGAGAGCAATTTGATCCCTCAGGTGGCGGGCGAAGTCGTCTGGGTATCCCCGGCGCTCGTTTCCGGTGGCTTCTTCGAGGCGGGTGAATCCCTGGTGCGACTCGATGACGCAGATCACCGCGCTGGGGTCGAGAGTGCTCGTGCTGCGCTTGCTCGCAGCAAGAGCGAAGAGGATCGCGCACGGAAAGAGCGCAAACGTCAACGAAGCCTGGCCGAGCAAGGCGTGACGAGCGAGGCCCGCATCGACGATGCGGAGAACGCCTATCGCATCGCCGACGCTTCAATGCGCGAGGCGACGGTGCGGTTGGAGAACGCTCAACGGGATCTGGCACGAACGGAGATCCGCGCTTCCTATGCCGGGCGGGTGCGCAGCGAGGTCGTCGATGTCGGGCAGTTCGTGACGCGCGGCGTAGCGATCGCAAGGCTGTATGCCGTCGATTGGGCGGAGGTGCGGCTGCCCGTGCCCGATCGGGAGCTGCGTTTTCTCGATGTTCCGCTCACCTATCGTCCCCAGCGGGAAGCGACATCGGCGTCCTCGCCGGAAGAGAAAGGCCCCTTGGTCCGGCTTTCTGCGGAATTCGCCGGCGAGTCCCACGAATGGACGGGGCGCATCGTTCGCACCGAGGGCGAGATCGACGCCAAGAGCCGCATGATCACGTTGGTGGCGCGGGTCGAGGATCCCTACGGCGCAGATGAATCGCCGGGTCGGCCGCCCTTGGCGGTCGGTATGTTCGTGCGCGCGGAGATCAGCGGCCGGGAAGTTTCGGATGCTTTCGTGCTGCCCAGGGGTGCCCTTCACGAGGATCGGGCTGTGTTGGTGTTGGACGTCGGGGGCCGGCTCCGCATCCGGCCCGTCGACGTGTTGCGGCTCGAGCGGGACGAAGTCGTGATCGGAGGGGGCCTCGAAGCAGGGGACCAGGTCTGCGTGACGCCCCTGCCCGGCGCCATCGACGGCATGGCGGTGCGCGTGGCCGAAGGGGAGCCCGGCACGACCAACGCGAGGGCCGGGCTATGAAGGGTGTCATCGCCTGGTTCGCCAAGAATACGGTCGCGGCCAACTTGCTGATGATGTTATGCATCGCAGGTGGCCTCGCTGCGATTCCGGCCATTCAGCAGAAGACCTTTCCCGACATCAACATCGAGATCATCCAGATTGCCGTGCCCTATCTGGGCGCCGCTCCCGAAGAGGTGGAAGAGGGCGTCTGCATCCGGATCGAGGAAGAGATCTACGGCATCGAGGGTGTCGAGCGAATCACGTCGAGTGCGGCGGAGGGTGCCTGTGGTGTGACCGCCGAGTTGCTCGACGGATATCCGACGGATCGGGCGCTCGCCGAGATCAAGAACGCCGTTGACAGCATCAGCACGTTCCCGGCAGAGACCGAGAAGCCGATCATCAGCCACTTCTCGATGAAGCGAAACGCACTCCAGCTGGTCGTTTCGGGCGATGCCAGCGAACGAGCGCTTCGCGTCTGGGGCGAGCATGTCCGCGATGAAATCTCGGCTCTGCCCGGTGTGACCCAGGTGGAACTCACGGGTGCTCGTGATTATGAGGTATCCATCGAGGTCCCGGAGCACGCGTTGCGGCGCCATGGCCTGACCTTCGATCAGGTCGTGGCTGCTGTACGCCGCTCGTCCCTGGATCTTCCCGGTGGCTCGATCCGCACGCAGAGCGGAGAAATCCTGCTTCGCGCAAAAGGCCAGGCCTATCGCGGTGAGGATTTCGAACGGCTGGTTCTGCTCACCCGCGAAGACGGCACGCGGCTCCTGCTCGGCGACGTCGCGAACGTGGTGGACGGCTTCGTCCAGGACGAACGGAGTGCCCGCTTCAACGGCGAGCCCTCCGTGATGATTCGCGTGTACCGGGTGGGTGATCAGCGCGTGCTCGAGCTCGTCGACACTGTGCTGACCTACGTGCAGACGGCCACGCAACGTCTTCCCGAGGGCCTTCACCTGACGGTGTGGCAGAACCAGGGTTCCTACCTGAAAGATCGCCTCGGGATCCTGGTCAAGAACGGTCGAGGGGGTTTCATTCTCGTCTTCGTCGTTCTGGCCCTCTTCCTGCGCCTTCGGCTCGCGCTCTGGGTTGCCCTTGGCGTTCCGATCTCGATCCTCGGCGCCCTCGCGATGTTTCCAGTGGCGGGCCTCTCGATCGATGTCCTCACCCTCTTTGCGTTCATTCTCGTCCTCGGATTGCTGGTGGACGACGCGATCGTGGTTGGGGAGAACGTGCACACCCATCAAGAACGGGATGAGGCCCCCCTGCCAGCCGCCATCGCCGGTGCGCAGGAAGTTTCGATTCCAGTGATCTTCGGCGTGCTCACGACGATCGTGGCGTTCATGCCGATGATCTTCTCGCCCGGCATGATGGCCGACTTCTTCGGCGCCATCGCCAAGGTCGTCGGCCTGTGCCTGGTCTTCTCGTTGGTCGAGTCACAGCTGATCCTGCCCGCACACCTGGGCCATCACGTCCGGGCGCATGCTGCTGCTGCTGCTGCTGCGCCGGCCGGAACCATTCGGGCTGGCTGGAAGAGGCTGCAGGGCAACCTCGCCTCCAGCCTCACCCGGCTGGCGCAGAAGGGGTACCAGCCCCTGCTCGAGCGAGCCATTGAATGGCGCTATGCGACGGTCTCCATGGCAGTTGCGTTGCTCATGCTCACAGCAGGTGCCATGGCCAGTGGCTGGCTGCCCTTTTCGTTCTTTCCGTCGGTCGAAAGCGACTACGTGAGTGCCAGCGTGACCATGCCTCTCGGGACACCCGCCGACGTGACCCGCCGGGCGGTGCTCCAGCTGGAGGAGAGTGCCAATCAGATGAAGACTGCGCTGGATGAGGAATTCCGGACAACGGATGGCCGCTCACTCATCCAGCACAGGCTGGCAACGGTCGGAGAGCATCCGGCGGTGACAGGAGGCCCGCCGCGCCCGGCAGGTCTCGGCGGGACCCATCTCGGCGGGGTCGTGGTCGAGTTGGTGAGCGGCAACGATCGTCCGCCTGGCTTCTCTTCGAAATGGGTTCGCGATCGTTGGCGTGAAGCGACAGCTTCCATTCCCGGCATCGAGGAGCTTGCGTTCAGCGCAGACTACATGAACGCCGGCTCCCCGATCTTCCTGGAACTCAAGTCCGCGGATATCGATCAGCTTCAACGAGCGAGCGAGGCGGTGAAGATCCGTCTCGCCGGGACGGCCGGCGTCTACGACATCACCGATTCCTGGCGCGATGGGAAGCAGGAGTTGAAGCTCCAGATCCTGCCTTCCGCAGAAGCGCTGGGCCTCTCGCTGCGCGATCTGGCCAGCCAGGTGCGCCAGGCATTCTACGGTGAGGAAGCCCAGCGCATCCAGCGCGGCCGCGACGATGTGAAGGTGATGGTCCGCTACCCCGAGCAGGAGAGGCGTTCCCTGGCTGATCTAGACGAGCTTCGAATCCGAACGCCCGAAGGCGGCGAGGTGCCGTTCTACGCAGTGGCGGAGGCGGATCGCGGACGAGGCTATGCCACGATCAAGCGGGCCGATCGGCAACGTGTGGTCGACGTGACGGCCGAAGTCGATTCGAAACAGACCAACGCCAATCAGATCCTGGGCGCGTTGAAGGCGGAATTCCTTCCCTCGCTGATCGCCGCCAACCCCGGGCTCTCCTACTCCTTCGAAGGAGAGCAACGCGAGCAGCAGAAGACCATGGCCGGTCTCGTCAAGAACTTCGGCTTCGCGTTGGTCTTGATCTACGCCCTGCTCGCCATTCCGCTGCGCTCGTATGGTCAACCCCTGATCATCATGGCCGTAATTCCCTTCGGGCTGGTGGGCGCGATCGCGGGCCATCTCTTGTTGGGCCTTCAGTTCAGCATGATGTCCGTATTCGGTGTGGTCGCGCTCTCCGGCGTGGTCGTGAACTCGAGCCTGGTGCTGGTCCACTACATCAATGGCCGGCGGGATGCAGGTGTCGGGCTCGTGGATGCCGTTCGCGAGGCCGGCGTGGCGCGCTTCCGGCCGATCGTGCTGACCTCCGTCACGACCTTTGCGGGTCTGTCTCCGCTTCTCTGGGAACGCAGCATGGGTGCGAAGTTCCTGATCCCCATGGCCGCGTCCTTGGGCTTCGGAGTCATCTTCGCAACAGTCATTTCCCTCTTCGTCGTGCCGAGCAGCTATGTGATCCTCCAGGACTTGCAGCGCCTCTGGCCCGGGGCCGGACGTCGAGAGGAGAAGGGTCCGCGACTTTCCCCGGTGGCATTGCCGTCAGCGCCCGACAAGCTCAGGCAGGCCGGAGGGGGCATCTAGCAGCGGTTGGCTCGGCGGGAGCGTCCGAGAACAGGGCCGAGCCAGGCATCTCACCCACTTTTCTCCAGGGCGTGCGCGCCCCGGGTTTTCGGACGATGCTCCGGCGATGGATTCACAGCGAGTCTCCCTCTATCCCTTCCTCGGCGGGCCCGGTCGGTCGGCCCCTGTCATCGAACGTACGGAGGGGGTGCACTGGCAGATGGCCGGCGGGCACCGCGTGCTCGATGCAGGTGGCGGCGCCATCATTGCCAACGTTGGCCATGGGCGAGAAGAGATCGCCGAGGTGGCCGCGGCCGCCATGGCGCGTACGACCTATGTCGTGCCCCCTTTCGCCACCGAAGATCGCGTCGCTCTGGTGGAACGTCTCCGGCGGGACTGGCTTCCCGAAGGCCTCACCCGTTGCATGTTCACCAGCGGGGGATCCGAGGCGGTGGACTCCGCCCTGCGCCTGGTCCGGCAGCATTTCGTTTCCGCTGGACAGCCGGAGCGGGTGAAGGTGATCGGCCGCCATCGTGCCTATCACGGCGCGACCCTGGCGACCCTGGGCGTCGGTGGACACGAGAAGCGGCGGAAAGGATTGGCTCCCCTCTTCGTCGATCACCCCAAGATCCCGGCCTGGTATCCGTTGCGGCGGCCGGCCAGTTTCGATGACGAGGTTGGCCCGCAGCACTCGGCGGAGGGCCTGGTCGAGGCGCTCGAGAGGGAAGGGCCGGAAACCGTCGCCGCCTTCATTGCGGAGCCCGTTGCAGGGTCGACACTAGGTGCGGTCGTTCCGCCGGACGACTACTGGCCGCGGCTGCGACAGATCTGTGACGACTACGGAATCCTGTTGATCGCCGATGAAGTGATGTGCGGCTTCGGGCGTACGGGGCGCCGCTTCGCGTTGGATCACTGGGATGTGGTTCCCGATGTCCTCGTCGGCGGGAAGGGCCTGGCGGGAGGCTACGCGCCGATCGGGGCGGTGTTCGCCTCCGAGCGGGTCGTCGCACCCATCACCGAAGCCGGGGACGAGGTCATGTTCTTCACCTACAGCGCGCATCCGATGGCCTGCGCAGTCGCCGAGAAAGTGCTCGAAATCCTCGACCGGGAAAAGCTGATCGAGCGAGCCGCCAGCCTCGGTGAACAACTCGGGAAACGTCTCGCCCAGCTGGAGACCCATCCGCATGTCGCACATGCCCGTGGTCTGGGCCTGATGCGCGCGGTCGAGCTGGTCGAGGACCGCGAAGCCTTGAAGCCGTTTCCTAAAGAAGCTGGCTTCATTTCCAAGGTGGTCGCCGCAGGCCTTGGGCGCGGCGTCTTCTTCTATCCGGGTGGATGTGATCCTGCCCGGGACGTCGCTTGCTTCGGCCCGCCATTCATCATCACGGAGGATCACATCGAGGAGATGGTGGCGACCCTCGAACTCTCCATCGACGATGCGGCCGAACGGGTAGCCGGGTAGCCGCGCAACGCGGGGAGTTCGGCGGGCTCAGTCGTCATGCATCCGGATCAGCCCCTCCTGGGTGCAGGATGCCACCAGTTCCCCTTCCTGGGTGAAGATGCTTCCCCGGTTGAAACCCCGAGCGCCGGACGCACTGGGGCTATCCGTTCGGTAGAGGAGCCATTGGTCCGTGCGGAAGGGTCGGTGGAACCACATGGCGTGGTCGAGAGAAGCCGACTGGAACTTGGGATTCGTCCACAATACCGCGTGGGGGCGAAGGCACGTGTCGAGCAGATTCATGTCCGAGGCGTAGGCCAGCACGCATTGATGGATGGCCGGGTCGTCCGGCATCGCAGCGGCCGTGCGGAACCAGATGCTCTGGTGAGCCGGCGCTTTCTCGGGATCGAACTCATCGACTGGGTCGACGGGTCGGATCTCGATCGGCCTGTCCCGAGTGAACACCTGGCGCAGCTCCTCCGGAATCTTGTGGGCGTAACGTGCGCGCAATTCCGTCTCGTTGGGCAGGCCGTCCGGCCCGGGAACCTCCGGCATGCTTTCCTGGTGGTCAAAGCCGCCTTCGGCCACCTGGAACGACGCCGCCATGTTGAAGATCGCGCGTCCATGCTGGATCGCGACGACGCGTCTCGTCGTAAAGCTCCGGCCGTCGCGAATGCGATCCACGTCGTAGAGGATGGGAACCTTCGGGTCGCCGGGCCGGAGGAAATACCCATGAAAGGAATGGACACCGCGTCCTTCGACCGTACGCAGCGCGGCCACCAGGGCCTGGCCCAAGACCTGGCCGCCGAAGACACGTTGCCAGCCGGTTCGGGGCGAGAGGCCTCGGAAGAGATTGACTTCGATGCGCTCGAGATCGAGGAGCGCGAGCAGGTCGGCGAGGGTCTCGTCCATGCCAAGCAGATAACGAAAGCCCCCTCGCCTGCAAGCAGGCGCTAACTTCCCGCTTCCCCACCGCCGAGGTCCCCATGGCTGATTCGATTCCCGCCGACGCGCTCGCTCAGCTCTTCCAGATGAAGCCGCCGGAAACGGTGGCGGACATGCGGCAGCTCCTCGATGGGTTCGCCGGCTTCCTGAACGCCGGCCTGCCCGAAGTGGGAGCCTTTCACCAGGCGGTGCCGATCGGTGCGTTCTCGGCTGACATCATCGTGCCGAAAGGGGACGGTCCCCATCCGGTACTCATCTACCTCCACGGAGGAGGATGGGTTTGCGGGAGCCCGGCCAGCCATACGAAGCTGGCCCATCGTTTCGCTGAGGCTGGCAACCTGGTCGTGAATGTGGACTATCGGATGGCTCCGGAGCATCCCTTCCCAACGCCCTTCGAGGATTGCGTGGAGGCGGTGCATTGGGCGGCGAAAGAGGTGGCGGCCTACGGAGGGGATCCGGAACGCATGGCCATCGGCGGTGATTCTGCCGGGGGCAATCTTTCCGCCGCAGTGGCTGCATCCCTCGCCGGTGCTTCTTCCGGACCCACCCTGCGCGCGGCGCTCCTGATCTACGGGGTCTACGATTTCGCCACGATCGGTGCTGAACCTCCGCCCGAAGTGGCAGCGGCGATGGAGGCGTTGCCCGGCGGTTTCGGCGAAAAGCTGATCGAGCTGATGGTAGGTTCCTACCTGGGGAGCGAGCGCAGTGATGCGCTGCTCGGCGATGCCCGGGTGAGCCCCGTGCATGCCGCTGCCAAGCTTCCGCCCTGCCATGTGATGTGCGGGACCAGCGATCCGTTGGTGGCTCAGGCACGCGTTCTCAAGGTCGAGCTCGAGGCGGCCGGCGTGCCCCACGAGTACTTCGAAGATGAGGGCATGCCTCACGCCTATGCACAAATGGAATTTCTTCCTGCAGCGCGGCCGGCGATCGAACGGATGATCCGCTTCCTCGGGGCGCGGCTCGCCGCTTGAGCCGCCCCTGGAAGACGCTAGGACGCATCGCGACCTCGGATGGCGAGCTCGAGCTCCGGCGGCGAGGGCCCGACGATTTTCTGATCACGATCGCTGGGCGCGTGTTGATGAACTCACGGGCAAACCGTTCGGAGCAGGTGCTCGGGCAGCGGGCCGCCCTTGAAGTCGCCACACGCCCTCGGCCGCGCGTCATGGTCGGCGGGCTCGGCATGGCCTGCACCTTGCGCGCCGCGCTCGACGCCCTCCCGCCGGATGCCGAGGTCGTGGTTGCCGAGTTGCACGAGGGGATCGTCGGCTGGTGCCGGGGGCCCTTGGCGGAGCTGACGGACGGGGCGGTCTCCGACCCCCGCGTCCGTCTGGAGCTCGGCGATGTGGCCAACGCCATTCAGCGGGCGGAAGCCGGCTCTTTGGATGCGCTGGTGTTGGATCTCTACGAAGGGCCAGCCCCTGGCGCACGATCCCGCCAGGATCCCCATTTTGGCGAACGAGCCCTGGCGGCGGCGCATCGGGCTCTGGCGCCGGGGGGTGTTCTCGCGGTCTGGGCAGAGGACCCGGATCCGGCGTTCGAGGACAGGCTTCGCAAGGTCGGCTTCCAGGTGAGCCACGACCGGCCCGGACGGGGCGGTCGGCGTCATGTGGTCTATCTCGCCACCCGCATCTGATCTCCCGTCCCGGAGGCCCGATGGCTTCCACTCAGTGTTTTCCCTGAGTGGAAGCCTCGCCCGTCGGCCGATGGAGCAGCTATCGGAGGTGCGATGAAGCGACGGGGAAAATCGAAGCACGAAGACGGTTATGGCAAGGGGGAAGCCTCCATCGCGGTGGACGACGACGTCCTGCTCGATGAGGCCGCCCTCCAGGAGCGCATGCTCGATACCTTTCGAGCCCCGAACTATCGACCGCCGGAGTTGCCCTCCACGGCCCAGGAGGTGCTGGTGCTCTCCCAGAACCCGGAGGTCGAGGTCGACAAGGTCGTCGAGCTGCTCGAGAACGACCAGATGTTGGCGGCGCAGGTGTTGAGGGTGGCGGGCTCGCCCGCCTACGCAGGTGCGGCGAAGATCGACAGCCTGTCCGGTGCGCTGATGCGGCTCGGTCTGAAGACCGTACGCGACGTGGTGCTCGAGGTCGCAATGAACCTCCGAGTGTTTCGCTGTGAGGCCTACGCGGCGCCAATGGAGCGCCTCCGCAAGCATAGCCAGGCTACGGCGCATCTGTGTCGTGTGGTCTGCAAATACAGCAGTAGCGTCGAGGCAGAGTTCGCTTTCCTATGCGGATTGCTTCACGATGTCGGCATCGCGGGGATCCTGCTCGCGTTGGGAGAGACGCCGCGAGGGAAGACACCTCCGGATCTGACCATCCTCTGGCCCGCCATCCACGAGGCGCATACCGAGGCGGGTGGATTGATGGCGCAGCTCTGGGACATGCCGGCGGAGTTGCAATGGGTGCTGGATGCTCACCATCGCGTGGAGATCGAGGGCTATCCGCATCCTCTGGCGGCTGCGGTCTGCCTCGCCGAGCACCTTGCCTCCGAGCTCGGCTCGGGATTGGTGCCGCTGCCCCCCGAAGACGACGAAGCCGACTCGGAGACCTGCGCAGGTCTGGAGACCTATCCGGGCACTGACCGCTCCGGCCCCGTGGCCCTCGATCGCGCGCGTGAAGCCCTGGGCCTGACGGCTCAGACGTGGGAGCTGCTCGAGAAAGATGCCGCCACCCAGCTCGAGAAGATGCGCGAGGGAGAGGCCTAACGATCTTTCCGGGCGAAGGCGTCTCGGCTGAGCCGATACAACACATGGCGTCGCAACGCCGAGCCCACCTCGACAGACGGGTGATCGAAATCCTCGTGCGGATTCCGTGTCATCCCGAGTTTCTCCATCACGCGCCGCGAAGCAGCGTTCCCCTCGGCCGTGAAGGACACGATTTCCTCGAGCCCAGCCGGGCCAAAGCCGTGAGCCATGGCTGCGAGGGCGCCCTCCGGTGCGTAACCTTGCCCCCAGAACTCTCGGGCGAGGCGCCAGCCCACTTCGACACAGGGCATGAATGGGGCAGAGAAGCGGGGAATTTCCAGCCCGATGAAGCCAGCGAAGTCCTGGCTCTCGCGGACCTCTACCGCCCACAACCCAAAGCCACGCTCGACGAAGGTGCCGCGAATCCTCTCGACGAAGGCGTCGCTCTGTTCGCGCGTGAGCGCCGCCGGGAAGTGACGCATCACTTCCCGGTCGGCGTTCATGGCTGCGAAACTTTCGAGATCGCCCTCTCGCCATTCCCGCAGGCACAGACGCGGCGTTTCGAGGACGGGTGTTGTGCTCATCGGGCGTCTCCTTTTGGCGAAGCCGGATGTTCACCGTACGGAGGACAGCCCTCAAGGGAAGATCCGCATCAAACCGTGAACCTGAGTCACGGGTGTGGGGAGGA
>JAFDCZ010000177.1 GCA_019312665.1 Deltaproteobacteria bacterium | reverse complement strand
TCGAAATCGACGATACGGAACCACCAAAGCTCGGCTGCACTGCTCAGGCTTGCCAGCCAACGCTCGCCGCGAAGTGCTGCCGCGCCGGCCATTCGAAGACCTGCCGGCGTGGGGTCGTAACGGACCCAGCCGGCTTGCTGATAGTGAATCTCAACCCAGGTGTGGGCGTCAGATTGGGTGACTTCGAGGAAGCCGCCAATCGGATTGGTGACGCCGCCGGCGAAGCCGTTCACGATACGAGCCGGGAGCCCCACGCTACGGGCGAGCACGACCATAGAGCTTGCGAAGTACTCGCAGTGGCCTTCGGTGCGTTCCAGCAGAAAGGATTCGATCGGCGAGCGAACGCCATTTCCATGGTCGGGGATGTCGTTCGTGTAGCGGCCCTGGGTGCGAAGATGGCGCGCGAGTGCGGTTGCGCGCGCAGCGTCGGTGGTTGCATCCGCAACGATCCTTCTCGCGAGTTGGGCGATGGCGGGGTCGAGCTCCGGGAGCTGAAGGTATCGCTCGCCCGCCACTGCCGGGGGCAGGGCGGAATCACCATCCAGCACCACATGCTCCGGTGTGCGGATGTCGGCGGCAACCTGGTAGTCGACCCGATCGCCCGCAGTGCGCATGCCGTACAGAGAACCACTCGCATCGCGTTGCAGGCGGCCCACATCCCCACGAACGACCGTGGCCAGGCCTGGGGAGAAGATCACGCCCGTCGCCAGCTTCTCTCGCGTGATGCGCTGGCGAATCCGACCCCCGAGCCGGCGAACACCCAGATCCAACCCGATCTCGGTGTCTCCCTTGATCGAGGTTCGCGCGGAGGGCGTGACGGCCCAGCGGTGTCCGTCGAATCGATCGAAGGCCAGGCCTCGCCAGTAGCGATCCTGGGGTGGCGGAAGGGGCCCGTCGATCGGCTCGACCCGCAGCACGACTTCCGGGTCGAGCCGGATTCGTCCAAGATCACCTAGCTCGATGTTTTCCGAGAAGCCCGAGACCGCCATGGGCGAGCCAATCCCCTTGGAGACCAGTGAGCCGGAGCGGATGCGAGGCAGCATCGGGAAGAGGAACATGGCGAGAAGCACCGTGAGAAGGCTGGCGATTGTCGTCGTCCGCAGGAGAGAACTCGAAATGGCCTGCTGGGCGGCCCCGGGCTCGCCCATTTCGAGCGCTTCGGCTCGCAACGTGTGAACCGTAAGGGTCCAGACCGTGGCCATCGTGAAGAGGATCAGCAGCGGGGGAAAGGCCAGATGGTCAGTGAGGTTTGCGGCAAGAATCACCTGGAACACAGAGAGCGCAACGAGCAAGAACTCCGAGCGCCGGGCGCGAGTGTCGAGGAGTTGGAGCCCCTGGGCGAGAACCGCAAAATGCGCGAGCGCAACGACCGCGAGCCCGGTCCGCAGAATGCTGCCGGCCACGAGAAGACAAGCGATCAGGCCGGCGTTCAAGAGCAGGCGGTTTTCTTGCCACGCATAGCGATGTTCTTGGCGCCAGGCAGTGAACGCAATGCAGCCCACCGTCGCAACGAGCGCCATGGGCGCGATCTGCTCGGTGATCGCGAGGGTGAGTGTCGCAAGGGCGACCATCACCACGGCCGACCGGGGTCTGGGGGAGATCGACAGCTCGCGAAACTCGCTGCGGCTCATGCGGCGTGCCCGGCCTTCTCGGCGGAGCCCGGTTGAACTTCGGCCAGGAGCCTCAGCATTTCCCGTCGCGCTCGTTCATCATCGCCAGGGGGCAGGAAGTGCTCGTCCGTGCGCAGACCGACACGCCAGCCCTCGGCAATATGGCGCAGGATCTGGCCGGTCGCGCGGCTGACTTCAGCTTCGAAGGCCGGGCCTGCTGTTGCCCTGGCGGTCGCGAGGGTTACCACGAGCTCGGGTCGGTCCTCCTGCTCGCGATCGCGCACCAGAAGACTGGACGTCCGGAGGCTGTGGGGCCAGTGGACACGTCGGAAGCTGTCGCCCGGTGCATAGCTGCGCACACCAGCAGCCTCTGGGCTCTCACCCGCTCGGCCGGAGCTGTGCTCTCCGCGAGCGTCGCTGGCATTACCTTCGGCGATCCTTCCATGCGGCGCCGGCTCTGGGTACACGAGAACTGTTTGCGGGCCCTCGAAGACCGCGGCCTTCACGAACAGACCGAACGGGAAGCGGGTCCAGACGCGGAAGCCCGCGAAGCTCGTTTCTCCCCGAGTTTCAGGTGTCCAACGGGCGATCCGTGAGACGGTTGCTTCTCCGGGGATGAAGAAGAAGAAGGCGCGCGCGGCGGGCGAGGTCTGGAAGATGTCGAAGCCCGCAAGGTCCTCGACGACGATTGCATAGCTCGGGACGCGACGTTTCTTGTTGCGCACCTCGTACGCGATGGTGGCTGGCGTGCCCGCGAAGACTTCTCGCGGCAGCTTTCGGCGCACCGTGAGGTGGCGCAACGCGGCCTCGGAGAACACCCCGGAAAGCACGAGGAAGCCGAGCAAGACCGAGAGAACCATGTAGAGCAGGTTGTTGCCCGTGTTGAGGGAGGCGAAACCGACTCCGAGTGTCAGCGCGAAGAAGCACCAACCCGCGCGGGTGGGCTTGAGGGAGCGGGGCGGGCGAAGGCTTCGGCGCAGGCGTCCACCGAGGCTCGCTCGGCGCTCCGTCACAGCGGAACCGGCACCCGCTCGAGGATCTCCTGCAGAATCCACCGGGCCTCCTCGGAAGACGCACCCGTTTGTGCGTGAGCATCGAAGACCAGGCGATGCGCGAGGACATCGGACGCGAGATCTTTCACGTCTTCAGGAATGGCGAAGTCCCGGCCATCGACCAACGCGTGAGCCTGGGCAGCGTGGCGAAGCGCAAGTGCGGCCCGTGTCGATGCGCCGATGCGAACAGCTTCGTGTTCCCGGGTTTCGGCGACGATGGCCAACAAGTAAGCGATCAACGCATCATCGAACTTGACGCGCCCCGCACAGGCGCGCAGCGCCAACAACTGAGCTGGCGTGACGACCGATTCGAGTTGGGGCAGCGCTGTAACGGCCGGATCGTCGCGCAGTACGGCGGCTTCGTCTTCGGGAGAGGGATAACCGATCGAGATGCGCGCGTGGAAACGATCGAGCTGGGATTCGGGCAATGCATGAGTGCCCGCGTGATCGGCTGGATTCTGCGTCGCCACGACGAAGAAGGGCTGGGGGAGAGGGTGGAGTTCCCCGTCCACGGTGACGTGCCCCTCCGCCATCGCCTCGAGCAAGGCCGATTGGGTCTTGGGGCTGGCCCGATTGATCTCGTCCGCGAGGACGACATGGGCGAACAACGGCCCCGGGTGAAAGATCAGAGCGCCCGTGGGACGGCCTTCGGTGATCTCTGGCAAAGCAGCGCCGATCACGTCGCTCGGCAGCAGATCGCTGGTGAACTGGATGCGGCGAAAGCTTCCAGCGACGCTTCGTGCCAGAGCTGCGGCGAGGGTCGTCTTGCCCACCCCCGGAACATCCTCGAGCAGCAGGTGCCCGCCGGCGATCAAGGTTTCGACAGCGCGCTCCACCACGTGGCGTTTCCCGCGCAGCGCGCGCTCGCAATTCTCACGCAATGCGGCAGCCAACTGCGCGGCAGCAGTGGTTTCCAGAGGGTGGGGTTGGGGGTTTTCCAAGTGGGCCTCGCGCGCTCTCCGCTACCTTCGGCAGGTTTGAGCAGCTACGTGAGCATTAGAGTGGAGGGCGGGAGCGAGGAAGCCCGCGAGCGCGGCCTCGCCCTGGGGGTGGCGGCCGGCGCCTTGGGTGCTGAAGAGCGCGACGGCCCTCCGCCCTCACTGATCTTGTTCGCGAAGGAAGAGCAAGGGCCTGAAGTGGAGACCGCCCTACGTGCCGCCCTTGGGGCGGAACTGCGCGTGGGGGCCCCCGTGCCGATGGCGGACGTAGCCTGGAGTGAAGCCTGGAAAGAGGGCCTCGAACCGATCGTGGTGAGTGCGCGGCTCGCCATTACACCTTCGTTCGTTCCCTTCGAAGCCTCGCCTGGGCAGCTCGCCCTCGTGATCGATCCGGGCCAGGCCTTCGGCACGGGAGGCCATGCCTCCACCCGGCTGGCGCTTGATCTGCTGGACGCACTGCCTGAAGCGGCCTTCGCCGGCCGGCGTGTGCTCGACGTGGGCTGTGGTACCGGAGTGCTCGCATTGGCAGCCTTGGGCCTGGGAGCGAAGCAGGCCGTGGCGTTGGATCTCGATCCGCTGGCGACCGAGGCCACATGGGAGAATGCGGTCCGCAACCATCTCACGACAGGATTGCGGGTCTGGACGGGTCCGATCGAAGGGTTGGACGAGGGGCCCTTCGATCTCGTGTTGGCCAACATGATCTGGGCGGAGCTGTTCCCGCTTCTGGGGGCGGTCCGCGGCTGCTGCTGCGCCGGCGGGCGGGTGGTCCTTTCGGGCGTTCTGGAGGAGGAGCGGGCGCTCGCCGAGGAGGCCCTTGCAGCCGTAGGCCTCGAAATCGTGGAGAGCCGGAGCCATCAGGATGAACTCGGTGACCATTGGCTGGCGTTGTCTTGCATTACTATAACCGGATAGAGTAATATATCCGAATGCTCCCGCATTCGATCGAACTCATCCCCCGCAGCGAGGCCTCTCTCGAAGCTGATCTACTGCGAATCCGCGAGTCTCTCCCCGGCTTCGACACGGTCAATATTCCGGATCTCAGCCGCTTCGCTCTGCGCAGCTGGGACGCCTGTCGAATGGCCCGGGGCCACGTGAGCCGAGCGATTCCGCACCTGCGGGCGATGGATTTCGATCTGATGGGCGCCCAGCGAGCGCCGCTCTCGCTGGATCTGCTGAAGCAGCGGATCCTGGAGGCCGGGCTCGAGGAGGTGATCGTCGTCCAGGGCGACACCCCGGACGGCTGTGCCCCGCGTGGCGTGACCACGAGCGTCCAGCTGATTCGCGCCCTGCGCGAAACCCTGCCGGACCTGACGATCTTCGCGGCTCTCGATCCCTACCGCGCGAGCCCCGCGCGCGAGTGCGCGTATGCAAGAGAGAAGCGTGAAGCCGGCGCGGACGGCTTCTTCACTCAACCGTTCTTCGACCTCCGGTATCAAGACGTCTGGGCGGATCTGCTCGCAGGCGAGCGTGTCTATTGGGGCGTTTCTCCCGTGATGGCAGCCTCCACACGGCGCTACTGGGAGCGACGCAACCTCGCTTTCCTTCCGCGAGATTTCGAGCCCACCCTGGCGTGGAACCGATGTTATGCCAAGCGTGCGATCGCCTGGGCTGCCGAATGCCAGGCATCGCTCTACTTCATGCCCATCCGTGTGGACCTGGTCGAGATCCTGGGTGGGCTCACCGAAGGCAGCTGACCTTGCAGCCGTGGTGCGGGCCTAGGAAGAGGCCAGCACTCCCCGCCAGCTTTCGAGCAGGCGCCCCAGCGTGTCATCCAGATCGCGCTTCGGAGCCCAGCCTGTGGCCGCTCGAAGCCGATCAGCACAGCCAACACTGCGATCCGAAGGATCCTGCACCTCCGCCGGCACCACGAGCTCCGCCTCCACCGTGCTGTGGGCGAGCAATCGCTCGAAGATCTCCCGAATGCGCAGCCCGCGCCCGCTTGCGACGTTGTACACCCCCGGCGGAACCTCGGGTGAGAGCAGCTGCGCATACGCGTCGATCACGTCCTCGACATCCAGGAAATCGCGCGTGCCCTCGACATTCCATGCCTCGACCACCGGCGCTTGAATTCCGCGCTCGATGGCCGCCAGCTGCCGGGCCAGCTTTGCCTCCACGAAATCCTCCCGCCGCCCGGGCCCCGTATGGTTGAACGGCCGAACCCGCACCACATCGAGGCCAGCTTCCGCGGCCTGGTAGGCGGCCAGGCGATCGCCCGCCGCCTTGCTCCAACCGTAGGCGCCGCGCGGTCGAAGCGGCGCCGATTCATCGAACGTCTCTCCCTCGGCCAACGCCGTGCCGTAGATCAACCCCGAGGTGACCAACAGCAACCGCGCCCCGGGCGCGTGCGCCCGCATCGCCGCGAGCACGCAGCCCACACCGCCGTAGTTGATCCGAAAAATCTCTGCCGGGTCGTCCGCTGGGTTCCGCGTTGCCGAAATCGCAGCGAGATGCACGATCGCGTCAGGAATGACCTCCTCGACGAGAGCGCCAATCGCCGCCGGATCTGCGACATCCACCTCGAGATCACAGCCGATCGTCTCGTGGCCATCGGCCTGCAGCCGAGGCAGGAGGAGACGGCCAACGAGACCGCCGGCGCCGGTGACGAGGATACGCATGGCCGGAGGCTGACAGAGGCGGCGCACGGAGGCTACTGGCCCGCGGTAGTGAACTGAGGCGCCACACACGCTACTCATCCATGACGAGACGTCCGACTCGCCGATCGCCCCATTGATTTACCGCTTTTTCAACTTCGAACTCGACGATTCCGAGTTTCAGCTTCGTCGTGACGGCAATGTGGTTGCCGTGGAGCCTCGCGTTCTGGCTCTGATCATCCGCCTTGTCGAACAGCGGAATCGGATCGTGGCACGCGTTGAGCTCCTCGAAGAGGTCTGGGAAGGTGTCCACGTCTCGGATCATGTGCTTTCCCAGGCGCTGTACGCAGCACGCCGCGTGCTTGGGGACACCCCGAAAGAGCCCCGGCTGATCGAAACCGTACGGGGAAGGGGCGTGAAGTTCGTAGCGCCAGTGACACTGGATCCCACCGCGGCGGCTCAGGGTTCCGCCTTCGTCGGGCGAGCAGCGGAGATGGAGACCCTCTTGTCCCTGCTCGGAGAGGCCCGTGAAGGGCGCCCGCAGTTCGCGCTGATTCGGGGAGAGCCGGGCGCCGGAAAGACGCGCCTGTGGAGCGAGTTTGCAAAGAGTGCCCGTGAGCGCGGGAGCTCGGTCGTGATCGGTCGATGCTCCGAAGCGCCTGGTGCTCCGGCATTGTGGCCTTGGATTCAAATGGTGCGGGACCTTCGAGACTCCGCAACTGTGCAGAAGAAGGCGCAGCTCTCGGAAGCCGCGGACGCGTGGCTTCATCGCCCTGGCCAGCCGACCGGGTCGGCGGGTGGGCTCGAGCCAACCCATTTCGGGGCGATGGACATGACGGCCGAGTTGTGGAGGGAAGCAGCAAGCCAGATGCCCTTGGTCCTGGTGATCGACGATCTCCATCGAGCTGACGATGCTTCCTTCCGGCAGCTCGTCTTCTTGCGTGAAGAGATGAGGCCGTGCCCCATCGTCGTCCTGGCAGCGTACCGCGCAAGCGAGGTCGAATGGCCTCCGGAACGTCTGGAAGTTTTGCGGCGGTTGGAGCGGCAGGCGGAGATCGTTGATGCCGCGCCTCTCGACGTCCGAGCTGCGCGGAAGCTGGCGGGCGAGATGTCTCGAGAGATCGACACCGAACGATTCGACCGAATCTTCCAGCTGTCTGGAGGGAATCCATTCTTCCTCACTCAGCTCCTCTCGCAACCATCGCCTTCCGGGAATCCAGAACTTCCCGCGAGCGCCGTGGTTGCCGCAGAGGCCAGGGTCGATCTCCTCCCAAGACGTTGCAAGACGACGCTCGAGGTGGCGTCGGTTTTCGGGCGAGAGTTCTCGGTCGCCCACGTTTCGTCCGTGCTCCGATGTTCGGAGAGTGAAACCCTGGAAGATCTCGGGCTCGCGGAAGACGCGTCGCTCGTTCAAGTGCGAGACTCTCTGACCGGGAACTCGCGCTTTGCTCACGCCTTGGTTCGTGACGCCATCTATGGACGCCTCGGTTTGCGCAGAAAAGAAGAGCTGCACTGCCTGGTGGCGAAGTCGCTCGAAGAGTTCGGCCTGCAAGAGAAGCGATCGTCCGAGCTGGCCTATCATTATCTCGAAGCCATCTCCCTCTCCGGTGCAGAACCGGGGACGCGATATTCAGCGCTGGCAGGGCACGAAGCGCTTTCCAGAGGGGCGTTCGGGGAAGCCTCGTTCCAATGCGGGCGGGCGCTTTCGTTGATCCGCGAACACGACGTATGCCGCGACCTGGAGCCACGGGCTGCGATCGATCTCGCGGGCGCTCTCAAGGCGATCGGCAAGAAGGCGGAAGCGAGGAAGAACATCCTCGAGGCCGTGACAATCGCCGAGCAGCAAGGGGATTGGAGGGTCGGCTGCGAAGCGTCGTTGATGGTCGCTTCGGGCGTGGCATCGATCGAGGCAGGGAGGGTCGATGAGGTTGCGGTATCCGTGATCCGTCGGTCGTTGACCCAGGTTCCCAACGGCGCGTTCGCTGAGCGGGCTCGTCTCCTGGCTCGCCTCGCGATGACTCTGTATTGGGAGCCCGGGTCTTTGGGCGAGCGAGGAGAGCTGCTCGAAGCAGCCGAACGGGCGGCCCAGGGCGCGGGAGATCGCAGCTCCCGGTTGTTTGTCGATCTCTTTCGAATCGCCGCCCTATGGCAACCGAGAGACGTACTGGCACGCCTGGAGGCCGTGACCGGACTCGCCGCGGACGCCTCTGACACGGGCGATGCGCAAATCGAAACCGTCGCACGAATCTTCCGGATCTCGACCCTGGCGGAGCTCGGCCGAAGAGCACAACGCGAGCGCGAAATCACTCGCCTGGAAGCCCTCGTCGAAAGACCCGGAGCGCCCGAGAGCAAATGGTACCCAGCACTCTACAAGGCCAGCTTGGCGCTGGACGAGGGAAACTGGGATGAAATGGAACGGATGACCCAGGAAATGGCCCGGCTCGGAGAACCCTACGACGATGCCAATCTCGTACATAGCCTTGGGGGGTTGGCCGTCTCGAAGGCATTTCATTTTGGGAAGTACGGTGAAGCTATCCCCGCAATGTCATCGATTATCGCGGAATTCCCAGGCTTGGCGATATGGCGTGCGGGTCGAGCCCTTTTTGCACAGGGAGCTGGCGAAGGCAGCTTG
>JAFDCZ010000330.1 GCA_019312665.1 Deltaproteobacteria bacterium | reverse complement strand
TCATGTCTCGTCGTCCCAGGTCCAGTCCGCCGCTTTGGCGGGCGTGCGGACGCCAGATCGGGCGCGCTCACGCGGTCGCCCCTGGTTTCGTAACAGCTCGATCGGACTCGTCGGTGGGACCGGAATCGAACTCTCGAGGGCGGGCAGCAGCCCGAGGACTCGGAGCAGTCGGATCAGGCTGGACAACTGTGCCGAGTAGCCGGCTTCGATGCGCTCGACCGTTCGCTTGGAGAGTCCCGCTTGCTTGGCGAGCTGTGCCTGGGTGAGCTCCAGCGCGAGTCGGTGGCGAGTCAGGCGTTGGCCAAGCTCGGCCAGGATGGAGTCGTCCGTGAGTGCAGTGGTGATCTTCATAAGTCGCCTATTTCGACGAGTTGGATGCCATTTCGGTTAATTACTCGTCAATATTGACGAGTAACTTAGCATGGTGAAAATTATATTCAACTCGTCAAAATAGTCGATTTGAATGCTCTTTTACAATTTGAGTCGTCATTTCTGACGATTTGTAAACAATCCCAAGGAGCCGGCGGATCGGGCTCGGAGGCGAGCGACCCGGTCGAGCTTGCAACGATCTCGGTCGGCGGGGTGTGGCGATGATCGCGACGCAATGAGAGCGTCGACTTTGTCAAAGGCCGTGGCTACACCTCCAGCCGGATCGGGACACGGACCCTGGCCGCACTCGCCGCTGTGTTCCGGTCGAGTCCTGTCCCCGGTACCACCCCAGCACGGCACCACCTCTCCGAACACTGCGAGGCCCTGCTCCGGGTCTGGCTCGACTCCGTTCAGTCCTGACCCACGAGATGCGGATTCTCGCCGACGGCACGCATGGTGTCGGCGGGGGAGGTCGGATGCGTCGCGTCGCTGAAGTCGTTGATCGTGTCCCACGAATCGGCCACTTCGTCCACTGTGAAACCGCTCGGCGAGAAGTACGCGCCCCGACTGCGCTCCCAGCGGAGCCGGGCAATCCAGCCGGCGCCGACCTCGAAGAGCCCGCCGGTCGTGTCGCAGGATTCGTGGCAGAGCTGGGCGACCAGCGGGCTCACGGTCTCCGGTTTGAGGCGCGCCATGGTCTTCTCGTCGAGGATCGTGCCCATCATCCGGGAAGCGGCGAGCGGTGCGATCGTGTTGGACTGCACGCCCCTGTTCCGACCTTCGATCGCGATGGTCTGCGACAGGCCGTGCAGGGCGAGCTTGCAGGCGCTGTAGTTGGCCTGGCCGAAATTGCCGTAGATTCCGGCGGCCGAAGTCGTCATGACGAAGCGGCCATAACCCTGTTCACGCATGTGCGGGAACGCGGCCCGGCTGACCTTGAAGGCGCCCTTCAAATGGACCTCGTACACCAGGTCCCAGTCTTCGTCCGACATCTTGTGAAAGGACTTGTCGCGCAAGATTCCGGCGTTGTTCACCACGATGTCCACGCGACCGAAGTGATCGAGAGCGCACTCGATGATCTTGTCACCCTGGGCAACGGAATCCGGATTCGCGACGGCTTCCCCACCGCTCGCTTTGATCTCGGCCACCACGGCGTCGGCGACGGTCGCGTCGCTGCCCTCGCCTTGCCAGGAACCTCCGAGATCGTTGACGACCACGCTGGCACCCAGAGATCCCAACAACAGCGCATGCGAGCGGCCGAGGCCGTTGCCCGCACCCGTGATGACCGCGACCCGGCCCCTGAAGTCCAGTGCCATTATTCGTCCTCCGCGACAGGGTGAGCCCCTTCGCTGTTCGTGATGGCGGCGTTGCCGATCCGAGGCTCCGTTCATCGTCTGCCAGGGGCGAGCCCGATCTGCACTCGTGTGCACGAGGTCAAGAGATTCTATCGGTTGGGCCGGGTCGGGTTCTCTGGGCCGATGAAGACTGTGGAAGCTGCGAAGACCGACGTCGGGCAGCTTTCCAACGGACCGCTCCAGGACCCGATCGATCACGAGACGCTTCGCGAGGCTCCAGACGACGTTGTCCTTCAGCTCGCTCCCGCCATCACGCGCCCTGGATTGCCGCCAGGCGCTGATTGATGATGGCCTCCGCCTCGGTCATGATCCGATCGATGAGCTCCTTCACCGTGGGCACGTCGTGGATGAGTCCCGCGACCATGCCACAGGACCAGGCGCCGATGTTCATTTCGCCCTCTTGCATGACCCGCGGATAGACGCCGCCCACTTCTTCGGCGATGTCTTCGAACTTGATATCCTTGCCGAGCTGCCTCTCTTTTTCGATCAATCGCTCCACGGCGGCATTGGTCAGGACCCGTTCGGTGTTGCGCAGATTGCGCATGATCAGGCGCGTGTCCAGCTCCGACGCTTCGACGATCGCCTGTTTCACGTTGTCGTGTACGGGAGCCTCTTTGGTTGCGATGAAGCGCGTTCCCATGTTCATGCCGTCGGCGCCCATGGCCAGGGAGGCCACGAGGCTTCGCCCATCGGCCATGCCTCCAGAGGAGACGAAGGGAATCGAGAGCTCTTCCGCAGCGCGGGGCAGCAGAATGAAGTTGGGCACATCGTCTTCACCCGGGTGGCCGCCGCATTCGAAGCCGTCGACGGAAACGGCGTCGCAGCCGATGCGCTCTGCCTTCAAGGCATGGCGCACGGCCGTGCACTTGTGGATGACCTTGATGCCCGCGTCTTTGAGCATGGGCAGCCACTGCTGGGGATTGTTGCCCGCGGTTTCCACCGTCTTGACGCCGCTCTCCACGATGACCTTGAACAGTCCGGGATAGTCGGGCGGTGTCACAGAGGGAAGAAACGTTATGTTGACGCCGAAGGGCTTGTCGGTCATGTCCCGGCACCTGGCGATCTCATTGGCGAGCTTTTCCGGCGTGCCCTGGGTCAAGCCGGTGATGATGCCGAGACCCCCGGCGTTGGAGACGGCGGCGGCCATCTCGGCGAGGCCGACGAAGTGCATGCCGCCCTGA
>JAFDCZ010000176.1 GCA_019312665.1 Deltaproteobacteria bacterium | reverse complement strand
GGCTGCCGGTCACCGACTTCATCCACGACCTGAACGCGCCGGACAACCGTGGCATCATGAGCCTCAGCAAGCGCGCCAAGGTGTTCAGCAGACTCGTGTCGGGTTTCATCGAGAAGATCGCGGCAGGAGAAGTCGAGCAGCAGGAAATCGATGACATATCGAAGTCCGCCTGGCGCGACACGATCGAGGCGGCGGATGAGGCCTACGTGCCGGGCCGATTCACGGCCTTCGCCGGCTACGAGTACACCTCGTCGACCAACGAGCGCGGCAATCTGCATCGCAACGTGATCTTCCGCGGCACCGACGATCTCCCCGAGCTGCCCTTCTCCCGACTCAACTCCCGGAACCCCGAAGGCCTCTGGGACTGGATGGATGCGCTTCGAGCACAGGGCATCGAATCGCTCGCCATCCCCCACAACTCGAATGGCTCGAACGGCGCGATGTTCCAGCGCGTGAACTGGGCCGGTGAGCCGATCGACGAGGCGTACGCCGCAAAGCGCATGCGCAACGAGCCGCTGGTCGAGGTGACACAGGTCAAGGGCACGTCGGAGACCCATCCTCTTCTCTCCGACACGGACGAGTGGGCCGACTTCGAGATCATGCCCTACCGGGTTGGGACGAAGCTGCCGAGCCAGCCCGAGGGCAGCTACGTGCGAGAGGCCTACCGCACCGGCCTCGAGATCGCGGCCGGTGGCGTGGCGAACCCGTACAAGTTCGGCTTGATCGGCTCGACGGACACCCACGTGGGTGGCGGATCCGATCGCGAGGAGACCTACTTCTCGAAGACCGGTCTGATCGATGGCACGCCCGAGCGACGCGGATCGATTCCCGCCGGTCGGCTGCTCGGGCTGGCCCTCCGCACCGTCGCGCCCGAACTCGTGAACGAAGTCGACGACACGACCTATCTGGAGTTCAGCTCCTTCGAGTTCTGGGGCGCTTCGGGGCTGGCGGCGGTCTGGGCCGAGGAGAACACGCGTGAGGCGATTTACGAGGCGTTCCGCCGCAAGGAGACCTTCGCGACTTCAGGCCCGCGAATCAGGCTGCGCTTCTTCGCGGGTTACGACTTCGACCCCGCTCTGCTCGACGCGCCCGACGGCCTGGCCCGCGCCTACGCCGAGGGCGTCACGATGGGCGCCGACCTCGCGGCAGACGGCAACCGCGCACCGCGTTTCTGGGTGTGGGCGCTGGCCGATCCGATGGCCGCACCGCTGCAACGCGTGCAGGTGATCAAGGGCTGGGAGGACGGCGGCAAGAGCCACGAGAAGGTCTTCGACGTGGCTTGCTCGGGTGGCCTGGCGGTGGATCCCGCGACCCATCGTTGTCCCGACAACGGTGCGCGGGTGAACCTCGCCGACTGCTCGTTCGACCCGGACGCCGGTGCCATGCAGTTGCGAACACTCTGGCAAGACCCGGAGTTCCAGGCCGACCAGGAAGCGTTCTACTACGTGCGGGTGCTCGAGAACCCGACCTGCCGCTGGTCCACCTGGGAGGCGCTTCGCGCCGGTGTCGAGCCGCGCAGTGACCTGCCCACGACGGTGATCGAGCGCGCCTGGTCCTCGCCCATCTGGTATCGGCCGGACGAATCGTGAGCGGCGACGCATTCTCGAAGGAGATGAAATCGTGTTGAAGAAGATCCTGCTCGGGTTCGTGGCGCTGCTCGTGGTCGTCGCCGCGATCGCTTGGTTCACGGTCGGGCGCCGCATGAGCGAGACCGATCGAATGTTTGGCCGCGACTCAGCGCCCACCGACTATGCGCTCCAGGACGACTCGAAGATAGATGCCCCGGCGCCCGAGCCGCTGGTCGTCCAGCCGCGTAACCCCCTCAAGAACGTCTACTGGGGAGACACGCACGTCCACACCCACGAGAGCTTCGACGCCACGCTCTTCGGCACGACGCTGACGATCGAGGATGCCTATCGCTCCTCGGGTGGTTCGAGTCCTTGAACTGCTCCGTGATGGAGACGCCCAACACGGTCGTCTTCCAGTTCATCCGGGGACGGGGCATCCGAGGCCGGCAGGAGCTCGACCCGGACCCGGGTGCGCGCCCCGGCGTCTACCGACAGAGGGCGCGCGAGCACCCGGTTCGTAGCGCGTGGCCGATCTGCTCCCGAGGCGAAGGTGGTGTGGAGCGCTGTGAGCGCGACGCCCGAACCGATTGGTCGAGGTACATCGCGCTCGCCGACGCCTACAACGCGCCCGGCGTGCTCACGACCTTTGCCGCCTACGAGTACTCGCCGGCCCTGCCGGATGCCGGCAAGCTCCATCGAAACGTGCTCTTCCATGGCAACGACCTGCCAGAGCACGCGATCTCGTCCATGGACGTGGGCAATGCCATCGACCTCTGGCGCGGGCTGGAGGCCACCTGCACGGGCGATTGCGACTTCCTCACGATCCCCCACAACATGAACAAGACCTGGGGGCTCGCCTACAGCCGGTACACCTGGGATGGCGGGAGCTACGACGAGGAGGGATGGCGTCTGCGAGGGCGTCGCGAACCCTTGGCGGAGATCTACCAGATCAAGGGCGCTTCCGAGTGTGCATTGGGCGTCGGTGCCACGGACGAGGAGTGCGCGTTCAGCCAGGTGCTCTCGCTGTGTGAGCCAGGCGAGGAGACCGGCTGTGCGTTCGAGACGGGCTTCGCGAGGCAAGGCCTCAAGGCCGGTCTCGAGCTCGACCTGGAGCTCGGCTTCAACCCCCTGGCCTTCGGCATGATCGGCTCGACCGACACACACAACGGGAATCCCGGCGACGTCGAAGAATGGGATTACGTGGGCGCGGTCGGACTGTTCGGTTCGCCCGCGATCCGGCGGTTGCGGGAACCTCCGCGCGCCGAGCCCGACCGGAAACCCTACCAATCAATGCTGCAGTTCCAAACGCCGGGAGGGCTGGCTGCAGTCTGGGCCGAGGAGAACACGCGTGACGCGATCTTCGCGGCGATGAAGCGCCGCGAGGTATACGCCACCTCGGGGCCGCGCATGACTCTGCGCTTCTTTGCAGGCTGGGGCTTCGACGAGAGCATCGCCACCGAGCCGGACCCCGTTGCCGTCGCGACCGCCGGTGGGGTTCCGATGGGCGGTGTACTCCGCCCGACCGAGAGCGACACCGCGAGCCCTACCTTCTACGTGGCGGCGCTCGGCGATTGGATGAGCGCTCCCCTTCAGCGTATCCAGATCATCAAGGGTTGGATCGACGCGGAAGGGCAGACCCACGAGAAGGTCCGGGACATCGCCTGCGCCGATGGCCTCGACGTGGACCCGACCACCCTTCGCTGCCCCGACAATGGCGCATCCGTCGACCTGACGACCTGCAAGCCCACGGGAGACACAGGCGCAATGCAGCTGTCGAAGGCCTGGAAGGACCCCGACTTCGATCCGACGCAGGGCGCCTTCTATTACGTTCGTGTGCTTCAGAACCCGACGTGTCGCTGGTCGACCTACGACGCCCTGCGCCTTTCGCGCGAGCCGGATCCGCGCGTCCCCGCGACGCTGCGCGAGCGCGTCTGGTCATCGCCGATCTGGATCAACGCCTCGTAGCCGGCTTGGGGCGACTACCCGGTCGGCTTCGCAGGCGCCTGCTCCGGCATCGAGTGAATGCTCGGCCCCGTGGCGCCGCGGGACAATCGCGGGACAAGTTTTCAGTCGGAAGACTTCTTTCTTTTCGGTCGCTTACGCTTCCTGGAGCCGGGTTCGATTCCCGCCGCCTCCACCACTAGAACCTGGCTTCGTGCGGAACTCTCCGGCGAGTTCCAGCCCTGTTCGTGCTTGCGGGATCGCGAGGCTTCAAGGGGGTCGGCCGGCCAGGCTCGAACGTAGTGATCACGAATCCGTACCGGGAACGCTGGCATCCTGGAGCCGGGGGCAGCATGGCTTCCCGGGTTGGCGTGTGCCTGTCTTGTGCGCGCACGGCGTCGCTATAGCCTCGAAGCTCGCCGGTCGAAACTGGCGGTCGGCAAGGATCGATGGATCGGCGGTCGAACGCTTCACATCGCGCCGATCTTCAGCAACAGAGCCCAGCCTGCGCATCTGTGCTACCCCGGCCACTGAGTTCGATCGAGAAACGGCTTCGAACCCGCGCCCCAAGCGGCGCGCGCCTTGGAGGATCCCATGAGCCCCACGCTCGTCGCTCTGGTCGGCTTTGCCATCTGGTCGGCACTCCTCGTGTTCAGTCTTGCGGGCTTGCGTATGATCACCGCCCAACGCCTGAATAAGGACTTGAACAGCTTCCTGCCGGATGGATCGGACCTTGAAGGGCTCGGTCAGCGCTGGACCCGCGCCCATTTGAACTGCCTGGAGTTCCTGCCGATCGCTGGAGTCGTTGGCCTCGCGGCGGTGGTGAGTGGTCAGGCCGCCGTCACCGATGGGCTCGCGATGCTGCTCCTCTATTTTCGGATCGGCCAATCGGTCGTGCATCTCATCTCGACGTCGGTGGCCTTCGTAATGATCCGCGCCACCCTCTTCGTCGGGCAGATCCTGATCGTGCTGTACTGGTCCTACGGCCTCCTCACCGCTTGAGGAGGATCCGGGAAGGCCGGCGTGAAAGGCCCGTCCTCGACCGTGATCAGTGATTCCACCACGGCCGGTCCGAGAAGGTTCGAAGGTCGATCTCGTGTGTCCAGGCGGAGCGATGCTGTTGCGCGAGGTGGAAATAGGTGTCCGCGATCTTGCTGGGGAGCAGCAGCCCATCGTGCTCGAGGCCACGGGCTTCGCGGAACTGCTGAAACCGCTCGGGCCCGAGCAACTTGCCCAGCGTGTCGGGTGCGTCGACCGCGCCGTCGATGAGAATGTGGGCGACGTGGATGCCCTTGGGTGAAAACTCGGCGTTCAGGGTCTGACAGAGCATCCGCCGCCCGCCCATCGCGGCCGCATGGGAGTGCTGCCCGGCGTTGCCGCGGACGGCGGCGGTCGCGGAGGTGACCAGAAGGGTTCCCTTCCCGCGCGCCTCCATGAGTGGGCAAACTGCGGAGGCGGCGCGGAACAACCCGAAGGTCGCGAGCCGCCAGCCCAGTTCGAAGGCCTTGTAGGGGGTGTCCGCCAGCGCCCGGTCGCCGATCTGGGCGCCGAGGTTGAAGACGAGGACCTCGATCGGTCCGATTTCTGCCTCGACCGCGGCGACCCGTTCCTCGATGCTTTCGGGCAGGGCCGCGTCCATCAAGAAGCCCGAAGCCGATCCGTCGTCCTTCTCGATATCCTCGACGAGCCGGCGGAGGCCCTCTTCGTCGCTGCGTCGACACAATACGGTGTGATAGCCCTCCTGGGCGAATCGCTTCCCGACCGTGCCACCAATTCCGGCGCCGGCACCGATGACCAGACAAACAGGCTTCATGGCTGTTACTCCTCGAGTGTCTGGGGGTTGAGAGAACGACAGGTCTTCGCTTGCGGCCTCTTCATTGACTTCGCCTGGCCGTGGCCACCGGGACCCAGCGTCGCTTCGCCGCTTCGCCCGAGCCCACACCCGTTGCCGAGTGGCCGGGAGAGAAGGGAGCCTCGCGCTGCGGATCAATGCCCGACTCCGGACTCTCGACGCTCCAAAGCGGCTCCCAACATCCGTGCGCCTCGAGGCTGGTGCGCACCTCGCGCTGGTCCGACTCCACCAGCTCGCCAAAGTGGCGGCGAAGCTCCTCGAGGCACCAGACGCGATAGCGCGCGGTGCGGATGCGACGATAGGGGGCGCCCTCGATGTCGACGTCGAAGTGGCTTCGCCCCGCCTTCCACGCTTCGGCGTTGGCACACAGATAGGGCAGGTAGGCCGAGCCGATCGAATCGAGAATCGGGCCCCAATCGTCCGGGACCTGCCCCAGGAGTTCCCCTCCCGTCACGCTCGCGCGCGCATTCCAGACACGCGCCACCCACTCATAGACCTCGGGAGCCGTCTCGCGCATGATGCTCGAGCCGGTCGGGTCGTGGCCGAAGTGGCGAAACATGGGGCCGAAGAAGCCGAAGTCGGCGAGGCTCGGCCGAGTGCCGAGCAGATAGGGGCGCGTCTTCAAGATCGCTCGGAGATGCGCCAAGGAGTCGAGATAGATCTTCTCGACGTGATCCCAAGTGGCGGGACCAACGCCATCGCCCGTCGTGAAGAGTGCGCGCTGACGGCCGCGAATGAAATTGCGCTTGATGAATCCAGGAAGCGAGACCTCGCCGGTGAGCTCGTCGGCGAGGATGCGGCTCAGGTGATGGGCATCCTGGGGATAGTCCCAGCGATAGTGCATGGCCGGGCGCCAGAGCCACTCGTCGGCGTAGTCTTCGAGCAGCCGGCTGAAGAACGCGACCACGGGTTGGTGCGGGATGACGCTGGGTTCGGGATAGCGTTCGTCGAGCCAGGCGATGATCGGTGTCGTATCCGTGATCCAGCGACGATCGGCGAGCTGCACGCCCGGCACCTGGGCCACGCCCGTCGTGCGCTCGAGGCCAGGTCCAGGTGGCTGCGCGACGCGCTGGTAGGGCAGCTCCTTGAAGCGGAGCACGGCCTCGAGCTTGCCGGTGAAGTAGGAGACCTCCGGGCCATGGACCTGCATCGGCAGGATGGAGTCACCTTCCATCCCCTGCATGGCCAGTCTGCTCTCTATGCCTGCCCGCTCTTGCGCCCTCGTGTCGAGTTCGGCGGAGCCCTTGGCGATTTTCGCGGCGTTCCGATCGGTCATGGTCATCTCCGTTCTCCCTGTTGGCGTGGCGGAAGGTTGATGAGAGAGATCTTCGATCAGGCGATACATAAGATCCAATGGAAAATTTCTATATATTCATAACCTGATCTAATATTCAAAGATGATCGACATCCGCCACATCCGACATCTTCTCGCCGTCGCGTCGCACTCCACGCTGCAGGCCGCCGCTGACGCCATCCACCTCACCCAACCGGCGCTCACCCAGAGCATCGCTCGCTTCGAGGAAGAACTCGACGCAAAGCTCTTCGATCGGCGCGGACGCAGGCTCGTGTTGACCGAACTCGGTGAGCGGCTGGTCGGCCGGGGCGAGGATCTCTTACGCCATGTTCGCGAGTTGGAGGAAGAAGTGTCGCTGTGGAAGGGGATGGGTACAGGGGCGGTCGGGATCGGCGTCGACCCAGAGGCTGAAATGAGCTTGTTGCCAGGAGTGCTCGAGACGTTCGTGCCTGCCCAGCGGGGCGTACAGGTGACTGTTCGTTCGGGGCACACAGCCATGCTGCTTCCGGCACTGCTATCCGGCGAGCTTCACTTCCTGGTCGCGGACGCCGAGATCGCCCTGGAACGAGACGATCTCGAGATTCAGAAGCTGGCCGCCGATCCGATCGCGGCCGCGCTTCGCCCCGGCCATCCCCTGGTGCGCAAGCGCAAACCGACCGCCGCCGAACTGGCCGTCTATCCGGTGGCGGGCGCCTCCACCGCACCGCGCTTCGAGCGCTGGTCGGCCGAGCGCACCGGTGGCGAAGGGGCGGAGCCGCTCGTGCCCGCACTGATCTGCGACAACTACGAAGTGATGGTCCGCCTCGCCGAGCGCAGCGACACCGTCGTCTTCGGGCCGCGCGAGTTGCTGATGGGCTATGCGCGGACTGGCCGGATCAAGGTGATGGGGTGGCCGCTGGAAGGCCCGGAGATCAGCCCCAGCCTGATTCGCTCGAAGGGGCGGCAGCTCTCGCCCGCCGCCGAGCGTTTGATGATGCTATTCGGAAGCTGATTTCGACTCGGCGAATGCTGGCGTCCCCCGAAGATCGGCGGGGGCTCCCGGTGAAATCGCAGGGCGAATTCTCGGTCAGCAAACCCATGCCGGTGCCCGACGGGTTCAAGGAGATCAGCCCGGCGCGACGCATTCCGGTCCTACGGGACACGGAACTCGTCTCTGGCTACGAAGCGCTCGCGGGAACGAAGCATTGAGGTGCCCTCTCGATGTCGGCTGCACTGGCGCTCCCGCCGGGTCGCGGGTTCAATGTTGCCGAGCAATCGAGGTTGGTACACTTGATGCGCGATCCAAGAGAAGGAGGGCCCCTGTCGATGTCGCTCAGCAAACTTGCTCAGGGATCGGTGGCCACGATCCTGCCCAGCTGCACGGTGAGCGAAGCCGCGCGCCAAATGACGATGTTCTCGGTGGGGGCACTCGTGCTCGTGGAGTCTCCCGACGGCGCGCCCGTTGGGATCATCACCGACCGGGACATCGTCAAGATGATCGGAGAGGGACTCGACCCCAAAATGGCAACCGTCGCTGGCTCCGTGGGAGGAGCCCTCAAAACGGTTACCGCCAACGAACCCACGAACCAGGTCGTCGCACTGATGCGCCAGAATGGCGTTCGGCGCCTCCCCATCGTCGATGGCGAGGGGCATCTGATTGGGATCGTGTCACTCGATGACATTCTGCTGAGACTGGGTGAAGAGATGGCGGACGTCGCAGGGACCATCCGCAAGGAGTTCGAGAGCAAGGATCCGACGCTTTCCGCTCACGCACGCTCGCTGTAGGGCCGGGCCCGGTCACTCCACCTCGTGGTCAGCGACACCACGTCACGCGCAACAGGTTTTCCCCGTCGGTGTACTGGTAGTCCAGCTCTCCTTTGTACGCGTCGTGCAGGGCATCGCCGATGTTGCGAGCCAAGCCGGGATCAGTCGTCGTGATGGCGAACGCATCCCCCTCCTCGCGGATCGCCATGATGCGCTTGAGCGCATGTTCTCCCTTCTCCCGTTCCTCGATGTTGCGCGCCAGCCCCAGGATCTCGTCCTTGTGCCCGCGCCAGAACGGCCCGGAGATGGTCAGGATCCCCGCCGGGTACTGATCCCGGATGCGCTGACAGGCAGGGCAGAGTTCGCGGTTGGCGTCCGCGGGCGGCGCGCCCCACATCCAGCGCCCATTGCGGTACATGGCCCCACACTCGGGGCAGGCCGTCGGATCCGGAAGCTTCGCTCGGACCTTGTACGGGTCGTGCTCCTGCTCGCGGATGAGCCGATCCCGGCGCTCTGCGGCCGGCGGGCCCTTCTTCGCTCGCCGATTCGTCATGAGATCCTCCATGCGTTTTTCAATCGCCCGAACCGCACGACCGTGCGTCTCATGGTGCGCGGCGAAGCGTCTCAGATAGGAATGTTACAGCTCGACCGATTCACCCGCTCGAGGGCAGACGATCTTTCGGGGGCGATGCTCGCGCTTCAGATGTCGTGCAAGTTCGTCCATGGGCTCGGGTTCCCCATGAACCAGCGCGACGGGAGGACGCCCCCGAAAGCAGCCGTACCAGGCCGCGAGGCCGGTGAGATCGGCGTGCGCAGACAGCCCACCAACGGTGTGGACCTGTGCGGCGATATGTACCTCGTCGCCGTAGAGCCGCACGCGCTTGGTTCCGTCGACGAGCGCGCGTCCCAGCGTGCCTCGCGCCTGAAACCCGGTGATCACGAGATGGCAACCCGGGCGAACGGCGTGTTGCTTCAAATGGTGCTTGATGCGACCCCCGGTGCACATCCCGCTACCCGCGATGATGATCGCTCCCGACTTCTGCTCGTTCAGCTTCATCGAGTCTTCGGCGTCCGGGCAGAGTTCGAAGTTCGGCAGTTCGAAGAGAGATCCCGATTCCCTGTGCGCGCGGAGCGCGGCCGGATCGTAGACGTCGGAATGACGGGCGTAGACCTCTGTCGCTTCGATCGCCAGAGGGCTGTCGAGGAAGATTTTCCAGCGGTCGAGCCGCCACTCGTCGAAGTGCCGTTGAAACGCGTAGAGAAGCTGCTGCGTGCGACCCACCGCGAAAGCGGGGACCAGGATATTGCCCTTTTCGTGGTCGGCCGCCTCCAGGATCTCTCCCAACTCACGCCATGTGGCCTCCCAGGACCGGTGCTCCCGATCGCCATAGGTGCTCTCGAGCACTACCAGGTCCGCCTCCTCCACCGGCTCCGGGTCACAGAGCAGAGGCTTGTTCCGGTGCCCGAGATCGCCGCTGAAGACCAGCTTGCGAGGCCGTTTCTGCGCGTCGAGCCAGAGTTCGACGATCGCGGCGCCCAGGATGTGCCCCGCGTCGCGAAGGCGGACGCGAATTCGTGGCAAGATGTCCCGGGCCTCGCCGTAGTCGAGAAGCTCGAACTGCTCCATCGCCTTCTCGGCATCCTCCTGGGTGTAGAGCGGCAGGGTCGGCTCCTGGCCTTTCCGCCTCCGCTGACGATTCTCCCACGCCGCCTCCCGTTCATGGATGTAGGCGGAATCTCGGAGCATGATGCTGCAGAGATCGCGAGTTGCCGGATGGGTATAGATCGGTCCCCGAAAGCCCTGCTTCACGAGGAGAGGCAGGCGGCCCGAATGATCGATGTGGGCGTGGCTCAGAACGACGGCATCGATCTCACCGGGCGAGAACGGAAAGGGCTGCTTGTTGCGTTCCTGCGCCTCTCCCTGGAACAGGCCGCAGTCGAGCAACACGGAATGCTCGCCCAGGACGACCCGGTGACACGAGCCGGTTACCTCGCGAGCCGCCCCATGGCATTCCAGCCGGGGGCCCTCACCCCCCGAGTTCGGGCGGGCCGTCACAGCTGTCGAGCCTCACACAATTCGCGCTTGCTCACGGGGATGAGGTGTCGGGACATCGCGCTCGTACCCTCTCGGTGGGCCAGCGTAGCTACCGTGCCAGGCATGATCATCCCGCGATCACGCTCGATGAAGGAGCGGCTGGACTTTCAGTGTTTCGTGCAGCGCGCGCGCTCGCTTGGGACCGTGGCAGGCGCTTCGAGAGATCCTCTCCCTTCTCCACGACCTCATGCAGCGCCTGAGGCAGCGTTCGCACCGATTGAGCCAGATCGCATCGAGGTCCCACAGCTAGACCGTGCATCCCAACAGTTCTCTCGGCGGTTCGCGCCAGGAGTGGAAAACGAGCAGCTCGCGCGATGCCCATCGAAAGAAAAGACGAATCGTCGAAGCGGAGATTCGAGATCGAAGGTGAAGACCTCGGATATCCCACGCTCTTTCGCGAGGGTTCATCGGCGGCCGCACTCTTCGTCGTGGACGCCGGCGCCGCGCAGCAGCTGATCGAGGGGACGGGATTCGAGATCGCCGAGATCGCGCCGGGCAGGGGAATCCTTGCCTTTACCTGCGTCCACTACACGGATAAGGATTGCGGCGTCTACGAGGAGACCGCCCAGGCCTTCTTCGTTCGACGCTTGGACGACGAAGACTCGTTCCTGAGTTCGGTTCCGGGAGTCGGCCGCTACCTGTCGACCTGGCGCGATTTCCTCACTGGCCGTGTCGCCAGCTACACCTGGCGGCTCCAGGTCACGACGCGCCTCTCGCAGCAATGCGGACTGCAGATGTGGGGGTTCCCCAAGGAACTCGCCGACATCGAGTTCGAGCAGAATGACGGCAGGCTGCGTTGCTCCTTGCGAATGGAGGATCGTCCGGTCTTCCAGTTTTCGATGAAGGCCGGCGGACGCAAGACCCCGGCGCCGATCACATCCTCGGTGTACTCGATCTACCAGGGCGAACCGCACGTGAGTCATCTCACCCAGAGCTACCGGGAGACCGGCTACGCCCTGGGCGGAGCCACGATCGTTCTGGGTGACCATCCCCTGGCCGATGCGTTCCGCTCGCTCGGGCTGCCGAAGACCCCGCTCTTCTCCACCTGGAACGGGCACCTCTGTTTCAGCATGACCGCGCCCGAGAAGCTCCAGCGGGGGAAGCTGAGAGCGGCGACGCAGTAGCCGTGGCTGCACACGATCACGAGCATGGTCCCCGATGGGCAACCATCCTCGCTCCCGGGCGCGCCGCCCTCGGCCGATCAGTTGGCCAGGGTCGGTGCACCGGCCGAGCGAAGCGGTTCGTACTCCGGCGCCGGGCCGACTCCGAGGTCTTTGCGCAGCTGTTCGAGCGGCTGAGGCAGCAGCGCCTCCCAGTCCTGATCGATCAGCCACTCGGCGCGTCGCCCGCGCCAGTAGCCCTGACGGATCACCCGGCCCATCTCCGAGCGCCAGCCAGCCCCGCGCAGCACGCGCAGCGCCACGTAGCCGATGCCTGTGTTCTTCGTCTGCGAGTAGGTAAAGGCGAGGCAAGCGATCTCGCCTCTCATGTCTCGCCCGTAGCCAGCCAGTACATGGAAGACGTCGTGCAGTTCCCGCAAGCGGCGTGCGAAGCGCGTCCGGTCATCGTCTCCCCCGAAGTAACCGTCCTCGCCCGCGGCGGCCTCGCTTGCACCCTTGAGGCCCTGCGCGCTGATTTCCTCGGTGGTGTAGAAGGTCCAGATGGCCCGGCCCAGCGAGCCCTCGGGCATGGCGCCGAGACGATCGATGTCCGAAAGGATGTCGTAGAGCTCACGTTTTTCGCGCAGGATACGCGCACCCCTGTTGGAGCGTGCGAAGCGCTTGAAGCAGCGTTCCGGCGAGTTGCCTGACATGGCACCGATCGCCCGGATGGCCTGCGCCGTGTCGTCGGGATTGGCCCCGAGTGCCTGCATGGCGCGCTGCGCCTCACGAAGTCGATAGGCCATGGGTGATTCTCCTTTTGGGGGCCGCGTATCGTACGCGGCGTCGACCTGGCTCCGACCGGCAGCCCTTCAACCGGTCGCAGTGTCAGCAAACCTCATAGACGTGACGCGGCGGCGATCCCGAGCACCTCATTGCAGCCGTCCTCGATCATCGAAGCTCGTGCATCTCGCATGAGCTTCTCGACCGGGTACTCGCGACTGAGGCCGTTGCCTCCGAAGATTTGAACCGCGGCGCTCGCCACCTCGAAGGCCGTGGTGGTGGAGGTGACCTTCGACGCGATCGCATACTGCAGCTTGGGTGCGTTGAGTGCGTTGTACTCGAGGACACGCCGGCTCAGTCCGCGCGCCGCTTCTACCTTGCGGAACATCTCGAAGATGCGGGCCTTGACGCTCTGATGCTCGAAGATGGGCACACCGCCCTGGACGCGCTCCTTGGCATAATCGACTGCAAGGTCGAGAGCAGCCTGCGCAACCCCTACGAAGACGGAGCCCATTCCGGAATTGGCCTGGCTGAGGCCGACGTCGCCGGCTGTGGCGTAGAGTTCGGGGGATACCACCAGATTCATGTCCGGAACCCGCAGGCCGTCGAAGAACAGCTCGCCCTGGTTGAGCGCTCGTTGGCCGATCTTGTCGAGGGCCTTGCCGCGCGAGACCGCGGGATCGTCCAGGGGGACGAGGAAGCCACCAACGCCGACGACTCCCTGTCCCCGGTCGACCGCGCAGAACAGCGACGCAGCCTCGGCGATCGATCCATTCGAGACCCAGGCTGCCTTCTGTCCGTTGATCACCCAGGAGTCACCATCCCGTTTGGCGATGCAGTTGGGCTTTCCCAGGGTGGCGATCTGGGGATCGGTGGCGAAGCGAATCTGGTCACTGCCGTGGCCGGGCTCGGTAATCGCCCAGCAGCCGCGCTTTCCGGGCTGGCCGAAACGTTCGATCAGCTCTGGTCTTCCGGACATCAGCGCCATCGTCTTCGGGAAGCCGTCGACCCCGAAGCTGATGGCCAGCCCAGAGTCGCCCCAACCCAACTCTTCACTGATGATGGCCCGGAGCCGGGCTTGTTGTACCGGCGTGAAGCCGCTCGCCGGATCCGCAATCACCTCGAGCTCCAGTTCATCGTGCTTCTTGTACACGTCCCAGAGGATCGAGCCGTCGGCGATCACGTCCTCAGGGTCGGCGAGGGCGTCCAGCGCGATGCCGGTCGGCCGCATGACCTCCTCGGCAAATTTGTGGACCCTCTCGTGAATGGCCCGCTCGTCGTCGGAGAGGATGGACTCGAGGTCGATACTCGACATGCTGTGCTCCTTCTGGTTTTCATGCACGGTGAAGCCGTGCGGTGTCTCCCTCAGAAATCGGGCAGGTCCAATGCCTTCTGCAGGTAATCGAGCTCAGCCTGCCGCCAGGGCAGGGGAGCGGGCGTCTGAAGCATCCTCGCCTGCTCGAGCTGGTTCACCACCTCTTCACTGCGCGGGAAGGGAGTGCCGACCCCGTTCAGTGAGAAGAGCGTTTCGAAGGGTCGGCGCGGTCGCTGTCCGCCGGCCTCGATGCTCTCGGCTCGGTAGCCAACGCACTGCAGTACCAACACCTTGGAGGTCTCGGGAAGCTCGAGGTTGCGCCGGATCTCGTCCTCCTTGGCGGTGCTCAGACAGGCGGTGCCGAGCCCCTGGTCGATGGCGACGAGGGTGGCCTGAGCGATTCCCTGGCCGCAGTCCATCTCGGTGAGCCCCGATTGCTTCATCATGGGCCTGATCTTCTCGAAGAAGGGGATCAGGAAGCTCTCGAGCGCGTTGGTCGCCTTCTCGAGGTCGATACCCAACGCTCGTGCCTTCACGAGTTCGCGCAGTCGGTTGGCCTGGTCATCGATGGCGGCGAAGTCGAGCCACCAGACGATCACCACAGGGGCCTGCTCGATCTGGAAGCCCGCCACAGGTGCTTCGAGGGATTCGAGTACCTCCTGGCTGGCCGTGGCGCGCTCCACGACCACCGCCTTGAGGGCCTGGACATTGCCCCAGTGGGACGCGAGCCGAGCCGCTTCGAGCATCTTCTGGATCTTCTCGCGCTCGACGGGCTTGTGGCGGAGTAGGTAGCGGAAGGTGCGACGGGTGCCGATCGCTTCTTGAACCTGCATGGTGTTGTCTCCTGTCTCGAGGGTTGCTCTTGATCCCTCATGCGCTCGTTGAATCTCGATTTCTACTGTGCCTCTCGATCCCATGTCGCCGGACCCACGCCGTTGTCCTTGAGGACGCGCTTCTGCACGCGGTGGGTCTCGGTCTTGGGCAGGGCACTCTGAAATTCGATGTAGCGGGGCAGCATGAAGCGGGCCATGCGCGGTTCGCAGTGGGCGATCAGCTCGGCCGCTGTGAGCGTGCGTCCCTCTTTGAGCACGACGACAGCCATCACGTCGGCTTCGCCCAACTCGGAGGGCACGCCGAAGACCGCCGACTCCAACACGTCGGCATGGGCGTTGATCTCGCGTTCCACCTCCCACGAGGAGATGTTCTCCCCGCGCCGGCGCAGCGAGTCGGTCTTGCGATCGAGGAAGTAGAGGTTCCCCTCCTCGTCGGCGCGGACGAGATCGCCCGTGTACAGCCAGCCGTCGCGGATCTTGGCCGCGCTGGCTTCCTCGTTCTTGTAGTACTCGACCTTGCGAAGCTTCTCGTCTTCGACCTGGAAGAGCAGTTCGCCGGC
>JAFDCZ010000047.1 GCA_019312665.1 Deltaproteobacteria bacterium | reverse complement strand
GTCTCGCCCGTGTTCACGTCCTTGATGCGAACGCCCGTCACGAATTCATCGCCAAGCACCTCGTCTACCCGGGAGTTCCAGGCGAACTCGATCTTCTCGTGCTTCAAAGCCCGCTCGGCCATGATCTTCGAAGCTCGTAACTCGTCGCGGCGATGGATCACGGTCACCTTCGGCGCATAGCGGGTGAGGAAGAGTGCCTCCTCCATCGCCGTATCGCCGCCGCCAACCACCGCCATCAGCTTGTCGCGGTAGAGAGCGCCGTCGCAGGTGGCGCATGCCGAAACACCCTGATTCATCAAGCGCTCTTCCGACGGCAAGCCGATCCATCTCGCCGAAGCACCGGTCGCGAGCACCACTGCGTCGGCTTCAAATTTCTGGCTCTCGGTCTCGACGCGGAACGGACGCCTGGAGAAATCAACATCGGTCGCATCTTCCAGCTCGACGCGCGTGCCGAAGCGTTCGGCCTGCTTCTGGAACATGTCCATCATGTCAGGCCCGGTCACGCCCTCGGGAAAGCCCGGGTAGTTCTCGACCTCCGTGGTGAGCATCAACTGGCCACCGAATTGAAGGCCCGCCAGCATCACGGGCGCAAGCTCCGCCCGCGCCGCGTAGATGGCAGCGGTGTAACCGGCAGGCCCGCTCCCGATGATCAGCACCTTCACCCGCTGCACGTCGCTCATTCCTCGCCTCCTTCTTCGTCGAGCAGGCGATCGAGCTCACCGCGGCGCTCCAGTTCCGCCAGATCGTCGTAGCCACCCACATGGACCTCGCCGACGAAGATCTGGGGCACCGAGGTTCGTTGGCTGCGCCGCAGCATCTCTTCTTCCTTCGTGGGATCGATCTCGACATCGTGCTCGAGGAAGGCCTGGCTCTTCGCCTCGAGCAGGGCCTTGGCGCGGTGGCAATACCCACACCAGGATCGGGTGTACATCACGACCTCGGCCACTTCGCCTCCTTGCCCTCTCGACGAAAGAGAGAGGGTACCGATTGAGATGCCGCCCCCGCTAGGGAGCAACATCCCGGGCCTAGAGCGGCTCCGTGAAGGGCGCATCCTCCCAGAGGAGCTGCAGGAAGGTGCCAATGAAGAATGCCATGAAGGTCATCAGCAGCACGGCGGTGGGGAAGGCGTAGAGGGGCCCTATGCCCAGCACCCGCGGCAGCTCGCCGGCGAACGGCTGGAGATTGCCTGCCAGCACCTCGATCGGCGCTCCGGTCAGGTTGGTTCCCCAGTTACGGGCTGCCATCAGGGGGCCGAGCAGGCTCGTGACCATCAGCCCAAAGCCGGCGGATAGAACCAGGCCGAGCAGGAAGATTGCACGAGCGCGGGCGAAAGCCTCATTCGGATCGCCCAGCCTGCGCTGCACCTCCACGTAGATGTAGAGAAGGGTCGTGGTGCCGAGCAAGGCGATGGTCGAGAGGATGTAGACGGGCGCTTGTTCCGCGAGATCCCAGACCTCATCGATCAGGAACACGGGCAGGTAGCCGACGATGATGCCGGCCCCGATGCGAGGCACGGATGCGTGAAAGAGGATCAGATCCTTACGCCACATGAAGCGGTAGGCCAGGAACCAGATCGCAGTGACCAGAACCAACCCCACTTCGAGCGAGGCCAACACGTCGAAGGCATGCGGCCAACGGTCGTAGGCGAATACCGCTGCCAGGAACGGCAGAGACGGTACCGCCAGGGCCAGCGCATAGTTGGGTGCGCTGTGGCGAGAGAGCACCCGATCTCCATCGTCGTCCCCACGCTGCAACGCATCCCCGTGAGAGAGCATCGCCGCGGCATGATGGATGTCGTACTGCCGCAGGAACCAATGTTCGAGGCGTTTAAGGATCCGCGCACTGTCACGGCTTCGCCTGCGCAGGAAGGGCGTGAGATCGCGACCGAGATTTACCGTGGTCGTGCCTTTCAGGCGGATCGCTCCAAGAACTTCAGTCTCGCGATCGGCGAAAGGAGAGCTACCCGTCTCGAACGCACGATTGTCTTCGTCCAGGCAGACTTCATCCAGCCAGCGGATGAAGGCGAGTTCGGCAGCCCCGACGAGCTGGGGATCGATGCGCTCGGCTTCGCCCGATGCCAATGCGTAGAGGAAGGAGGTGTCGTAGGGATCCGCCGAGCGTTCAGGGTCGACACGACCGTCTCGATATCCCGCCACGTATTCGGGGCGCACGTGCGCCTCCATCACGGTGAGCAGCGATTTCCAGACCAGCCTTCGCCAATGGAAGCGCGCGAACCGAAGGCGCGGGTGCTCGTCGAGATCTTTGTCGTGGATGAATCGCAAGACGACCAGCGCGAAGACGGCCACGTCTTCGCTTGCGCGCAGCAGCGGTGCGGAGTTCTCGGGCGTGGCGAGCCCCTTCAGCAACTCGGACAGGCTGGCCGGCAGCTCCGACAGCAAGCGCAGAACCAGCTCCTCGGAATCCCGTTTCACGGCGCGTGCCGCGAGCAGTGCGGGCTGGGTCCAGAGATCCTCGAAGCGCAGGTAGAGCTCGGCCGGATCGTGGCGATCCACATGGAAAGAAAACGTTTCCGGGAACGCGTTCTCGAAACCCTCACCCGTATCCCGCTCGAAACGCACTTCCCGCGCGTGGAACGCATAGGTACAGCGATAGAGGGTCCGCAGCCGTTCGATCCGGAACTCGATCCGCGGAATGACGATCCGCCTCTCAGCCGTCGCTCCCGATTCGTCAGGCGGATCCGATTGGTTCATCGGCTGGCGCGTCCCGAACGCCGCGTCAGAGGACGGGCTGCTTCGGGTTCTCTCCGGTCTCGTAGTAGGCCTCGACCCGCTGTGCGAGCTCGCGGACGCGAGCCGGCAAGCGATCCGGGCTCGGCCACCGGGTGGTGGCAACCCGCATCCGATCCAGCAGAGGCTGAGCCTCGGGATAGTCTTCCCGGACCAGGACGTCGTCCACCGCCAGCCAGTATTCGATGGCCGTGAGCGTGCGTGACGTCCGCTCCTCGAGCTCGCTCATTCCGGGCGATGCGACGCCCGTTCCCTTCACCAACTCCGCCAGGGAACCGAGCCCGTGTCGCGCATCGCCGAGGGGCCCACGCAATTCGCCGTCGGTCGTGGCGAGACATTCGATGATCTCCTCGAAGCGGCGTTTCAATGGCTCGTGCGAGATCTCGCGACCCAGAATCACCTGGCCGAGCTCGCGGCCATCGGAGCTGAAGAGCGGATGCATCGTCACGCGCAGCTTCACCGCATCACCACTCGGCAGCTCCACCTCTTCGTAGCTCACATTCTCGTCCTGGCGGATCCGAATCACCGCGCCACCGATCAACTCGAGGGCCTCGGGCCGCAGCACGTCCTCGAGCCGACGGCCATGGGGATCGCCCTCGATGCCGAGGTAGCCGCGGGCAGGCGCGTTCACTGCACGCACGATGCCGTTGGCATCCACCGCCAGGGCGCCGGTATCGAGCTGGTCCATCACCGCCTGAAGGAACGAATTCGAATCCCGCAGATCTCCCACCAGGCGCTCGTTCTCCTCCGCGAGCGCGTAGTGCTCGACTGCGCGCCGGACGATCTGCTTCAAATCGTCCGGTTCCCAGGGCTTGGTGATGTAGGAGTAGACGTGACCATCGTTGATCGAACCGATGATTGCGTCCATGTCGGCGAAGCCGGTCAAGATGATCCGAACAGTGGTCGGGTGACGCTCGAAGACCTGGGCCAGGAACTCGACGCCCGTCATCTCGGGCATGCGCTGGTCCGAGATCACGACAGCGACCCGATCCTGCTGCTCCAGGAGTTCCAACGCCTTGACGGCCGACGAGCTGGTGAGCACCTCGTAGTCATCCTCGAACGTAAACGTCATCGTTTCGAGGATGGCCTCCTCGTCGTCAACGATGAGGATACGAGGACGTGAGGCTTCGGACATCGCGGGGTTAGGGTAGCTGTCTTCATGGAGGGCCGCTTCGCTTCTCCGTGTGGATCGCGGGGCGGGGGGCGGCCATCGCGGAATGGCTCGGCTGAGGCCTGGGAGGACGCGTTCGACTTGGACGCGGGTTCGCTTGCGCGGCTTCGCCGCTAGCGAACGAGCGCACGCTCAGGGGATGAGATGCCTGCGCTTTATTTCCGCGCTGACCGCCCCCCGCCCCGCGATTTACGTGGGAGAGGTACATCAACGAGTCGCCGCCGCGAAAAAATTTGGGGTGGAGGCAACAACAACGTTGGCGACTGCGCACGCCCTCGCGCCGGCTCCACCCATTTCTTCTCAAGAGCTGGGAGCATCTTCGTCGCAACCGCTTGGCTCGGCGTCCTCCCGCCCCGGTCGCGCTCGCCGATCCTGGGCGCAGGCCGGGCGGAAATAAAGCGCAGGCATAGGTACCGCCCAGCGTGCGCGTAGGTCGCCAGCGGCGAAGCCGCATAAGGCGACACCCCGTCCAACTCCCTATGCGGCCACCCGACCCTCGGCCGAGCCATTCCGCGCGGCCTGTGTCCAGGATCGGCGACCACAACGCCCCTCGAGAGAAGCGAAGCGGCCTCTCTCTAGCGCTTCGCGGCCCGGGCCTTTGCCTTCTCTTCCCGGTCCTGAATCTTTCGCCTCAGCTCTTTGCGCTTCGCTTCGAGCTTCGGTGCCAGGCGGGCCTTGGCGGTATCGGTCCAGAAGCGCTGCTCACTGCCTTCACGATAGGCCTTGAACTTCCGGTAGCCCCACAGCTCGTGCTCGAGATCATCCTCGACGAACTTGATCATGATCGCGTCGTCGAGAAAACCCACCAGCGGGACGTCATCGGGAATCACGTCCTTCGGATTGTCGAAGTAGGCCAGCGCTGCAACCGCTCGGCTGATCACGGCCTTCGGCGCCTTGTACTGAAGATCGTTGACCATCTGCATCAGATCTTCGAGGGAGTCGATCGCTTCGGACACGAAGGTCGGAACCTTCGTGTTCTCGCGAACCTCTTTGATCAGCTTTCGAACGCCCCGGGAGATCTTGGGCCAATCGTCGGCGGAGGCATTCTTTTTCGCCGCCCGGTAGATCCGTTCGAAGTAGGCGGTATCCGATTCGTCCAGCGTGAACGAGATTCTCATCTTACGGGCCATGACGCCTCCTCGTGATCGGCCGGCAGGCCGAAGCGCGACTCTATCAGTAACGCGCATACTCGATCAACCGCGGAACGGATCGCCCCCAGGTACCCTCCCAGCGGTCCAGGATTTCCTCGCCGGGGCTGCGGCCTGCCTCAAGCTGGCTCCGAATCGCGTCCAGGTAGCCCCGCTCGTCTGGATCCCGCCTTCCAGCGTGGCGGATCCGCCGCAGGCCCTCGGAGGAGAGCTCGACGAGCTCCTTGGCCAGCTCCAGGACAGGGCGACCGGCAAGCTCGGCCCCCAGGCCCCGCCGAGCGACATCTTCGAGGCCTGCCAGCCGCTCCTCGGCCGTATGGCCGCGCACCAGATCCCAGGCTCCGGCCCGGGCCTCCGAATCGTAGAGCAGGCCCTTCCACAGGGCTGGAAGCGCACAGATCAGGCCGGCGGGGACCGCGTCCGTGCCGCGCACCTCGATCACACGCTTGAGACGGACCTCGGGAAAGAGCGTCGTCAGGTGAAGGTTCCAATCGTCCAGGGCGGCCCGATGGCCGTCGAGGCCCCGCTGCATGAATTCGCGGAAGGTGGTTCCGGACGCGGGCAGGTAGCTGCCGTCCCGCACGATGAAGAACAGCGGGACATCGAGCGCCCACTCGACGTAGCGTTCGTAGCCGAAATCTTCCTCGAACACGAAGGGCAAGAGACCACAGCGATCCGGATCCGTGTGGCGCCAGATGTGCACCCGCCGCGAAACAAAACCACTGGCTTTGCCGCCGGCGATCGACGAGTTGGCGAAGATCGCCGACACGATTGAAGAGACGCCCAGCGAAGTGCGGAGCTTTCGCACCATGTCTTCTTCGTCTGCGAAATCCAGGTTGGCCTGCACCGTCGCCGTCAGGTGCATCATGTGCAGCGGCAGTTCGGCGCGGGTCGGCAGGTATTCGCGCATGATCCGATAGCGCGCCTTCGGCATGCGCGGAATGTCCGCGACATCGTGAAGCGGGTTGATGCCGAGCGAGAGCCAGACCACCCCCCGAGGCCCGGACACATTGCGCACCAACTCGAGATGGCCGTGGAACTCGGAGCAGGTCTCGTGAATCGTGCGCAGCGGTGCCCCGGAAAGTTCGAGCTGCCCGCCCGGCTCGAGGGTGATGCTCGCGCCGTCTTTTGCGAGGGCAATCAGATTCTCCCCCTCGTAGATGCGCGTCCAGCCGTCTTCGCTGGCCATCGCCTCGAGAATCGACGCGATTCCCCGCTCACCCTCGTAGGGCACGGGCAGGTAGCTCTCGGCGAGCAGACCGATCTTCTCGTGTTCGGTGCCGACCTTCCATTCCTCCGGGGGCTTCTCGCCACCGCGGATGAATTCGGTCAGCTGCTCTTCGGATTCGATCGGCGGGTTGGTTTCGTCACTCACATTTCAGCCCTGGGCGCATAGAGTTCAGGATGGAGCCAGGAAACGAGTGCACAGAGTACAGCGTGGCGGGTGTACTCGGCACGGGTGAGAACGTCGGCGCTCAATTTTCCGACGTTGCCCGTGGAGAGGGCTGAAGCTGCTCGCCCGCTGTCGGGGTGATGCTGGCGCCATAGCTTGTCAAAAACGTCCCCAATGGGTTCGCCGTCCTCGACTGCGGGCGGAATGCATGCCGGGGGATACGAGAAGCCCGAGGACAATCCGATGCTCGCGCGCTCTGCATCCACCAATGCAGCGCAGCCGATGTTGAGCCAGCCCGCACCCTCGACCTCGACGAGTCCGTCTTCGTAGCCAACCGCGAGGTCACAGGCACCGCTCTTGCGTGCCGCCTCGGCCCGGTTGCGTGCCCCTCGTTGGATCTCGGAGAAACCGCAGGGTTGCTCGGCGACACCGCTGGCCACCTCGGCGCCCAGGATCTCGACATCCGGACAGTAGGCGGCCAAGGCCATCCGCACGCCCTCGAGCTTTGGAGGGTTCATCGAGCCGACGCGTACCCGCCGAAAACCGGCGAGCCTCCCCACGGCAGGGCCGCTCACGGCGCGGTGGCCTCCTCGAGAAACGACTCCAGAAACACCGCTACCGCTTCGTCGATCTCGGTATTCGCGTCCCAGGGGAACGATTGGCAGGGTCCCTCGGTCCTTCCGGAGCGGAACGGCCCGACCAGCGTAAGCTCGCCTTTGGCCTTCACGATGAACAAGCCGCGAAAACGCCCGCGCGCCACCTGGAACTCCACAGCGCGGACATGCTTCTCGTCGGGATGAACCGGACCCAACGTCACCTGGAGATGCGGTGCGCCGACGATGGCTTGGGCGTAGCCCTCCAGGCCCTCATCCACCCGCGTTCGCAGCACGTCGGCGCGCTTGCGGGCCTCGTCGAGGCCGCCTTTGTGTTCCTCTTCGCGCTGGGCCAGGGCAACGCCCTTGGCCGCAAGACGCTCTCGCAGATGAGATGCCGGCATGGCGGTATCCTGGCACAGAGTTGCCGCGGCTGCGCGACCGAACATCCGGCGGCGCCACCCCGGTCTGGTGCGGGCCAGTGCCTGCGCTACATCGCCTCGTTCGTGGCGGCCATGAGCGGCGGCGGATCCAGCTCTCGCAAGAGGGAATCGCGGGTCGCATGGAAGCGGGCCATGGCTTCTGCCGGAATCGGCTTGGCCGGAGGCGTTTGCAGCGTTGCCGGGTTGAGATAGCGACCGTGTTGCTTGAGTCGGAAATCGAGGTGCGGCCCGGTCGCCATTCCCGTCGAACCCACGTAGCCGATGATCTGCTTCTGTTGCACCTGCGAACCCACCGACGAGTTCGACGAAAAGCGGGAGAGGTGCCCGTAGTAGGACACGTAGCCATTGGAATGGCGCACCTTGACCAGCTTGCCGAAGCCACCTTGGACGCCGCGGAAGATCACCTTGCCCGAAGCCACCGACCAGACCGGCGTGCCCGTCGGTGCGGCGTAGTCGATCCCCTGATGCGGACGGCGGATCTTGAGGATCGGATGCAAGCGGCCCAGCGTGTAGCGGGAGCTGATGCGCCGATACTTGAGCGGCGCGCGCAGGAACTGGCGCTCCACCGAGGAGCCGTCGGGCCGGTAGTAGCCCTCGAGCTCGTCGGCACTGCCGTACCCGATGGCGTGAAAATCTCCGGCTGCATTCGAGTAGCGAGCGGCCAGGATACGCCCGGGGCCGATGTACACCTCTGCGCCCGTGTCGGTCTCCAGGAAGCGCCGCTCGTAGAGGATCGAGAACTCGTCGCCGCGCTGAACGCTTCGCGAGAAATCGACGTCCCAGGCAAAGATGTCGGCGAAATCGCTGGCCAGCTCGGTGGCCTCGCCAAGGGCACTGACGGATTCGTACAGGCTGCCCGCCACGACACCAGCGAGTCGTGCGTGGCGTGTCTCGATCTCGGCCTCGATGCGCTCGGCGACGAACGTCTCGTTCTCGGCTATCAGCTCGTAGCGCTCCAGCACCGAGCGATCGTAGTTGAAGCGAACCAACGCGCCGGACTCGTCCTGGGCCAGGCGAAAGTGATCACCAGGCCGGGCGTAACGGAAATCAAAAACCGGCAACATGCCCGAATCGATCTGATGGATGACGAGCCAATCGACCTTGGTGCGACGAAGCGCAGCGGAAAGGGTCTCGGCCTGGGCAAGCTTCCCCTCGGTGACCGTCAAGGTGGGCTCGGGGATGACGGGCAATGCAGGCTCCGTCACATCCTGCGGGATCACCTCGGGGGCGGCGGCAGTCGGCACGCTCACGGGTGCGCTCCCCGTGTGCAACAGGATGACGACCAGCAGCAGACCGAGACCGGTCAGCACCGCGGCAAGGATCTCCGGCCGTCGCACCTGGCGCAGATTCATCAAATCTCCTGGTCTCTTCATCGTCCGCTGCAGCGGGTCGTTTTGTGACCGGTGACCCCCGCCTCAGCGGGGCTCACGTTTCCCAGATTCCTCATCGACCGGCAGGCACTCATGCTAGATAGTTCGTTTTCCCGGTAATTCGTGTGCCCGCCATCACAAATCACCTCACTCATTGCCAAGCCCGGGGGCGACCCCGGATCGGAACCCGCACTTTGGGGGTGGGGTGGATCCTCGTCGCCTGGCTCTGCGGCTCAGGGCTCGGCTGTTCCGGCTTCGTTGGTGCGACCGAGCGGGAGCATGGCGAGGTTGGTCCGATTGCGCGAGGGGGGGCGGTAGAGCTTCTTTCACGTGTTCTTCAGTTTGACACCACGAATCCCCCGGGGAATGAGGGGCCGTTGGCGCGGTTCCTTGCGGATTGGGCCAGGAGCCGCGGCATCGAAACCCGAGCCATCGATCTCCGCAGCCGGGCGGAATCAAGCGATGTCCCCGCGGGGCGTGCTGCTTTCTGGGCGCGGATCCCGGGAACGGGCAAGGCGGGGGGCGCGATCATCCTGCTCTCCCACCTCGATGTCGTGCCTGTCGATCCGGCCGATACGGCCGGTTGGGGGGCGATCGATCCGTTCGGCGGAGTCGTGATGGACGGCGCCGTGATCGGGCGCGGTGCCCTGGATGCCAAGGGTGCCCTGGTCGTGCACCTCGCGGCGGCTCTGCGGCTGGCGGCCCGCGCGACGCCTCTGGGGCGCGACGTGATCGTGCTCTCGACCCCGGACGAAGAGCTCGGTGGTCTGAACGGCGCGGCGCGGCTGCTGCGGGAACAGCCTGAGCTAGTGGCTGGGGCCGCCTACCTGCTGACCATCGGGGGCGGTATCACTGTCGGCCCGAGCGGCGTCGGCGAGGCGCCTGGCCTTTGGGAGGTCGGTGTTGCGGAGAAGACCCCGTGCTGGCTCGAGCTGCGCGCGCGGGGAACCGCGGGGCACGCTGCAGGCGGCAGCCGGGATTCGGCGGTCGATCGTCTGCTCGGGGCCCTGGCACGCGTTCGGAGCCTGCCGCGGCCGGTCCGCGTCGTGCCTGAGGTCGCGACCCTGTTTGCAGCGCTGGCGCCGCGGGCCAGCGCCGAGGATCGGGCGGGCTTTGCCGATCTCGAAACCGCCCTGCGAGACGACGCCGGCTTCCGCCAGCGCTTCCTTGCCGACCCGGCGCGGGCTGCGTTGGTTCGCAACACCTTCGCCATCACGACCTTGCGCGGTAGCCGTCAGATCAACGTGATCCCCGGCGAGGCGGCCGCCGGCATCGACGCCCGGTTGCTGCCAGGCGAAAGCTGCGCGGATTTCGCGGAAGCGACGCGTCGCGCGGCCAACGACCCGGACATCCAGGTGGACGTCCGCTTCACGTTCGCGAGCCGCGCCTCGCCCTCGGAGACACCTCTCATGGACGCGATCCGGCGGGTCGCGGCGCGGGTCGACCCGGGCTCGCTCGTCGTCCCGCGCGTCGGCACCGGCGCCAGCGATGCCCACTGGTTCCGCGAGCACGGGATCGTCGCCTACGGTTTCGTGCCGCGCCGCCTCCGCCCCGTCGAAAGCCGCCGGATCCACGGCTCGGGCGAGCGTATCAGCGAAGCCAACCTCCAGTTCGGAACCGACGTCCTGGTCTCGCTCCTGGAAGAGCTCGACCGCTAGCTCAGGCGTCGCGAAGCTGCTGGATGGCTTTGTGGATCGTCTCGAAGAGCGGTTCGATCTCTTCCAGCTCGAGGCAGCTGAAGGCGACGCGCAGATCACGCTTTCCGGTGGCGATCAAGCCGGTGCCGTGGGCATCCAGCAGGTGGAGGCGCAGGGGTTCGGCGTCGACCCCTTTGACGTCGAGGCACATGAAGTAGCCGCTGTTGAACGGGTAGACGTCCCAGCTCTCGCGGAAGCGCGGTGCGTTGGCAACCTCGTACACCTTCTCGGCCCGTGCACGCAGGATCTCGCATTTCTGCTTGCGCTCTTCGTCGATGGAAGACGACGCCAACGCCTTCTCGACGAGGGTCTGGGAGAGCATCGGGCTGTTCGAAATGCTGCCGCGAATGGCGCCGCGGACCTTGGCGTCGAGCACCTGGCAAACTGCGTTGGCGGTCTCCGCGCGGCCCGGGCCGAACGTGAGGAAGCCACAGCGCAGGCCCCAGACGAAGAGTTCCTTCGTCGCCCCGTCGAGGCGAATCGCCAGCAGGTTCGAGTGGATGCCGACCAGGCGACCGAACAGGGATTCGGTCATCGAAGGCCCACCCAGGTGGTAGAAGAGGCCGAAGTAGGCGTCGTCGAGGATCACCACGAGCTTGGTGCCGCGCTCGGCCTGGGCCAGCAACGCGGCGACGATGGCCTCACCCTCGGGCTCCGTGGGCATGTAGCCGGTCGGGTTGTTCGGGAAGTTGAGCAGCACGATGAGCTTCTCACGGCCCTGGGCTTCGCGCCCCAGCGCCTCGGCGAAGCCGGCCGTGTTGAAGCCGCCCGCTTCGTAGAACGGATAGGTCGCGATCTCGGCGCCCAGCCGCACCTCGTAGCCAAGCCGATAGTTTCCCCACAGCTTGTCGGGAAGAACGATGCGATCACCCTGAGCGATGAACAGATCGCCAATCAGGCTGAGCCCGTGAGTGAGCGCGCTCGTGACGATCGGCAGACCGAACGCCTTGCCGGCAAGGCTCGGGTTCTCCGCAAGCTGCTTGTCCTGCCAGCGCTGGCGAAGCTCCGGACGGCCGCCACCACCCGCGTAGGTGTAGGCATCGTCGGGCGCGATCCCGACGAGATGCCGGTGCACCGACGGCAGGTGCATCGCTTCACCCCCCTCGGTGGCAATGCCGATCGTCGCGTTGAAACGGTGGCCCTTGGCCTTGGCTTCCGCCGATTGGGAGAGGATGCCCTTCGGAAAGTAGAGCCTCCGTCCCAACGGTGAGAGCATTGCCAACACCTCGGGCGCAGCCACTTCGAGGCTCGCGTTCAGCTCGCGGGCGAGGGGGTTCAGGGATTCGTCCTTGGGAGGCTGGGGGGCGGACATGGTTCTCCTTGGCCACGGAACGGTACCGACTCAGAGCGGGCGTTCCAGCACATCCGTGACCGGCCCGAAGCCGAGCGCCTTCCAGAACGCCTGGCCCTCGGGATTGTCCCGTGCCACCTCGAGCTCCACACGGGTGGCACCGGCCAGCCGCAGCCAGCCAAAGGCCGCCTCGACCAGCTCACGGCCGAGGCCGCCGCGCCGCGCCTCGGGGGCTACGTACAGATGTTCCACGTGGCCTCGAAGCGACTCAGCAAAGAATGCCGGCCTGCGCGCCAAGGCCACACTGATCAGACCGACCGGCTGGCCATCTCGTTCGGCCACGAAGACCTGGCCATCGGGATGCCCCAGGTAGTCGGCCAGCAACGAGGCCGGTGTTCCGCCAGCCGCTGCAGCGGCGTAGCGCGGATGGTCGCCGTGATGGGCCAGAAGCCCGGCCAACAGCTCGCCCAACACCGCGCGCTCCTCGGCCCGGGCCGGGCGGACGGGCCCGACGGCCTGGCTCACGGCTTCAGCTGACCATCTCGCAGCATCTTGCGCAGGTCGCTCATCGATTTGCCGTCTTCGACGAAGAGCCGCTCCATCTTGCGGGCCAGGTTCTGCATGATCACCCGGTACGTGGTGCGCTCGGTGTCGCTGCCGAGGGTTTCCTTGAGGCGCTGTTCGAAAGCTGCGCGCAGCGCGAAGCGATCGTCCTGGGTGAGTGTGCCGTCCTCGATCTTGGCGCGGTACCAGTCCTCATCATGTTCGCCAGGCAGTTCGGTCAGGTGCCCCGCCAACATCAGGTTGAGGCGCTCGCCCGAGGACACCTTGTCCTGCAGCGTCTTGCCGCTGCTCCCGACGGAACGGGTGGAGCCGGAACGGGTCAGGCGAAAGGTTCCCGCCCGATCGCCTCCGTCACGTTCGAAGCGGCCCCGCAGCGTGTTGCCTCCGTCCTCGATCGTCTCCGTCTCGAATTGCGTGCGGCCCTCCATCGACTCGGTGGAAGCACTGCCCATGACGTCGTCGCGAATGAACTTCGGCAGGTCGCCGTTCATCTCGATCGTCCAGGTCTCCTCGAAGGTGACCACGTTGAGTGATCGGTAACCCCGTCGGCCCTTCGCCGAGGTCCAGCCTTCAGCGGGCGAACCCTTCATCCTCTTGGTCCTCGCGCCGCGCTGATTGATGGCCAGGCCTTCATGGATCTCGCTCAGCTGGGCAGCATTCGGCTCCCAGAAGTGGAGCACCCGGGAGTTTCGGCCACTGCTGTTGTCGAACCGGCCTTTCTTCTCGTCGAAGACCACAATCGGGTAGTCGCTCCAGGCCATCCGGCTGCCTTCGGTCTTGAAGACCCAGATGCGATCCTCCCAGCGTTCGGTATCCGGATTGTTCGTGATCTTGTCCTTGTAGTGGACGAGCACATGCCAGGTACCGAGCAGATCCGTGGGCTCCGCAGCCACAGGCGCGGCAAGCGTCAACGCCGCAATCAAAGCCACGACCAACTTGACGCGCATCCTCAGATCCTCCGCTCGATGTCCGGAAAGCTCCGCCACACGGGGATTCCGCAGAAATGACTTCCTTCCGTGCAGCGCGGACGTACCAGCCCGGTGCGTACGGAACAGGGCGGGCCGACGTGATGCATCAGCTCCGGATGCACCTCGCGCACCTGGGCGATCTCGTCCATCGAGGCTTCGAAGATCTCGCGCTGGGCATTCAAGCAGGTGCGCATCGTCCACTTGTGAAGCAGGTGAAGCAGGCTGCCGGATTCCTCGAAACGCAGAGCGAGAGCGTTTGGCAACACGTAGAGGGCGAACTCCGGGTCCACACCCAGCCCGTGCAGCTGCCGCCTTGCCTCCCAGGAGGCCTCGACGCTCTCACGGAAGACGGCGTGGCAGGCCGGATCCTCGGCGATCAGCTCCGGCTCGATCACATCCGGCCGATCCGGAACGTTGAAGAGCAGCAACGGCCGCGAGCCAGGCACCATGCGATGCCGTTGATCCTGGGAATCCGCCGTATGCGAGAGCTTCTTGCGGAACGTGTAGTGGGCGTGAGAGAGCGCGCGCATCACCGGCGAATGGGCAGAGAGGTTCAACCGGTCGAGGCGGTAGCGATTCTTTGCCGGATCGAGCGCGAGGGCCAGGGCCGAGGCGTCGTCGAGATCCGGTTCGCCGAGCACCGAGCGCACGGCATCGGCCACGACCCGCGGTGCGCGTGCACCCCAATCGACGAGCCGGGCGCTCCGTCCGTCGAGGGATTTGTCGAAGGCCTCGAGGCCAGCCGGATCCGCAGGTCCGCGCTGCCGGCCTGCGAGCTCGATGATTTCATCTTCTTCGAGCGGCTCCTCCCCGATCGCATCGATGAAGTTCGGATCGAGTTTGCGCACTTCCTCGACCATCCGGCCGACGACCCGGCGCGCTTCCGTGGGTACATCACAAGCCGCGGCCATGCGGCGCAGCCGATGCAGCGTGATGCCGGTGATCGTGTAGACCATTGCCGTGTGGCAGGCGACCGGGATGACGTAACGTGCCGTCTCGATCGCCTTCTTCTCCGCCTCTTTGGCCACGCTTCGACCGAAGGCCTTCGATGCCCGGTCGGGCAGGCGCCAGAGATCGGAAAGAATCGCGGAGGTGCGCGGGACAAGCAGCCGTGTCAACTCGGCATAGGCGCCCCATGCCTCGCGGATGGCGCGCTCGTAGACGCCGCGCGCCTCGCCGTCCAACGCATCGGGCACGTGGGCGCTCGGCTCGCCGAGCTTCACGTAACGCTGGCTCTGCTGCTCCGTGTTGTAGAAGGGGAACGAGTGCAGCAGCGACCAGACCAGCTGGCGGGAGATCCCCGAAAGCTCGAATTCGAACGTGGCATGGGTGTACACCGTATGGTGACCGCCCTGGTAGGTGAGCGGACCGATGCGTTCGCGCTGGCCTGGGGTGATCTCCTCGGGCCGGATCACCCGAGGCGAATAGCATGTGCGCGCCGCGGCAATGGCATCGTCGTACGGCGCGTCGAAACAATTGCGCAGTCGGATCACCGGCCCGCCGTCCTGCACGGCCTCCGGTACTCGGCCTCGAAGCTCTGCCACGTCCTCCCCCATCCCGCCGAAGCCACCCGAGCGAGCCTTTCAGCTGGCCCACCCGATACTGGCCGGGAGACTCTAGCCCGCGAAGGGCGCGCCGTCGGAGGCGAACCCTTCGGGAGCCATGTGTGAACTCCCGGTCACAGTGGAGAAAGGTTTTCCCACTTGGACACCTGATGGGTGCCAAAGTGTCGTCGAGGCCGGTTCGGGCTCTCGCTGGATTTCGGTCATTTTGTGCGCAATTCCACACAGTTGGCAATGTTGTTGCGTATCCCGCAGAGTTGAGATTCGTTTGGCACGCGGCTTGCCAATTCATTCTGGGCCGGCGAGGGGTGAGGTTCGCTCCGGAGTCGGCTGTGGCGCGAGGTTGGCCTTGATCTGGGTCGTCCATCCCGATCCCCGTATCCAACGCTTCCTGGCTCGCCTGGTCGGCGAGACGGAGGCGCTGTGTGGCGATGTGCATGAGCCGAGCTTCGATGGAGCGCCGGCCCCACGCGCAATCGTGCTCGGCGTCGTCGATCCGGCACCCGCACTGGAATTCGCACAACGAGCCAGCGCACAGCATCCCCGAGCGCGCTGGGTATTGGTTCGGGATCCGGCGCTCGACGATGGGGAGCTGGCGCGGCTCTTCTCTGGCCTCGATGCGACGCGGCTCGCCTACCCGCCGGAGCCTGCCGCATTGCGGGCCGCGCTCCGTCCGGGCGCCACAGACGAAGCCGGCGAGACCCTTCCGGAGCGACGCCAGCGCGAAGCGGTTCGCAGCCGCTTCGCCCGCTACTTCCAAGGCCTGACCCTGCCGGAGCCCGATCACGTGCAGCGCGCCGGTCGCGGGCTGTTGGTGCGTGGGGAGCGCGGCACGGGGCGTCTGCTCTTCGCCCGCGCGGCCCATCTGCTCGGGGGCGGCGAACACTTCATCCATCTGGCCTGCGATGAAACGACAGATGCCGCCAGCCTGGCCGCCCGGATTCTCGCCGCTGGAGAGGCCCGCAGCCTCACCATCTGCCTGGAGGATCTGGATCGGGTTGGCCCCGCGACCCAGCGAGAACTGCTTGGCTGGGTGGAGCTCGGAACGCCGGGTGCACCCGTCCCGCCCGACTCGGTCCGCTGGATCGCGCTGGTTTCCGAGCATGGTGCGCTCTTGCCGGATCTGGTCGATGGTCTCGCGGCCCTCGAAGTCCATCTCCCGCCGCTTCGGGATCGCGGCGATGCGATAGCCAGCTTCGTGCGCGAAACAGCGAAGCAATGGGCCACCGACCGCGGGCTCGAACGACACTTCTCGGAGCCGGCCGTGCAGCTGCTGGCGGCGCAGCTTTGGCCCGGAAACCTGCGGGAACTGGAGGCCATGGTGCTGCGCCTGCTTTCCAGCGTGGCCGGCCCGACGGTCGAGGCCGAACACGTTTCCGAGCGGCTCGCACCAGCCGCACGGAAGCCAGCGGCTCCGGAGCGCCCGACCGAGCCGATGCCGCTCCCAAAGGCCGCCCCCCCCATTCCCGAACCGGCGCGGGACGACCCCGATTTCTCCTCGGCTGGCTCGGCGGAGCCGCCCGAAGATCTCCAGGGCCTGATCGATTGTCTCGCCCACGAGCTGCGGAACCCGCTGGTTTCGATCCACACCTCGGCCCAGCTGCTGCCCGAGCGATTTGCCGACCCTGAGTTTCGCGGCCGTTATCACCAGGAGGTGCAGGCCGATGTCCAAAGGCTGCGCGACCACCTGGGACGGCTGGCGCGGTTCGCCGAGCTGCGCCCGCCTCGGCCAGCGCCCCTCGACGTGACCGCCATGCTGGGTCATATGCTCGAGCAGCGCCGAGAAGCGATCCAGAAGCGGCGCCTGCTGGTGCTGCGCGAACTCGAGAGCGAATTGCCGCTGGCGATCGTCGATGAGGACACGCTCGTTTTCGTGCTCGAGTGCCTGCTCGACCGCATCGTGCGTCAGAGTTCGGAGCGGGCCGATCTCTACCTGGCCTCCCGCCATCACCGGGGCGACGACGGCACTCCGAGCCTGCGCATCCTGTTCCGCTACCACGACGGCACAGCCGGCGGCGAGCTCTCCTCCGCGCGCCATTCCCTTTGTCTGTGGCTGGCAAGAGCCGCACTAGCCCGCGGGGCGGGGACGCTGCACATCGACGCGGGCCGGGGCGAAGAAACCGTCGTAACGATCGAGCTTCCGGCACCCGACAAACCCTCTCTTTGATGATCGAGCGGCCAGCGCCCGGGCAGGCCGTCAACCGCTAGCTTCCCGGCAGACCGCCAACCGCTAGCTTTCGAGCATGCCCCGTGTGCTGGTCGTCGATGATGAGACAGGCGTCCGCGAATCCTTGCGCATGCTGCTGAAGGACGAATGCGAAGTGGTGACGGCGGATGGCGCGGACGCCGGGCTGCGCGCCATGGCCGAACTCCCGATGGACCTGGTGCTGCTCGATCTGGTGATGCCGGGCAAGAGCGGGCTGGCCTTCCTGGAAGAGCTGTCGGAACAGGCAAGCGCGCCCCCAGTCATCGTGCTGACGGCGACCAAGACCGTGACGACGGCCGTGGAGGCCATGAAACTCGGGGCCGCCGACTATGTGACCAAGCCCTACGAGATCGACGCCCTGCGCATCAAGGTGCGCCAGTTGCTCCAACATCGCGCCCTCGAGCGCGAGGTCGTTCGGTTGACGGATGAGCTCGACCAACGCACGCGGGTCGGCGATCTGATCGGGCGCAGCGATGCGATGCGGGAAGTCTTTCGCACCATCGAGCGCCTTGCGCGTTCGCCCGCCACCGTGCTCATCCAGGGCGAAAGCGGCACGGGAAAAGAACTCGCAGCCCGCGCCTTGCACGATCTCTCACCGCGGGCGAGCGGTCCGTTCGTGCCCGTGAATTGCGCGGCCATTCCCGACACGTTGATGGAGAGCGAACTCTTCGGCCATGAACGCGGCGCCTTCACCGACGCGCGAGACCGGCGTATCGGAAAATTCGAAGCCGCTTCGGGTGGAACTCTCTTCCTCGACGAGATCGGCGAGCTCGCCCCGGGCCCTCAAGCCAAGCTCCTGCGCGCACTTCAGGAACGGGTCATCGAGCGCGTCGGCGGGAGCCAGATGATCGAGGTCGACGTGCGCATCCTCGCAGCCACCAACCGGAACCTGGAGCGCGAAGTTCAAGAGGGACGCTTCCGGGAAGACCTCTACTACCGCATCCACGTCGTCCCCCTTTCGCTGCCGCCACTCCGCGAGCGCCGCGAAGACATCAAGCTGCTCGGCGAGCGTTTTCTCAAGAAAGCTCGCGAGCGCGATGGTCGCGGCCCGGCCCGCATCAGCCGGGATGCCCAGCTCGCTCTCGAGCGCCACCGCTGGCCCGGAAACGTGCGGGAGCTCGAGAACGTGATCGAGCGTGCCGTCACCCTCTGCGACAGCGAAATCCTGCAACAAGAAGACCTGCCGGAAGCGCTGGCCCGAGGTGCCCGCACCGAAACCCTGCGCGAGAGCCTCCAGAGCGGTCAGCTCTCCCTGGAGAACACCGTCGCCAGCTTCGAGCAGGAATTGCTTCGGGAAGCCCTCGACCGCACCGACTGGAACCAGACCCGAGCCGCCGAAGCACTGGGCCTGACCCGCCGCCTGCTCAAGATCAAGATGGACAAACACGGCCTGACGAAAAACAAGTCAACGGGCGGGGACGGAGTTTACAATTGACTTGTGGCTAGCGGATCCAGCCGGGTAGGCAGCCGGAGCGGCGGCATTCTTCTTCGAGGCCCTCGGCGAGATAACCGGCGAGCTGGTCGCGGGCTTGTTGGAGTTGCTCGTATTCCTTCAGGACGACGTCGCACTTGATCGTTCGGCGGCGGCCGAGATCGTCTGTCCTGTAGAGCGTGTTGCCTCGATTGCACCAGCCGGTGGCCTTGTGCATTCCGGGCAGGCGCGCCTCGATCTCGACGAGCTGCTGCTGCGCCTGGAGCTTCTTGCCCCGCCAGCGGGCGGCGTTGGCATCCTCGGTCATGCCAGCCTTGGCCCGGGCCGCGGGGGCCGGGCGTGGCTGGCGAGGGCCGGAGGGTGGGATGGTCTGGACCTCACCCTTGGGCTCGTGCTTGTTGGCGCCAGGGCATTGGGAGGCGTCGCCGGTGAAACGCACGCTTCCATCGGGGTCGGTGCAACGGTAGATCTCGGTGTTCCCGGGGCTGGCGAGTGCCAACCCAGCGAACAACACCAGCATGCCGGACATTCGAAAGACGTTCATCCGTCCCTCCACGCTTGCGGAACACGAGCGCGGTCCGCCTCGAGGTCGAGCTCTTCCAGCGAGCCTTCGAGCGCAGCCAGGCGCTGCGCCAGCTCTTCACGTCGGCTCTCGCGAAAGAACTGGTTGTCGGCGATGTAGGCCTCGAGGGTCTCGATCTTGCCATTCAGCTCGGCAAACCGGCTGCGCCACTGGGTTTCACTCACACCGCTACGAACCCGGTCGTTGGGCCGCAGGCTGATCAACTGGGCGGCGGGATCGATCTGGAAGGTGAAGTTGTTGAAGAAGGTTCCGCCGAGCAGCCCGATCTGCATGCTGTCGCTGATCGACCCGCGAACCCCTTCGATACGCGCCTCACCCACCTGCACCGAATCCAGGTTGACGATCGGATGACTCACGACCCCATTGGCCGTCTGGTAGAGCGCGGTCGGAGTGTCGGGCCCGACCAGGATGCCGGCGCTGCGCGCGACCGAGGCGGGGATCGTGACATCACTGGCACCCGTATCCACGACGAACGGCGCCGTGACGCGGTCGTTCAAACGCACCATCACGAGCATCGCACCGTGTTGCTGCTCGTAGCGAATATGCACGAGGCCGCGGCTGAGAGATCTGCGCGCTGTCCTCTGGGATGCGACCGGCGCCCCTCTCGAATAGGTCTGCACCCGGCCAGGCGCATCGGCGCCCGCCGCGTTCCTGGCAGCGGGTCGTTGTCCCTCGGGTACCCGAGAGAGGTCCTGGGTGAAGTGGATCTGGCCCTGACCATCAGTCCAGCGGTAGATATCCGCGTGCGCAGCGCCAGCGAGGGCGGCCAGGGCAAGGAGAACCAGAACGGGGCGCATTCCCGTCGAATCGGCCTGCGGGCCGACCGTCTTGACCGGCAGAACGGCTGCGCTTTCGACGCAGACGGGCCTGCCCGAGGGTGGATTTGCGTTCCAGATGGAACGATCTGGGATTCCCTTGGCTCGACGCGGGCTTGGCGCTGAACCCACGCATCGGGTGAACCAGATGGAACGCTCCGTCGGGATATCGGCCGTTTTCCCGCGGGGCAAAGACCAGAGAAAACGTAGTATTTCCCTGAGGTTGGAGAAGGTTTCGCGACGGGGCTCGAACTGGCACGGCCCTTGATAGGGAACTCCAGTGTGAACCCGCCCAAGACCCTCCTACGCCCCACTGCGAACCCTGATCGTGCGACCGTGCTCGTCGTCGATGACGAACGAGGCCCGCGAGAATCGCTGCGGATGATCCTCCAACCCAACTACGAAGTGCTGGTGGCCAGGAATGGCTCCGAGGCGTTGCTACTGCTGCGCAACCAGGCGATCGACCTGGTAACGCTCGATCTCAGCATGCCAGGCATTCACGGCGAGGAGCTGATGCGGCTGATACGGCAGGAGTTCCCGGAAGTCGAGGTGGTGATCATCACCGGCCACGGCTCCTTGGAGAACGCCACCCAGGCCATCCGCTACGGAGTATCCGACTATCTCCAGAAGCCGTTCGATGTGGTCCAGGTGAGCGCGGCGGTCTTCCGCTGCCTCTCGCGCCGCCGAGGGCGCAATCGATTGGTCGGCTTCCTCTCCTCTCTGGGCGAGACGATCGGCTACCAGGACCAGATCGAATCCATCTTGGACCAGGCCAGCCAGGACCCGCGGATCGGGCAGCGCATCAGCGCGCTTCTCGATGCGGAAGAGGGCGAGCCTCGGGCCCCGGACGCCCTGGCCCGCTCCCTCGAGTGTCTCGAAGTGCTGGCGGATACCGTCGAGAGCCAGAGCGGTTTCTTGCGCGGGCATGCCCGACGCACCGGCTTCTACGCGGGCATGCTCGCTGACCGTTTGAAGCTCTCGAATGAGATGGTCGAACATGTTCGCATAGCTGGATTCCTCCATGATGTCGGGAAGATAGGCGTTCCCACCGAGCTGCTGACCCGGCCCGGCGCGCTCGACCCGAAGGAGCGGGCGTCGCTCGAAAAACATCCCGAGATCGGTGCGAAACTGGTCGCACCCCTGGATGTTCCCACGGACATCATCGCTGCGATCCGGCACCACCACGAATGGTGGGACGGCCGGGGCTACGGCGACGGCCTGTTCGGGGAGCAGATTCCGCTCTCGGCCCGCATCGTTGCCGTCGCCGATGCCTTCGACGCCATGTCTTGCGATCGCCCCTACCGCGACGCCTTGGCACCGGAAGTCGTTCGGCTCGAGATCGAGCGCTACGCCGGTGTGCAGTTTGACCCGACCCTCGCCAAGGAGTTCCTCGCACTCCACGACACCTCCGAGGTCCCCCTCCAGGTGTTGGCCGAAGCCACCAATCACCAGGAGGAAGAGGCGGCATGAGCCCGACCCAGAACCCTGAGATTCGCGAAGATCGAGTGAAGGCCGTCCAGTACTGCCGCTTCCCTCGTGTCTGCGCCGACCCGCAGCTGAAGACCGCGTTCACCCGCGACGTCTCGGCTTCAGGGCTATGCGTCAGGATCGAGGGCTCCGAGCCCGTCGGTGCCCTGCTGCGATTGATTCCACGCGGGGTGGACGGAGAGCCTGAGACCGAACGGATTGGACGGGTGGCCTGGACGCGCCCGGCCGAAGACGGCGGGCGCTGGCTGGGGATCGCCCTGCTCGATTGTCAGCAGCACGCGCCGATCCAGCCAAGGCGGCTCCCCCGCCCGAATCTCCTCCGCGCCGATCCGAGCCGCCGGCCCCCCGGCGAGTAGGGCTCCGCCCCGCGCCAACAGCTATCCTGCCAGCCCATGTTTGGAATCGGCATGCCCGAACTCATCGTCATCCTGGTGGTGGCGCTGCTCGTCTTCGGCCCGGCCAAGCTCCCGGAGCTGGCCCGTAGCCTGGGACGAGGCCTCAACGAGTTTCGGCGTGCCTCCACGGACATTCGGCAGAGCCTGATGGAAACCGAGAACGAGACCCGCGAGGCCATCAAGCCTCCGCCACCGGTCCCGCCGAAAATGGCTGCAGAGGCACCGGTCGCATCGCCGGCGGTCGAAGCCCCAGGAGTCGAGACGCCGAAAGTCGAGGCCCCAAGCGTCGAAGCCGCCGCGACCGAGGTGGCCGCCGCCAAATCTGCCGAGAGCGATGACACGAACCCGAAGGATGGGTGAGATTTCCTCCAACGATGGATGAGGCTCTCCCGCTTACCGAGCATCTCGCGGAGCTCCGCGGGCGGCTCTTCAAGATTCTGATCGCATGGGCGCTCGGCTTCGCCGGCGCCTGGAACTTCAGCGAGCAGATCTTCAGCTTTCTGCTCGCGCCCGCGACCGAGGCCCTGGGCGAAGGCGGCAGGCTTCAGGCCATCGCGCCGACCGAGATCTTCTTCACCTATCTGAAGAGTGCGCTCCTGGCGGGCTTCGTCTTCGCGTTGCCCGTCATCTTCTGGCAGATCTGGGCCTTCATTGCACCGGGGCTCTACCCCTCGGAGAAGAAGGTCGCGATTCCCTTCGTCGTCTGCTCCACCCTGCTCTTCGCCGGCGGCGGCGCCTTCGGCTACTTCGCCGTCTTCCCGCTCGTCTACGAGTTCTTCGCAGGCTTCAGCAGCAGCTTCGTCGAATCCGCCTGGACGATGAATGAGGTCTTCTCACTCACGACCCGCCTGCTGCTCGCCTTCGGAACGGGCTTCGAAATGCCCGTCGTCGTGTTCTTCGTCTCGGCTGCGGGCATCGTCGACCCGAGCCAGCTGATTGGCGGCCTGAAGTACGCCGTGCTGGTCTCGTTCGTCTTCGCAGCGGTGCTCACACCCCCGGACATCGTGAGCCAGGTGCTCCTCGCCGTACCGCTGATCATCCTCTACCTGCTAGGCGTCGGAGTCGCGTACCTGTTCGCCCCGAGACGCGATAAAGACTCCGACTAGCTTCCGGCGCACCTGCGGCGGCGCGTCGCTGAGCAACCAGGCCCCAGCCCGGATGCCTGGCATCAGCGCAGAGGCGCACACCTCTTCGAGAAACGGACGAACGGGGCGACCGGCTCTGTAGCCTGATCGTCCCGCTCGTCGTCATCCGGCCTCTAGCGTCTTGAACGCTTCTTCTTCTTGCGCTTCCGCTTCTTCTTCTTTCGCTTCTTGCGCACCTTGCGTCGCTTCTTCTTCTTCACCTTGGTCGTCGTCGTGACCGGCTTCAAGACGCAGGATGCTCCGTCCCCGGCAACGAGCAGCGTACCCACGGTCCACATCCCGGTTCCGGAACTCACGCCCACCCGCACCTGATGCGGCGCAGACGCGACGTTGGCCTTCAGCTTGAAGTCGCCACCGGGGCCGATCGGACCGGAACCGAGCAGAGCGCCGGATGCATCGTCGTAGACCGACGCGGTACCGTCGGGCGGGCCTGTGTTGCATTCGACCTGGCCGCCTCGGGTATATGGATGAGGCAACATGGGTAAGCAACTCGCCGGAAGATCTTCACATGATTCCGATTCGGATCGGTAACTCCACGTTGGAGGCAGGTGACGCCAAGTATCCTCTCAAGATGAAGCCAAAATGAGTTCATGCTCTCGCGAGGATGAAGGGTAAACGTCGCTGACGAGCCGTCAGGCATCTCCTACCGCTACAATCCGCCGCTTACCCCCGTCGTGTTCGACGTCGGAAATCGTGATTGCGGTCACTGTGTTGCCGGAGGTTTGGTCCGAAACTGGATCACCTCTCATTGAAGGAGTTGCCGATGCGTCGTTTCATTTCTGTTGCCCTCATCATGGTCATGGCGGGATTCATGTTCGTGGATTCTGCGGATGCCAAGA
>JAFDCZ010000329.1 GCA_019312665.1 Deltaproteobacteria bacterium | reverse complement strand
CGGCTCGCCCACGATCGAGTGGGAGATGCCCTCGAGTCGGACCACCGCCTTGGCGCGCAACGGCTCGGGGTTGAAGACCACGTGAGGGTACTAGCGCGAGGAGGGCCGGAAATTTTCGGCGGTCAGCTTGCCCAGTATTTTCTTGCGCGAGGTGGCCTGGCGCGACTTCGAGGCGTTAGCGCTGAAGCGGGCGATGAACGCCTTCAACTCTTTCGCCTTTTCCTCGTTCTTGACGGTCTTGGCCCGCTGGTGGCGCAGGGCCAACTCCGAGGCCTGCAGCCAGAAGTCGTAGTTGCCGGTATGCAGTTGGATCGTGCCGAAATCGATGTCGGCCGTGTGGGTGCAGACTTTGTTGAGGAAGTGCCGGTCGTGCGAGACGACGATGACGGTGTTGCGGAACTCGGCCAGGAATTCCTCCAGCCAGAGGATCGAATCGACGTCGAGGTGGTTGGTCGGCTCGTCGAGCAACAGGATGTCGGGATCGCCGAAGACCGCCTGGGCCAGCAGCACGCGCACCTTGTCGCCGTCGTCGAGATCCTTGACCAGTTTGCCGTGGCGTTCGGTCGGGATGCCTAGGCAACCGAGCAACTCGGCGGCCTGGGCCTCGGCGCCCCAGCCGTTCATCTCGGCGAACTCGGCCTCGAGTTCGGCGACGCGCATGCCGTCGGCGTCGTCGAAGTCGGGCTTGGCGTAGATCGCGTCCTTGTCCTGCGCCACCCGGTACAGCTTCTCGTGACCCATCAACACGGTGCTGAGGGCGTCGAACTCGCTGTAAGCGAAGTGGTCCTGTTTCAGGACGCTGATCCTCAGCCCCTTCGGCACGACGACGTTGCCCGCGTTCTGCTCGTGCTCGCCGGCGAGGATCTTCAACAACGTGGACTTGCCGGCACCGTTCGGGCCGATCAGGCCGTAACAGTTGCCGCTGGTGAACCTCAGCGAGACGTCCTCGAACAGAACGCGCCGGCCGAACTGGAGAGTCAGGTTTTGCGTGGAAATCATCCCCACAACGTAGCAGCTCGGGGCCGGGTTGGCCCGGCCCGCTCCCGGGCCCGGTTCAGGCAGGAAAATCGGCGCCTCGTGGGACTCGCCCGATCGTTCTAGAATGGGCGTCTCCGGTCATGGTGACCGATGGGTTGCAGGGATCGATGAAGCGACAAGAACTGCTGGCGTCGACGATCACCCCGGACGGGCTGCGGATGACCCTGTCGCTGCACGCCGGGGACTACTACATCGAGGTCGAAGGCCAGTCGTTGATGTCGACCCGGGCGCCGGGGTCGGAAGAGGCCCTTGCCAATCTCGCCGCGCGGGAGATGGCGGGCAACAGCCATCCGCGGGTGTTGATCGGCGGGTTAGGGCTGGGGTTCACCCTGGGGGCGGCGCTCGACGTGCTGCCCCGCGGAGCGACGGTGGTGGTGGCCGAGTACTTCGAGACGATCGTCGACTGGAATCGCAAGTTCGGTTTCGAGTCGGCGGTCGATCGACTCGCCGATCCGCGGGTGGTCGTAGAGGTCACCGACGTGGTCGATTACCTGCGCGACGTGAAACGGCCCTTCGATGCGATCCTGCTCGACGTGGACAACGGCCCCGACGCCTGGTGTCTGGCATCGAACGACCGGCTTTACGATCGGCCCGGGTTGTTGCGGATCCAGCGGGCGTTGAAGCCGGGCGGCCTGCTCGCGGTCTGGTCGGCGGGGGGATCGCCGGTCTTCGAGAAGCGGCTCGCCGAGGTCGGTTTCACCGCGCGCAGCGAAACCGTGCGTTCGCGCGAACGCCGAGGCGAACGCCACACGATCTTTCTGGGGCGCGCGCCAGATTCCTCTCGTTCCGGGCGCGGTGAGCCAACATGTAGACGAGGAAAGCGATGCTGAACGACAAACAGCGGGACGCCCTGCGGCGCTGGTATCGGCGGCCCAAGATTCTCGATGAGGCGCGCAAGCGGATCAAGAACAAGTACTGGGAAGACTTGGAGGAGCTTGTCCACATGCGATCTTTGCTCCCACTCAGCCACACGCAGGAGTTGCCGGGTTATCTGAAGACGGACGAGGGCCAAGCGCTGTTGCCGAATCTCGATCCACGGAGCAATCTCGAGGCTTGGCAGGACGCCATCGAGGTCGGTTGGGCAGTGATCGAGTCCGAACTCGGTGTCAGCCATGATGACGTTCACGGGGCCATCGGGAGACAGCAAAAAGAAACCTGGGAGGACTTCCTGAAGAGCATCGAGCAGCGCAAACGCGAAGGCGGCGGGAAGGTCTGAACGGAATCGCGCGCGTCGACGACGAGGCTTGACGGACGCCACGGAAACATGTACAGTATTACTGTACATGTTCAGGAGCATCTCGCTATGGCGAATCGAACGACCTACACGAGGGCCCGCGCCACTCTCGCCAGCCTCTGCGACGAAGTTGCCGAGACGCGCGAGCCCTACGTCATCGAACGGCGAAACGGTGAGAACGTCGCGCTCATCTCCGAAGCCGAGTTGGACTCGCTTTTGGAAACCGCCCACCTGCTGCGCTCGCCAAGAAACGCCAGCCGCCTTGCCTCCGCCCTGGAGCGTGCGCTGGGCGGGAAGCCTGCTCCTTCCTCGCTGAAGCAGCTCCGCCAGAGTCTGGGACTTGAAGACGCGTAAGTCTACGCGAGCGCCCGAAACACGCCTTGCGGTCTTTCATCCGGAGTTTCGAGACGACCTGCGCTACTGGGTTCGAACGGAACGCACGACGACTCTTCGAGTCCTCAAGCTCTTGGAGGCTGTTCTTCGGGATCCGTTCAGCGGCGTTGGGAAACCCGAGCCGCTCCAGTTCTACCTTCGAGGATGTTGGTCGCGGCGCGTGACGCAGGAGCACCGGCTGGTATACCTGGTCAGAGACGAGCGCGTTGATTTCCTACAGGCGCGCTACCACTACTGAAAGCGTCCATCCCCGGACACTCCCGGCCGAAG
>JAFDCZ010000328.1 GCA_019312665.1 Deltaproteobacteria bacterium | reverse complement strand
TGTCAACGCAAAGTAGAAATGTCGGGTTCTGGCCTCGATAGAGATGTCGGCCCAGGGGCCTCAGGAGCCTCCTAAAGGCGCATCCGCATGCGTCCTGGCGGCTCGAATCCGGCGTTTCCGGCGCAAGCTGACGTTCGGGCTCGAGAGTGTCTCCGCGTCCCGCTTCCGCTGGTCGGCCTGGATTTGGGTCAGCACGGCTCCCAGACGCTTATTCGAGACGATGTCGGCCTGGCTCACGCGGCGAAGCTTGTTGAAAGCCCGAAACGGGATGCTCCGCTCGCCGCGCCGGATTTCGACCTGGCCATCGGCGTCGGCGTAGACGCGGCAGGTTCGCCCGCGGAGAGCCATCGTCTCCGGGCTCGGTTCAATCAGATATTCGCTGCCGCGGTAGTGGAGCGTGAGCTGCTTGGAGACCTTGCGGTCCTCCTGCCAGCAGAGAATCTGACCGAGGTCTTCGTCTTCGCGAACCGGGCGGTGAACGTTCTGAGGGCTCAACGGCTCTTTGCCGAACCGCTCGTTGTAGAACTCGATGAACCTCGGAGCGTAGGCGTTCGCCTCAGCGACAGAGGAGATGCCCTCAAGGCGAAGCTCTTTCACGAGCCGGTCTTGCAATGTTAGGTGTGCTCGCTCGACACGTCCTTTCGCCTGGGGAGTGCTTGCGCAGATGATGTCGATGTTCAAGTCGGAGAGGGCGCGGCCGAACTGCGTCATCCCGTCAGGCTTCCTCTTGTTGGCCGCGTTGATACGAAACACGCCGGCCTTGTCGCTGTAGAAGGCCACGGGCTTCCCGTGGCTCTCAAGGTAACGGCGCGTCGCTGCGAAGTAGCTGAACGTCGACTCCGACGGGACGAAGAGAAGCTCCATCAGTCGGCTCGTGGCATCGTCGACGTAGACCAGCAGCGTGCACCGCAGAGCCCGCTCCTCGAACCACTCGTGGTCGCACCCGTCGATTTGAATCAGTTCGCCGACACACGCCCGCCGATGCCGAGGCTGGTGAACCCGTTGCCGCTGGGCGCGTGGAACCCAGAGGTCTTCCTCGACCATCCAACGGCGCAGCGTCTCGACCGAGACCTTCATGCCGTGGAGCGACGCGAGTTTCTCAGCGGCCAAGGTGGGGCCGAAGTCGCGATAGCGCGAAGCCACCAGCGCGACAGCGTCGCTTCGGAACTTACCGGAGAGTTTCCGGTTGCTCGGCTTGCCGCGCTTCTTCGATACCAGGCCGCGTGGACCGTCTTCGCGGAGCCTCCGACAGAGGCGCTCCACCTGGCGAGTGCTCAATCCCAGCTGCTCAGCAGCCTGAGCCTGTGTCAGCCGACGCTCCAAAGCCCGGTTCAGGACTTCGAGCCGGTTCAGCTCCTTGGTACTCATCGTCAGGAATCCCGGGGTGTCCATGTTGGCCTCCAGGCCCAACACGGTGCCCAAGACCCGACATTTCTAATGGGGAGAAACCCGACTTTTCTATATTGCTCCTACAGATTTAATGTCCGATAAGATATATTATGACAAGTAGAAATGAGACTGAGTCTCGCGAAGGAAATCTCCGGGGCGACCGCCCTGCCGTCGAGCGATATGATTGCTCCGTGGAACGGCGCGGCAGAGCTCGGATCTAGACACGTGGGAACGACGTGCCACGATCCGATCGTCTTGATGGGTGCAGGCCATGGCGAAGCCCTGGGCCTGCTGGAGGCGCAGCCTCCGGGCGGCCAGCGTGCAGTCCGCGTGGAGGTCGACGGCCTTGCCTTGGCCGAAGTCGCGGTGGCCGTGCTTCGCCGGCTGGGGATCTCGGATGATGCTCGGGAGCCCTGGGATCGCCTCGAGGAAGCCATCCGCAAACTCGGTGGCGATGGCCTGCTGCTCCTCGTTTCCGGGGCTTCGGGCATGCTGGCACCCACGGCGGCGGGGCTTCGGGATTGGATCGATCGTCTCGCCGGTGAGCTGCATGTCGTCGTGGCCATGGGCCCGCCGGATGAAGAAGTGCTCGCGCAGCTGGCGCCGATCTTCGCAGAGATCCAGGTCGGCGTGCTTGGCCCGAGACCCGCCGCCGTGCGGGCTCGGCGGATACTCGCAGGCGCTCCCACGGGTGACGGGCGAAAGACCGGCACGGTGACCATGGCCCAGCTCGCGAAGGCCCGCAGGCGACGAATCCCAGGCCCCGAGCAAGGCTTCGCGCCCAGGGGGGTGCCGGCCGAGCCGGAGCCCCGTCCGATCAACACTCCTGCGAGCGCCCTGCCTCCAGTGAACGCGCCCTCTACGCCTCGCGATGATGCGGCGTCGCAGTCGCGAGAGCCTCTTCTTCAGCCCGCGGATCCTTCCGCAACGAGCCCCGACGAGACGCCGCTCGTTCCGATCGTTGGTTGGCGCCGCGTCTTCGTGAGTATCGCCGCGACACTCCTGGTGATCGGTGCAGCCTGGTGGGCTCTGGGGCCGGTGGCGAACGTCTATCGTTTCGGGGATCGCGATCCGGGTGCGGCCCCTCGGGTTGAGGAGCGCCTGCCTCAGGTGTCGGTCGGCCCGCCTCGGACGGCGCTGGTCCCGAAGCCTGTGCCGCGTTCGAAGCCTGTACCGGCTCCGAGCCCGAAAGTGCCCGCCGCCCTGCCCAGGCCAGCCCCTGAAATAGCTCCCCAACCGATTCCTGAGCGCGAGGTTCGAACTCAGAAAACCCCTGCGAAACAAGATGCTTCGGTGCACATGATGGATGATTCAGTGGAACCGGAGCGGCGAGCGGAACTGCGGCAGGCGGCTCCTGTGGTGGCTGTTGGCGTGCCTGCGCCTGCGGACCAGGCGGCCCTCCCGGACGCTCCTGCTTCGGAGCCCCTGACCGAAGCACCGCCCGAGTACATCCCACCGATCGTCCACGATCCGAAACGTGTTCCCGAAATCCTGAGGATCGGACCCCCCTCCTCTGGTGCCGTGGCCATCGAGGCCGACGAACCCGTGGCC
>JAFDCZ010000327.1 GCA_019312665.1 Deltaproteobacteria bacterium | reverse complement strand
GCTCGATTCCCGCGGAGTCGATGAGTTCGGGATCGTCGAAGGTGCGCGGCCATCGCACGGCCGGGTGCTTGACGAAGGGCACACGACGCCAGGCGAGTCGCAAGGCCTGCCAGTAGATTGCGCCGAGCACCCGACCCGGCAGGAGGGGCGCACGCCAGAAGGCCGCGCGCAACGACGCCGGGTCGAGTTCGCGTCGGTTGAGCACCAGATCCGCCTGGGAATAGGGGGCACCGTATTCTCGATTCGTGGCCGGCGGCCGCTTGGAAAACTCGCTGAGTACGCTGAGCGTCAGGCCACGACCGGGCGTCCGCACCCGCCATTCGTAGTTCATTCCCATTTCCATGTAGGGAGAAGCGTGAAAGGACTTCGGGGTCTTGCGCCGCTGCGCGTGGGCGCCGTCGGATCGTTCCGACGGAGGCTCCATGAGATCGAGGACATAACAGTGGTGCTCGCCCCAGGGCGTGTTCGTGGTTTCTGCGACCAGAGCGGAGAGGGTCTGGCCATCCGTTTCGAAGCAGTAGTAGAAACTGATCGGGTTGAAGACGAATCCGAGCATGCGCGGACCCGTGAGAAGGCGGATGGGTCCATCCGGTGCCCGACCGAGTCGCGATGCCAATAACCGGCGGACGGAGACCTCGAGCGGTTCCTCCGCAGGACCGAGGTGGTCAGCACGATGAAAGCGGGCCGGGGCGCGTCCGTGGGTGGACCATAAGCGGCTGCCACGAAAGAGCCCGTCGAGCTCAGCGAGGTCGAGATAGAGCAGTTGGATCGGGTAGCGGAAACCGATTTCGATCGGCTCGAAGCGCCGATGCCTCACCATGCCTTCATAGAGACAGCTGGCGCGCGTCATCCGTGGAACTCCAAGCGGTTGCGCGGTCGCAGATCGCGTCGCGAAGTTTCTGTTTGGATTTCTATTCGGACGCTAGCCAGATTACGCGCACGCAGCCGGCGACGAGCTGTGGAGTCGTGCGATTCCATTGAGAAACTCTGGGGCCGGACCCCGGGTGGCAAATCGAAGCAAACTTTCGACGGTTTCAGATCTGTCCGCTCGGAATGGCCCATCTGGGTTCTGAATCGCTAAGATGCCGCCGGCCGAGACGCCGCGGCACCGGTTGCGGCCTTCTCCGGCGGAGGCTGCGATCAGCGGAGGCCTCCATCCGGCAAGGTCCCCCTTGTCTGCGGCGGCTGCGCCGAGAGGGTGCGGTGCGGGAGTGGCCGACGAAAATCGCATTGCACGCGGATCGATCTGATGGACGAATGAGGGGCGAACGTTCGCGCGTTGGACGCTGACCCGGGGAGCGAAGATGGATTTTGGACTGAGTGAGGAGCAGGAAATGCTCCAGGAGACGGTTCGCGGGTTCGCGCAGAACGAGTGCCCGACGACACGTCTGCGCGAGTTGTTCGACGAGGGGGTGGGCCACGATCCCGCGCTCTGGTCGGCGTTGGCCGAAATGGGCGTGGCTGGATTGATCGTACCCGAGCAACAGGGCGGCGCCGGAATGGAACTGCTCGACCTGGCGCTGGTCGCCGAGGTGCTGGGCGAGTTCGCGGTGCCCAGTCCCTTCATCGGCCATTCGCTGGCGGTGCGGGGCGTGTTGCTGCGGGGCAGCGAAGGGCAGCGAGAGGCCATGTTGCCGGAGCTCGCGAGCGGTGCGCAGATCGCCACCGTCGCTCTACACGAGAGTGAAGCCGTCTGGGCTCCGCAGGATTGGACAGTCAAGCTCGATGGCGATCGTGTCTCGGGCCTCAAGATGTTCGTTTCTCACGCGAGCTTGGCGGATCGCATCCTCGTCGGTGTTCAGGGAGGCGAACTCGTCTGGGTCGATGCGAAGGGCGAAGGTGTTCAGATCGAGCCCGTGGAGGGCGTCGATCGAACCCGTCCGATTGCGACCGTCACGTTTACGCGGGCTCCGGCAGAACTCCTCGTCGGCGGCTCCGGGACGGCGACTCAGTTGACGGATGCGGCGGCGGTGCTGCTGGCGGCGGATTCTTTTGGTGCCGCCTCGAAGTTGATCGACGTCGACGTGGCCTATGCGCTCGAGCGGGAACAATTCGGCCAGCCGATCGCTCAATTCCAGGCGATCAAGCACACGATCGCGAGGCTCGGGACCGATATCGAGCCGTCCCGGGGACTCTGGTGGTATGCGGCCCACGCGCTCGACCACCTGCAGGACGAAGCGTCGCGTGCGGCATCGATCGCGAAAGCCCACATCACGGATCGAGCGATGAATGCAGCGCGGCAGTCTGTCGAACTTCACGGTGGCTATGGCTTCACCTGGGAGTGTGAAGTGCAGATGTGGTTCAAGCGGATCATGTTCAATCGCTCGATCCTCGGGTCGCCCGATCAACATCGAGAGCGCATGGCCGAGTTGGGGGGCTACTGAGATGGATCTGGAATACAGCCAGGAGCACGAGCGCTTTCGAGAGTCGGTGCGGACATTCTTGAAGGGCTGGCCCTTGCAGGGCGCCGAGGCGGAGCTGCCGCTCGAGGAGCGGGAGTCGATCTTTCGTAAGCGTGGGATCGCAGCCGGCTTTGTGTACCGGAAGGTGCCGAAGAAATATGGCGGTTCAGAGCAGCCGCAGGACTCGATCAAGGACCGGATCATCCTGGAGGAGTTCCACCAGGTCGGAGCGCCGCGGGATCTCTCGAGTCAGGGTGCGGGCATGCTCGTTCCGACCCTGCTCGAGTTCGGAACCGAGGAACAGAAGGAACGCTATATCCCGCCGACACTCTTCGGCGAGGAGAGCTGGTGTCAGGGCTACAGCGAACCCGGATCCGGCAGCGACCTGGCGTCGCTCCAGTGTCATGCCCGCCTCGATGGGGACGAGTGGCGCCCAGCGGGCACAGATGATGTTTGGTCTCTTCCGGACCGAGCCGCACGCCAAGAAGCACGACGGGATCTCGTATCTCCTCGTGCCGATGGACACGCCCGGCGTAGAGGCTCGGCCGCTGCGCGAGATGGCC
>JAFDCZ010000175.1 GCA_019312665.1 Deltaproteobacteria bacterium | reverse complement strand
GCACGGGTCGGAATCGTGTTCGGCGAGCTTCCGAAGGAAGCGGTGAGCCCGGCGAACCCCCTCACCGAAGCGAAGATCAAGCTCGGCCGACTGCTCTACTACGATGAGCGACTCTCCCTCGCCGACGACATCAGCTGCAATTCCTGCCATCTCCTCGATCGCTTCGGTGTCGATGGTGAGCCCACCTCTCCCGGCCACGAGGGACAGCGTGGTGGTCGCAATTCGCCGACCGTCTACAACGCAGCGCTCCACACGACGCAGTTCTGGGATGGGCGGGAGCCCGATGTCGAGGCCCAGGCGAAGGGGCCGATCCTGAACCCGGTCGAGATGGCCATGCCGTCGGATGCCGCGGTGATCTCGAAGCTGCAAGGCATCCCAGGTTACGGCCCGCTGTTCGCGGCGGCTTTTCCAGGCGAATCGGATGCGCTCACCTATGACAACCTGGCCAAGGCCATCGGCGCCTTCGAGCGGCGGCTGCTCACGCCCGGGCCCTTCGACGCGTTCCTGGCCGGAGACGACGCCGCGTTGGACGAGGCGCAGCTACGCGGCCTGGCGACCTTCTTCGAGACCGGCTGCACCACCTGCCACCTCGGCCCGGCGCTCGGCGGCGCCATGTTCCAAAAGCTCGGCCTCGTCCACCCGTACGAGACCGAGGACACCGGACGCATGACGGTCACGGGGAACGAGGTGGACAAATACTTCTTCAAGGTGCCGTCTCTACGCAACATCTCGAAGACCGGCCCGTGGTTCCACGACGGGAGCCTCACGGACCTCTCGGAGGTCGTGCGCCTGATGGCCTGGCACCAGCTCGGCCGCGAACTCGACGCCGCAGCGATCGCCGACATCGTGGCCTTCCTCGACAGCCTGACGGGCGAGGTGGACGCTGCGTACATCGCCGAGCCGGCGCCGGTGGAGTAGGCCGCCCTCCGATTGGGGCTCACGTTCTCCTGGCGAAGGTCTCCTTGGCGACGCAGCAGCGAAGCTCGCCCGTCGCTAGTCGGTCGGGTGCAGCCCCGGTCGCAGGTAGGCCAACCAGTAGACCCCGGCGACGAGCAGGGTGCCGCCGATGATGTTTCCGAAGGTGACCCACAGCAGGTTGCGCGCGGCGCCCGGGATCAACTCCTCGGCGCCTAGCGCGATGGCCCAGGGCAAGAAGAACCAGTTGGCGATGCAGTGCTCGAAGCCGACCGCCACGAAGGCGGTGATGGGGAAGACGATGGCGAGCACCTTGTCGGTCACGCTCCGGCCGCCGATCGCAAGCCACACCGCCAGACACACCAGGGCATTGCAGCCGATGCCGAGGGCCACGGCCCGTACGGGTTCGAGCGCGGCCTTGGCGCGCCCGATCGCGAGGGCGGTGTCTCGCACTGCGCCGTCGCCCATCGCGTCGCTGCCGGCCAGAACAACCAGGGCCACGGTGGCCAGGGCACCGAGTACGTTGCCCAAGTAGACCAGCACCCAGTTGCGCAGCAGCTCTCGGCCGCTGATCCGGCGAGAGGCCCAGGCCATGGCAACCAGGTTGTTGCCCGTGAAGAGTTCCGCCCCGGCGACGACGACCAGGATCAGACCCAGGGAGAAGGCCAGACCGCCGAGCAGGTGCGTGATGCCCAACCCGAAGGTCGATCCGGTCACGACCACAGTGAAGAAGAGTGCACCCAGAGAGATGAACGCTCCGGCCAATACGGACAGAGTCAGGATGCTGACCACATCGGCGCGCGCCTTCTTGACCCCGAGAGATTCGATGCGCACTGCGATTTCGGCCGGGGACCAGGCGTCGACGTCCATGGACGCAGACTAGCTTCCTTCTTCGCCTCGGCGTAGTACCGGCTGCCCCGGAAAGAAACGAGGGCACGGCGGAAGCGCCGTGCCCTCGTGGAACGACCGCGTCCTTCTCGATCAGGGCGCTAGCTGTGGGGCCCGACAGCTAGTCGTCCCAGACCGTGCGCACCGGAGCTTCGCCGGTCACCTGCTCCGGTGTGTAGCCGCCGCGCCGATGCCGCGGGCCCGGGTAGCCGGCCACGCGCCAACCTGCGAAGTCCCGGTTGCCGCCGTATTTCGGATCCGCGAGGAAGCCGATCAGGGTGTGGACGCGCACGGTCTCGAAGAACTCGCTCTCTTCGATGGCGACGAGCAGACGGTCCTGTTCGGCCGCCGTCAGCGCGGCGAAGGCCTGGCTGTGGCTTGCCATCGCAGCGGCCTCGAGTTCAGCGAGGCCCTTCTGGTACTGAGGAAGGGCCTCCTCCTCCTCGTGCAGCAAGGCCTTGTCGATGAAATTGGTGCAGCCGGCTTCTTTCGCCCCGGGCTGGTGATCCGTCGGCAGGATACGCGCGGTGATCGCCTCGAGGGTCTTCCACTCGGTGGTGTTCAAGACCTCGGGCTGATCCGACGCGGCGGCGGCGCGCGAGGCAAGAGGGTAGGGGATCTGGCTGCCTAGCCAGAGCCCGCCGCCCAGAAGGGATCCATCCTTCAGGAGCTGCCGTCGGGAGAGACGCGGATCCGTCACAGGCTCTGCCTCTTCGCTTCGCCCAGGAAATGGTCGGCGACCCGGTAGGCGTTGGCCAGGATCGTCAGTGTCGGGTTGTAGCCGCCGTTGGTCGGCATCACGCTGCCATCGACGATCCACAGGTTCGGCACCTCGTGGCTGCGGCACCATTTGTCGACGACTGATTTCGAGGGGTCGTCGCCCATGCGGCAGGTTCCGTGGTTGTGGGCGTTGCCCTTCTGGTGGGTGTTCTCGTCGATGGCGAGGTCGGGGATACGGCTCACGACCTGCTTCCCTCCCGCGGCCTCAACGATCTCGGCCAGCTTCTTCTCGTACCAGCGGTACATCGCAAGATCGTTCGGATGCTGGCGCTTCGTGAAGCGCGGGACAGGCAGGCCGAAGCGGTCTTTCACGTCCGGGTCGAGATCGACGCGGTTGCCTTCCATCGGCAGCTCTTCACAGATACCGGCCAGGACGAGGGTGCGCGGAAATTGTCGGAGCCGCTGCTTCAACGTGGCGCCCCAGGAACGTTCGGCACCGCGCAGGGCGGGCTCGAGCACTTGCGAGTAGGCGATGGGTTGATGCGTGAACGTATTCAGCTCGGCGACCACGCCGCCGCGGATGAAGCCGTGCTTCGAGTCGCTTGGGTGCAAGTCGTCAATCGCCGTGTGGGCCTCGAAGCCGGTGTAGCCGCGCAGGTCGTCGTCGAAGACGCCGACGGCCGCCGGATGGTGATGGAACTGGAAGTTCTTGCCGACCAGCCCTGAACCATTGGCGAGGCCCTGCGGTGAGGCATTGGGCGAGGAGAGCAGCAGCAGGTGGGGCGTGCCCACGGTGCCCGCTGCGAGGACGACCTGCCGCGCCCGCACTTCATGGGTATTTCCCGCGGCGTCCACGTAGCGCGCACCGATCACGCGTCCGTCCTTCATCGGCAGCTCGACGACCATGGCGCCGGGCCGAAGGTCGAGGTTTCCGGTCCCCCGTGCGCGGGGCAGGGAGATCGAGAACGTCGTGCCCTTGGCATGGATGGGGCAGCCGTAGGAGCGGCAAGCGCCGCCGTACATGCAGCGCGGGCGCCCGGCGTAAGGGCGTGAGTTGATCGCCATCGGCACGGGGAAGGGCGTGTAGCCGAGCTTCTTCGCACCCCGCGCAAACACCTGCCCCGAGACGCGCTCTGGATGTGCGGGGTTCGGGAAGCCCTTCTTTCGCGGGCCCGCGAAGGGGTTCGCGCTGCCCGTCCCCGACACGCCGAACTCCCACTCGGCCTTCTCGTAGAAGGGCTCCATGTCGTCGTAACTGATCGGCCAGTCCGCGAGACTCGCACCGGCGACCGGGCCCTCTGTGGAGAGCACGCGGAATTCGTCGGGCCGGAAGCGCCAGGACCAGGCCGCCCAATGGGTGAGGGTGCCGCCCACGCAGTGGGCGATCTGGCTGAAGCGCCCAGTCTCGGTGGGCGTGGTGTCGTCCGGCCGCCAGGTCTCGAGCTGGTCCGGGGAGAAGATCTGATCGCGGATCGGGTTGCGCAGCTCGTCGTCGTCGAAATCCGCCATGCTGAGCTCGCCGCCGCGCTCGAGGGCCACCACCCGAAGACCCGCGGCGGTGAGCTGATCGATCATCACCCCACCACCCGCTCCGGTGCCGATCACACAGACGTCGAACTCGGTTTTGGCCATGGCCCGATACTACCGCGGGAGGAGCCGCTGTTGGCCAACCATCCCCCAAGACGATCCTTCTCCCGGATCTGGAGCGTGCGTTGTTGCTAAACCCTCGGCATGGACAACAAGCTGGCCTGTCCGATCTGCACGATGACAGACATCCTCGAGGCGGCGGAGGTTCATGAGTGCGCGACCTGCGGCCATGAATGGGCCAAGGAACTTCAGCTCGAGGAAGACGTGGCGGTGGTCAAAGACGCGAATGGCAACCCGCTCCACGACGGGGATTCCGTCACGGTGATCAAGGATCTCAAGGTGAAGGGCAGCTCGGTGACCCTCAAGGCCGGAACCAAGATCAAAGGCATCCGTGTGGTCGATGGAGACCACGATGTCGACTGCAAGGTCGACGGGATGGGCGTGATGCTGAAGGCGAAGTTCCTGAAGAAGGCGTGAGGCGTCCGCGCGCGCACATGCCACTCCCTTACTTCTCGCGGTCTCCAGGCGCGTCCAGCCTCTTGCCTCGCCACCAAAGGCCCGCGAAGACCTCGACTTGTTCCACCTCGTCCTCGCTGGTGTAGAGGATCAAGCCGAGCTCAGGAAACGCCCAATCCGCTTCGTCCGCGTAGGGACCGGTGATCTCGGGCGTGTGACCCCTCTCGCGGAACTGCGCTCCGAGTTGCTCGAGAGGCAAGGCGAACAGGTCCTGGTCCCACAGGAACGCCGGGCCCCGATACAGGGAGATCGAGATCAGCCCTTCCCCCTCCAGGAAGAGCAACCCGGGCCCCTCGCCGGTTTCGCGCCACTCCTGGATCGAGACAGCGGAGCGGCCGTCCCCATGGTCTGAGGTCGTGACCCTCGTCGCGTCGAAGAACTGAAGGGCCTCGGGCTCGCTGGCGCCGAACTGGAGGCCGGAGATTCCCTGGCCTGGCTGGATCTGCACGACTGCAATCTACAGAGGGGTGGGGCGGAGAGGCATTGACAACGTCATTTGACAGTGTCAATCTACCGTCATGTCCAGGGTCCTCAGCGAGCAGGCCGTAGCCGACTTTCGGACGAAGTTGTGCCGGGTCGCAGCACGCCGTTTCGCAGAATTTGGCTACGCCGGGGTCACCCTTCGGGCACTGTCAGACGAGCTCGGCTGCAGCCGGACGACGCCGTACCGCTACTTCCGGGACAAAGCGGACATCCTCGGTGCGGTTCGCACCCAGGGGTTCCGTCGCCTGGCCGAAGCCGAGGAGGCTGCCGTCCGCGCCGAACCGGATCCGCTGTTGCGCCTACAGGCCGTCGGCCGCGCCTACCTGCGATTCGCTGGCGAGGAGCCCGACAACTATCGGCTGATGTTCGAAGTCCCCGAAAAATTCTCGCCAGCACCGACGGCCGAGCTGCGAGCGGAGGTGCAGCGAAGTCAGCGGCCCCTCATTGAGTCGGTGCAGGCCGCCGTCGAGGCGGGCCTGATCCACGGCAGCCCGACGACCCTGACCCATCTGCTCTGGGCGGCGCTGCACGGTGTCGCGTCTCTGCATCTAGCGGAGAAGCTCACTTCCGGGAGGACCTTCGAGGAACTCTCTGAAGCGATGGTGACTCTGATCGCGCGCCAGATGCAAAGCGCCTCGAACGAGCGCCCCTCACCCAACGAACGATCCCCGGACAAGGAGTCATGACGTGAATCACGCTGGCACGAACGGGCCGCCTCTGAATCGACCGCCACTCCTCAAGATGACCCGCGCTCTCGTCGCGGCTGCTCTGGCCCAGCGCCAACCCGGGATGGCGCTGCAGTTCATGGCGAAAGGCATTCAGAGTGCCCGAGCGCTTCCCCCTGCGGAGCAGTTCGATCTCGCGATCGGTGTGGTCGAGGAAGCCGCCGTTGAAATGAAACAACTCTTCGTGGTTCGCGTCCTGCGCATGAAAGCGACAGCCTGATGAACGTCGCTCACCTGGCCATCACGGCGCTGCCCTCGAAGCAAGGAGACTCGCAATGACTGGGGAGACACAGACTGAAGAGCTGGCATCCGAAGGGGGCTGGGCCGAGTCGCTTCAACGTCAAGCCTTCCGGGCCCTCAATGCCGTCGTGCGTCCCTCCATCCAGCGAGGACTGGGCTCACCGTGCCTCACTCCCTGGGGCATGGTTGTACTCGAGCACACCGGGAGACAAACCGGACGCCAGTACAAGTCTCCCCTGTTGGCCGTCCGCGTGGGCCGGCAGGTGGTGGTGACGACGGTTCGGTCGGAGCGTTCCAACTGGATCCGAAATCTCGAACACCAGCCGAGCACCCACCTCTGGATGAACGGAGAGCGGAGGCGGGTTCGGGCGCACGTGATGAACGCGAGCCTAGGCCGCGATCCGGAAGAGATGAGTGATCGTATGGCACGTCCTCTCTTCACGGCCCTGCGAGCGATGGTGACGGCGGGCTTCTCGGTATCCGTGCTCGATCCGGCATAGTCCTCGAACGGGCCTGATCAACGGACGTTTCGGGCAGAGACCCCGTTTGTGCGGTTTGCCCGCCCGAGGCTAGACCGTGGCGCCCGCCATCGTGCAGGCGTCGACGATCCGGTCTCGCCCGGTTTGCTTGGCTTGAAGTAAAGCAGCGTCGGCGCTGTTGATGGCATCGCGGAACGAAGCGACATCCGGGTCTCCGATGCCCGCACTGGGTTCACGCGAATGGCGGTTTTGACGCCCACCTGATATCCACCAACACCGCGGAACGGGGATCGTCCAGCATGGTCGGACTCACGCCCCGATTCGCATGCCAACAACGGTCCACGCCCCCGGGCGGGATCCAGGAGGAGAGAAGATGCGTTCATTCATGTCGGGTCTTGTAGCCGTGGTCGTCGTCGCGTTGGGCGCTGGTCCTGCCACAGCCCAGGACATCTTGCAGGAAGTTGCCAAGGGCTGTCAGACGGAGCTCGAGACCTACTGCGCCAAAGTGACACCCGGGCAAGGTCGCGGCCTGGCCTGCCTCTACGCCCATGGCGACAAGCTCTCGGGTCGTTGCGAGTACGCCCTCTACGACGCTGCTGCGCAGCTCGAGCGGGCCATTGCCGCGCTGACGTATGTCGCCAACGAGTGCGATGCGGATATCGAGAAGCATTGCGCGTCGGTCGAGCTGGGCGAGGGACGCATCGTGCAGTGCCTCGAGTCGAACGAGATCAGCAAGCGCTGCACGGCCGCCCTGGCGGATACGGGCCTGAAGTAGACCGACGACGAAATTGCCGGTGCCTTGCTGTCCTCTTCGGAGGGCCGGGTGGCGCCAGCTGGGAGATCTGAAATGCGTTCTTTGATGGCCTTGTTCCTGACGGCCCTGCTACTCACGGTGGGCTGTGCATCGACCCCGCCGCCCGCCACCTGCGCGGCGATCGGTGCCGGTCTTGGTGGTGGAGGCGGGGCAGCGTACGGGGCGAGTAACGATCGCCATCACGACGGAGACTCGATCGCAGGCTACGGCGCGCTTGGGATCCTGGTGGGCGGCGCAGCCGGCTACGGGATCTGCTACGCGCTCCAGGATCGCAAGGCCGAAGAGAAGCCGGCAGAGGCCCCGGTCGAGCAGCGCGCTACCGAACCGGCCCCCGCGCCGCCGCCGGTGGTCGCGGCCGACCCCTGCCACGAGACGGTGACGTTCGAAGGGGTCCACTTCGAGTTCGACCGGGCCGAAATCCTGCCGTCGGGCAGGGGGATCCTCGACGGGGTTGCCTCGCGTCTGGACGAGTGCCGCGATACGCGGGTGAGGGTCGCCGGGCACACGGATTCGATCGGAACCGAGGCCTACAACCAGGGCCTCTCCGAGCGGCGCGCAGCCGCGGTCGCGAGCTACCTGGTCAGCCACGGCGTCGCGGCAACACGCCTGGATGAGGTCGGTCATGGTGAAGGCCAGCCGGTCGCAGACAACGCGACCGATGCTGGCCGGGCACGCAACCGCCGCGTGGAGCTGGAAGCACTCCGCTGAGCTTCCAGCAGGCGCCCAACGTGAGGGCCAATGATTCCCGTTCGTCCAGAGAAAGTTGGGAGAGAACATGCAGAACGTCAGACCCTTCATTGGCCGCAAGTGTGCATTCCTCCTGCTTCTCTGCATCGCTGCGTTGGTCCCGATGCTTCAGGCACATGCCGAAGAGGCGGCTAGTAGCGAATTCGGGCTGACGGGAGATTGGGGTGGCCAGCGCACCACGCTCGCGGAAAAGGGCATCTCGTTCTCCCTCGACCTGACGAGCCAGGTGCAAGGTGTGTTGAATGGGGGGAACGACGAGTCGACTCGTGTCCTGGGGTCGAGCGAGTTCCTGCTCGATCTCGACACCGACAAGCTCGGGCTCTGGCCCGGCGGCTTCCTTCGGGTTGCCGCAGAGGGGCGCTTCGGGCGAGGTGTAGGCGCGGCGGCAGGGAACCTCTCCCCGGTGAGCAATGACGCCCTGTTTCCGTTCGATGAAGACAGGACAGGGGACGAGGTCGTCGCGCTCACCGAGCTCTTCTACACCCAGTTCTTCTCGCCTCAGGTGGGCGCCTTCGGAGGCCTGCTGAACACGAGCGGTGGAGACGACAACGAATACTCGGGGAACAGCCGCAGCAACGAACACTTCATGAACCTCTCGTTCCTTTTCTCGGCGGTCGAGGGGCGAGCGGTTCCGAACGTGACCCTCGGTGGCGGCCTTATCTTGATTCCGCACGAGAAGGTGCTGGGCACCCTGACCTACCTGGAGAGCGAGGAGTCGGCGGGCACCAACCCCTTCCATTCCGGTTCAGGCAGCACCCTCGCCACCGAGTGGACGTTCAAGCATGAGCTTGCTGGCCTTCCCGGCCGCCAGGTGATCGGCGGGATCTACGCATGGGACAACGAGTTCTTCCGTCTTGGCGAGGACCCGCGCGTGAACTTGGCTGGCGTCGTTCGAGGGCAGGGGTTGCCGGAGACCGATGATACGTGGTCG
>JAFDCZ010000174.1 GCA_019312665.1 Deltaproteobacteria bacterium | reverse complement strand
ATGGGTTGCCTGAAGAAACCCACTGATCCCCTGGGCGAGACGACGGGCACCCCGGCGATCCGGCCGAGAGAGCTCGACCCAGCGGCGAAGATTCATGGCTTCGAGCCGATCGCAGACCCTTCGAGTACGGTCCTGGTGCTGGGCTCGATGCCCGGGAAGGCCTCGCTGGAAGCTGGCCAATACTATGCGCACCCGAGGAACCATTTCTGGCGCATCCTCGGCGAGCTGCTTGGATTCGAAGCAGCGGAAAGCTATGCGGAGCGCATCTGCATGCTGCGAACCTGCCGAATCGCCCTCTGGGATGTTCTTCGCTCATGCACGAGGGAGACCAGCCTCGATTCGGATATCGTCGAGTCCTCGATCGTTCCCAACGACCTTCCGGGCTTCCTGCTTGCGCATCCGGCCGTGAGAAGCGTGTTCTTCAACGGAGCCAAGGCCGAGCAGCTGTACAGACGCCATGTGACGCCAGCTCTCCATCCTGTTGCGAACCTGACGTACGTCCGCCTTCCCTCGACGAGCCCTGCCAATGCCAGCGTGCCCTACGCCAAGAAGTTGCGTGCCTGGGCCTCGGTCATTTCGAATGCCTGAATTCAGCTGCCACGGATGGCAATCGGAGGCGATCACTGCCCTCGGGCGCCAGCCTCCGCCGATGCCAACCGCCCTCTTCCCAGCGGAGCTCCTCCAGCGGCCAGTGGCCGCCGTCGAGCTCGAGGGTGCGAACGCTCTGCTTGCCCTGCAGATCGACGGTTCGGAGCCGGACGGAATCGCCTTCGGCTTTCCCGGCGACGGCTTCGAGAAACGCGTCGAGGCCCGCCACGGGGACGCCGTCCACCGCCACGATCCGAAGCGTAGCCGTCACGCCGTAGCGATCTGCCGGCGAGCCGTGCCAGCGGCCCGCCACGTAGACGCCGCTGCGCGGCAGGCCGCGTTGCCAGGCCAGCTCTTCCGGAGGATCCTGGAGCAACGCGCCGGCCCACAGCAAGGCGCGGCGCGTACCGCTGGTGGCACGGGATGTCGTCTGCACGTGGAGGTCGAGTCGTTTGCCGCGGCGCAGGATCGAAAGATCGACCGCCTCGCCGCGAGCGGCGCTTTCGAGCTCACGGAAGCGGGTGACCGGCTCGCCACCCGCCGCCAGGATCAGATCTCCGGGGCGCAGCAGCTCGGCCGCCGGCGTTCCGTGAGCCACCCGAGCGACCCCGAGCACACGGCGCGAGGACGGATCGTGGCGGCTGAGGCGCTCCGCGTCTTCATCGGAAAGCCCCATGCTTCGGGCTCGGGCGAGCGGCGCCTGCAGGAGCTCGACCCCGAGGCTTCTCCAGGCGAGCGGCTCGCCCCGTTGCAAAGGTCGGATCAAATCGATCAGATGGTGGCTCGGAAGGCCAGCGAAGAAGGAGCTGACCTCCCCCCGGTTCTGGGTCGAGAAGGAGGCCCAGAACGCCAGCACCCGGCCCCATCGATCGGTGAGCACACCGCCGATGCTAGGCACGCGCTCGGCGACGACGATCAGCTCGGAGTTCGTCTCTCGAAATCGGGGCGCGATGGGAATGGGCACAGTCGGAGGATCGACCCGTGAGACCTGGGTGCGCACCGAGAGCACTTGCTGGCGATTCGTCATGGCCACGAAGGTGACCGCATCGCCGGCCTCGAGTTCCACATCGCGAAGCCGTGCGCTGCGCACTGGGGTATCCCCGAGGAGCAAGGGGTCGTAGCGAACCAGCGCCAGGTTGTGCGCCGGGTGGAATCCGACCACGACGCCCGGCACCTCGACGGAACCGCCGAAGGTCAGACGAACGTCACCGAGCGTGACGGGCACCGTATCCCGATCGACCGCCACGAGGCCCCGATCGGCATCCACGACCAGCCCTGCACCGCTGAAAGCCCTGCCCTGCACACCATCCACGGCGTAGGGGACATCGAAATTCACCAGGACGAGGGATCGCGCGGCCAGCCGGGCCGCGAAGCTCCCGCTCGTCTCGAGAGACGCCGTGGCGGGACGAAGAGGCCCGGGGGCCGGTGGAGCCGCCGATTCCCGGCATTGGAAGCGGCCCGCGGCATCGTCGCGGCGACAATGGCGCATGGAGAACCACTTGCGATCCATCGTGACGACGGCGAGAGACGGTGTACGCGAAGCGGCCAGCGAGAAGTAGCGCACCTGAAAGCGCTCCCCATCGGCGAGCCCTGCGAGTTTCCGCTCGAGGCTCTCCAGCTCGCTCACGGGCTCACCGGCGACCTCCGTCAGGACGGCTCGACCGGGCACGCCGGCACGGGTGAAGGCGTAGCCCCGAGAAGCCAGGTAGACGCCACTCAGCGGCACACCGAAGCCGCGCGCGAGCTGATAGGAGAGGGGATGGAGAACAGCGCCTCCAACCTCGAGATAAGCGTCGGGCGTGATGGCGTGCAGATCCTGCACAGAAAGCTCGAGATCGAGGTGCTCGCCTCCCCGCTCCACACTCACCTGCACGTTGCGGCCCACCGCGCCGTCCGTGACTTCTTCGAGTGAAACAAAATCTGCCACCGGCCGGCCTTCGAGGCCCACCAGGATGTCACCGAGCTCGAGAACGGAATCCGCAGCGCTCCCGGGCACGATCTCGCGCACCACGAGCTGCCCAGTCCCCTCCGGAAAGCGCTTGCGCAGCGCGGCTTCGGTATTGGCTGCAAGGCCGAGCCGCCTCAGTTCGTCGTAGGGTTCGTGGACGAAGACCGTCTCCAAAGTACCCCGCGCGACCGGCTCTCCCGCCTGAATCGCACTCAGCGCGCGCACGACGCGGTCGAGGGGAAGGAAGAAGCTCGACGCCGCCGCCCTGCTTCCTCCGGCATTCAGCGCAATCACACGGCCGGCTCGGTCGATCACCGGGGAGCCGGAAGAACCTCCGGAAGAACTCGACGCGGCCTGGTAGTAGAACGTATTGAAATCGTTGTAGCGGCCCCGCCCGTACACGGGCGCCGGCCTATCCAGGCGTGCCAAGGTGCCATCGAGGATCGAGAGCTTCTCGCCGGCGTCGTTCCCGATGACCCGAATGTCCGTACCGACCCGCGCTGCCTCGGGCGCCAACGGCAGCGCCGCAACGTCCATGAAGCGCACATCATCCGGGTCGAAGCGGAAGAAGCCGAAATCATGAACCGGATCCCGATAGATCGGCCAGATCCGCACCTCTTCGTGATTCAGGAATACGGCATCGGCCGTGACGGGACCGGGATGCACGACGTGGCGATTCGTCAGGATGATGCCGCGCTCGGCGTCGACCACGAAGCCCGTCGCCACGGAAAATGAGGACGACTCTGTGTCGAAGGGCCTGTTCGCTGCCACGCGAAGCACGACCACGCTGCGGGCGGCGCGCTCGACGGTCGCCTCCCAGCGAGCATCCTCTGCAGCACCTACGGGAGCTGCAGTCAGCAGGAGAAGGAGAATCGCCGCCAGCGCCCTCAAGAGGAGATTGCTCAGGCGCCCGCTCCGAGGCCCGGCCCGATGCGCTCCAGATACTGCTTCACGTACTTCCCCAACACGTCGGCTTCGAGGTTCACCCGCTCTCCCCCGGAAAGGCGCCCGAGAGTCGTCACCTCGAGGGTGTGCGGAATCAAGGCGACGTCGAAGCCCTCGGCCTCCACATCCACCACCGTCAGCGAGACACCATCGATCGTCACGGACCCCTTGCCGACGAGCAGTCCGGCGAATTCGGCGCTGGTATCGATGCGGAGCCGCACGTCACTTCCGTCGCGCTCGAGAGCGCGCACCCGTCCCGCCTCATCCACATGCCCTTGCACGATGTGGCCATCGAATCGGCCATCCGCGCGCATCGCCCGTTCGAGATTCACGGGATCGCCCACCTGGAGGTCCCCCAGACTCGTACGCACCAGGGTCTCGCGGATGGCGTCGAAACCGATCTGCCCCTCACCGAAGGCTGCCACCGTGAGACAGGCGCCACTGACCGCGACGCTGTCTCCCATGCCAACTTCGGCAGCCAATCCGGGCTCGGCGATCTCGATCCGAACGTGCTCGCCACAAGGCGTCAACGCATTGATTCGACCCACGGCCTCGACGATCCCGGTGAACATCAGCTGCCTCCCGCGGACCCGCCGAAGCGCAGCTCGATCTCTCTCAACATCCGGTCGCGCACCTGGTCGTAGTCGGCCGGCAACTCGATCGACGGATTCGGCCGCTCGGATACCACATTGGCCAGTTTCATGTCGTGATAGGCCACCTTGAAATCGGTGAACTTCAAGCCGTGGGCGGTCGAGATCACGACTACCCGGTCCGAGGATCGAATCGTTCCATTCGCCACCAGCTTGCGCGTCGCCGCAAGGGCCACGCCGGTATGAGGGCAGTTGAACAGGCCGGTCCGATCGGCCCGGGCACATTCTTCCGCCAACTCGGTCTCGCTGGCCTGCTCCACGATACCGTCGTAGCGCTTGATGGCATCCACGGCCTTCGCGTAGGAAACCGGATTGCCGATCTGGATCGCCGACGCAAACGTGGGCCGGGCGTGGATCGGCTCGAAGACCTCGAAATCCCGCTGATAGGCCAGATAGAGCGGGTTCGCCTGCTCGGCTTGCGCGCACACGATGCGCGGCTTTCGCGAGATCAGCCCGAGCTCGAGCATCATGTCGAGCCCCTTCGCCAACGCGGAGACATTCCCCAGATTGCCGCCGGGGATCACGATCCAGTCCGGCACTTCCCAATCGAATTGCTGGACGATCTCGATGCCGACGGTCTTCTGCCCCTCGATCCGCAGGCTGTTCATCGAGTTGGCGAGATAGATCCCGTCTTTCTCGGCGACCTTCTTGACGATCTCCATGCAACCGTCGAAATCCGTATCGAGGGCGAAGACGATGGCGCCGTTGGCGATCGGTTGGATCAGCTGGGCTGTCGAGATCTTGCCGCGCGGCAGGAACACGATGGCGGGGATCGAAGCCGCTGCGGCGTAAGCGGCGAGTGCGGCGCTGGTATCGCCGGTCGATGCACAGGCAACGGCCTGGATCTCGCTCCCTCGCGCGCGCATCTCCTTCACCATCGAAACGAGCACCGTCATTCCCAGGTCCTTGAAGGAACCCGTATGCGTATTGCCGCAAAGCTTCAGCCAGAGATCCTCGAGACCGAGCTCGCGCCCATAGCGGTCCGCCCAGAAGAGATTGGTGTGGCCTTCGTACATCGAGACGACGTTCTCGGGGTCGACCTCCGGAAGCACCCACTCCTTCATGCCCCAGACGCCGGAGCCGTAGGGCCACTTGGCGCGATGGCCCCGGCTCTCGAAGCGCTGCTTCCAATCCGCGGCAGAGACCTTGCGCAGCTCGTCCATATCGTGGACGACCTGCAGCAGCCCACCATCGCGATCGGTATAGACGACCTCATCGAGGCCATACCGCTCTTCCGGATTCTGAAGGCTCTGGAACCAGGCGCGGGGCTGGCATTCGTCGGCCATCACAGATCCTCCTCGATGCGCACCAGGCGGGTCGGCGCCAACACTTCGGAGAGCTGGTCGATCTCCGCCAGCGCCGATCGGACCAACTCTTCCAGGGCCGGATGGGTCAGCACCACCACCGGCACCGTCCGGGCGCCCGGCTCGAGCGGTTGTTGAATCACCGACTGGATCGAGATGCCGTTCTCACCCAGGATCGACGCGATCTGGCCGAGCACTCCCGGCTCGTCAGCGGCGCTGAAGACGAGATAGCAGCGCGCATGCACCTCACCCGGCGGCACCAGAGGCTTTCGCTCCAGGTGATCGGGCATGTAGGAGAGCGGCGCCACACGTCCGGCACTACCTCGGCGAATTTCGCGAGCCACCTCCATCAGGTCGGCCACCACCGCGCTCGCCGTCGGCATCTCGCCGGCACCTGCGCCATAGAAAAGCGTCGGACCCACTGCGTCGCCGTGGACGGCAATGGCGTTCATCGCGCCATCGACATTCGCCAGCAGGCTCTCGCGAGGAATCATCGTCGGATGCACGCGTGCCTCGATGCGCTCTTCGCCGTTCGGCCCCTCGCGCCGTTTCGCGATCCCCAGCAGCTTGATCCGGTAGCCAAACTTCTCGGCCGCCTCGAAATCCAGAGGCGCGAGGCCGCGAATGCCCTCGGTCGGAATGTCGTCGTCAGTCAGTTCGGCGCCGTAGGCCATCGCCACGAGCAAGGTGAGCTTGTGCGCCGCATCGATGCCATCCACATCGAAGGTCGGATCCGCCTCCGCGTAGCCCAGATCCTGGGCGCGCTTCAACACGATCTCGAAGGCTTCGCCCGTGCTCTCCATCTCGGTCAGCATGTAGTTGGTGGTGCCGTTCATGATGCCATGAAGGCTTTCGATCCGGTTCGCAGCCAGGCCCTCGCGCATGGAGCGGAGGATCGGAATGCCGCCGCCCACACTGGCCTCGAAGGCGACATCGACGCCGCGTTTCGCTGCGGCCTCGAAGATCTCCTTGCCGTGCTTGGCGAGCAGGGCCTTGTTGGCAGTGACCACGTGCTTCCCGGCAGCGATGGCTTCGAGTGTGAAACGGCGCGCCGTTTCGTAGCCGCCGATCAACTCGACGACGATATCGACCTTTGGATCGGCGATCAGACCCGCGGTATCGTCATCGAACTGGACACCCGACAGGTCGATCCCGCGATCGGTCTTCGTGTCGAGATCGGCCACGCGGACCAGGCGCAGCGAAAAACCGAGGCGCTGGCTGATGACGGACGCGTTTCCATCGAGAACCTTGGCCACACCCGTGCCGATGGTTCCCAGGCCGATCAGGCCGACGCCGATGGCGTCCCCACTCATGATTCCTCCTGCACGCTCGCCGGGAGCGTGAAGCTAGTTGGTCGCACCCGACAGGAAGCGGCGGATCCCGCGCACGGCCTGACGAATGCGATGGGTGTTCTCGACCAGCGCAAAGCGCACGTGGCCCTCGCCACCTTCCCCGAAACCGACCCCGGGAGCCACAGCGACCTGGGCTTCCCGCAGCAGCTTCTTCGAGAATTCGAGAGATCCCATACTCCGGAAGGGCTCCGGAATCGGCGCCCAGACGAACATCGTGGCCAGCGGCTTCTCGATCTTCCACTCGCCGGGCCCCTGTTGGCCGAGCCCCTCGATCAACGCGTCCCGCCGGGCCTGGTACGTCGAACAGACCTCGGCGACGCAATCCTGGGGCCCACGCAACGCGACGATCGCGCCCACTTGAATGGGGGTCGGGATGCCATAGTCGAGGTAACTCTTGATTCGGGTGAGCGCGTGGATCATCTCGCGATTGCCAGCCGCAAAGCCCACACGCCAACCCGCCATCGAGTGGCTCTTGGAGAGCGACAGGAACTCGATCGCCACATCACGCGCACCGGGCACCTCGAGAATGCTAGGCGGTCGGTAGCCCTCGAAGCAGATCTCCGCGTAGGCGAAATCGTGCACCACCATCAGGTGATGCTCCTTGGCGAATGCGACGATCTTCTCGAAGAACTCACGTGTGACCGTGACGGTGGTCGGATTGTGGGGGAACGAGAGGATCAGCAGCTTCGGCTTCGGCCAGGTGCGGGCGACGGCCTGCTCCAGGTTCTCGAGAAAATCGGTCTCCGCATTCAGCGGGACGTGCCGAAGATCCCCGCCGGCGAAGATCACCGAGTATTGGTGGATCGGGTAGGCCGGGTCCGGTGCCAGCACGACATCACCCGGGCCGATCGTCACGAGGACGAAATGGGAGAGGCCTTCCTTGGCGCCAATCACCGCGATCGCTTCGCCGTCCGGATCGATTTCGACCCCGTGATTGCGCGCGTACCACTCGCTGCAGGCAGCCCGCAGGTTCGGCACACCGCGCGAGGCCGAATAACGATGATTTCGATCGACCGTTGCGGCCTCGCAGATCTTCTCGATCACATGAGGCGGGGTCGGCAGATCCGGGTTGCCCATGCCCAGATCGATCACGTCCTCGCCGGCCCGACGGGCCGCGTGGCGCAGATCGGTCACCTCCGCCAGCACATAGGGCGGCAGCCGGCGGAGCTTGTCGAAATCGTGGCGGAATTCACTGGACAACGGGGGGCCTCGGGCGCTGCAATCGGCTGAGATTATTGGAGAAATCCGGCCCGGGCAAGCAATCCCCTGGGTCAGCCCGCGCGGCGCAGCAGGGCGTAGACCGGGAGCCCGGCCGCCAGGAAGAGCAGGCCATAGATCGCTTCCGTGGGCCGCCCAACCGCCAGACCCACCGCGATTCCGGCATTGGCCACGAGGTAGAGGCCGGGCACCCAGGGGAAGCCCCAGGCGCGATACGGCCGATGTCTTTCCGGCTGGCTCCGACGTAGCGCGAAGAGCGCAGCGGTGTCCGCGATCGTCGCCAGCAGGATGGCGAACGTCGTGTAGTCGAGCGCGCTCGGGAAGCTCTGGAGCAGCGCCACCAACCCGGTCGCGACCCCGGCCTGCACCGCGATGGCGCCCCCCGGTGTGCGGTAGCCCTCGTGCACGGTTGCGACACCACGCGCAAAGAGACCGTCCAAGGCCATCGCATAGGCGATCCGGGGGCCCACCAGCACGGTGGCATTCAAGGTGCCCAGGATCGAGACGAGGACGAATCCTGCGACCAGCCGCCCACCGAACTCGCCAAAAAGAACAGCCGCCGCACCCTCACCGGCGTTGGCCGTCTGCCGCAGTTCTGCGATGGGAAGCGCGTACAGGTAGACGGCGTTCATCACGAGATAGACACCGGTACAGATCGCCAGCCCGACGAAGAGCGAGCGGGGAACGTTTCGCCCTGGATCCCGGATCTCACTGGCCACGAAGACCGATGCGTTCCAGCCCAGGTAGCTGAACAGCACCGGGGAGAGCGCCAACACGAACGCCAGCGGAGGTGCCGCATCCAGGGCGCCACGGGCCAAGGGACGCAAGTTGGCGAGGTCGCCCGCACCGGTAAAGGGAGCGACGACGCCGAACGCCAGCAACGCGACGATCTTGAACCAGGCCGTGACGTTGTTGACGATCGCCCCGTGGCGAACACCGCGGAAGTTGAGCAGGGAGGACGCGACGATCGACGCGATTCCGATCGGCACGGCCAGCTCCCGCGACCATCCCATGAGTGCGCAGAGGGCCTCACCGAAGCCGACACCTAGCGCGGCGACGGTACCCGCGAAGATCGAGACGAAGGAGAGCCAGCCGACCAGGAAACCGGCCAGGGGATGGAAGGCTTCGCGCAGATAGACG
>JAFDCZ010000005.1 GCA_019312665.1 Deltaproteobacteria bacterium | reverse complement strand
GGTCAACTGGACCCCTAGGCGATCGCAGACTTCGGGGAGGGCGATGCGTCCGGACAGCTCGAAGCGTCCTTCACCGAGATCCACGAAGGCGAACTCGGGGTCGTCGAACTCGTCGCCCAACGGGCCGACGATCTCTTCCAGGGCGTCTTCTCGAAAAGCCAGACCAAGGGCTGTTCCGCGCTCATCGAGGACGACCGCGCAATGCGCGCGTTCCTGCTGGAGCTCGAGAAGGAAATCGGAGACCGACATCGTGTCGGGAACGAAGACGGCTGGGCGGGCGAGGGCGGCCAGGTCGGGGGCTTCGCCCGCGAGGTAGCGATCGAGCACATCCTTGGCGTGTACGAAGCCTTGCACGGTGTCGAGACCGACCTCGCACAGGGGAAGGCGGCTGTGGCGCATTTCCCTGATGAGGTGAAGGTTCTCCTCCGCCGACTTCTCGAGAGAGAGGTATTGGACGTCAATGCGCGGCACGATGATGTGGCGTACTTCGAGCCCGATCATGCGGAAGACGTTGGCGGTCAGCTCGAACTCGCGCTCCGAAATCTGTCCCGTGCTGGCCGAGAGCGTGAGGATGCTGCGGATCTCTTCGGCTGTGTGTGAGCTTTCGTGGCCGAGTTCGGAAGTCAGTCCGGCCAATCGGAGCATCCAGTTCGAGAGTGCGTTGATCGCCGTGATGAAGGGCCCGAGGGCAAAGGTGAAGGCCCGCAGGATCCGGCCCGTGCGGAGGGCGGTGGCTTCGGCCCGGCGAAGGGCCCACATCTTCGGCGCTTGCTCGCCCACGGTCATGTGGAGCGCGGTGATGACGAAGAATGCCAGCCCGATCGAGACGATCGGCAGCCAACTCGCCTCGGCCGCCACATCCACGCCGAGGCTTCGGGCACCCGCGACGATCAGCACGGAAACAGCCGGCTCGCCGAGAGCACCGAGGATCAGGCTGGCCAGGGTGATGCCCAGCTGGCAAGCCGTGAGGTAGCGGTCCAGGTGGGCCAGGATGTGCTGGACGGCCGCGGCGCTGCCCCCGCCCTGCTGGGTCAACAGATCGATCCGCGACGCTCGGACCTTCACCAGGGAGAACTCGGTCGCCACGAAGAAGCCGTTCAGGGCGACGAAGAAGAGGGTGGCGCCCAGGCGCCAGGCGACACCGAGAGCATCCAGATCGGAGCTGGCGTGTTCCATCGGAAAGATCCCGCGCTGCGGTGGGCGCCGATCATAGCGGCCGAGATCGGCTAGTCTGCGCGCGGGGGGAAAACAGCATGCGACGGTTCTGCTTCCTTGTCCTCGGGCTGAGTCTGCTTTTGGGCTGTGTGGTGGGAACCTACTCCGAAGGTATGCCGGTCGACCCAGCGAGGGTTGCCGAGATCCGGCCGGGGACGACTACGAAAGCCGATCTGCTGGCCTGGTTCGGCCCGCCCAGCAACTTCTCCGATGCGTCCCTCCTCGAAGATCTGATTCTCTCCGAGGAGACGACGGGTGGCCCCGGAGGCGGTGCCCCGCGACGCTTCTCGGACATCCTGGCCTGGCAGGCCTACGAGGGGCGGATCAACGGTCTGGTCATGATCATCTTCAACAGCCTGAAAATCCGAGCCGATTCGGATCTGCTGGTCGTCTTCTTCGATGATGACGATGTGGTCAAGTATTTCGGGTTTCGCCAAAGCCAGGAGCGCGACTGATGCGCGTCGCGTCACTGGGTCTGCTTCTCTGTCTCGGGCTTGCCTCGGGCTTGAGCACGGCCTGCAGCATCACGCGAGTCTACCGGGGTTCGCCAATCCGGGCGGTGCCCGACGAGGTGCTCCAAGCCGGTGTGACCAACAAAGCCCAGGTGCTCCAGATCCTCGGGCCACCCGATCGCATCGTTCGCCAGCACGACGGCGATGCTTTCCTCTACCGGTACGTGCGTCGGAACGTCGACTCGCTGGAGTTGGAGGAGCCGGTCTTCACGAACCTCACGGTCTTCTCGTACACACGAAACGAGCAGCGAGCCGATCTCCTGCTGGTGCTTTTCGACAAGGAAGGTGTGGTCGTGAGCTGGGGACTTCGGCGCAGTACGGAAGACATCGGGGTGCTATAGAGGCCCCGGAAGCCCGTTTTCTCGCGTTCGTTCGCGGGGTCGGATCCGTTCCGGTAGGCTCCGCCCTCCGCTGCGTGGCCCAGTAGCTCAGCTGGATAGAGCACCAGCCTCCGAAGCTGGGGGTCGCAGGTTCGAATCCTGCCTGGGTCACCATCTTTTCCGCGCCCGCCTCGTGTCTTGCTAGGCGTCGGCGTTTCGCGCTGCATCCTTTCGGAGAGGATGCTCCCCGCAGGGTGATGGCGAGCTGGGAGAAGCACATCCTCGGCTCCGCCCAGAGCGCCTGCCCCAGAGCAGGCGCTGGACTTCCGGTTCAGTGCTACTTGCCCGCGAGGATGCCAGGCCAGTACTCGTCGGCGGCTGCGATGAAGCCGGGGACGTCTTTCTCCCAGCGCTGCTGAATGGCGCCGTTGTAGTTGAGATACAACTTGCCGCCGACGATCTTCCAGCGTTCCGGATCGGCCGATGCCGTTTTGCCTTGGCTCACGGCCCAGGCGCAGTAGCCGCCGTACTGCGGTGCGTGGGCTTCCGGGTCGGCCTGGAAGCGTGCCTGGTTCTCGGCGCTGGAGAACCGCCATGTGGCTCCGTTCCAGCTGAGCTCATGCTCGTCAGAGCCTTCGACCGGCCGGCCGTCCACGAAGTAGGCGACAGGGTCGTATCCGCCGAGGGCCAGGGAGCTGAAGCGCCCGGTGTAGACCGGGTCGAGGGCAAGGGCCTGCGCCGGAACGAGCAAGGCGGCGGCCAGGGCTGAAACCAGCAATCCAGCGGACAAGAGACGCATCGACATGGGGTCCTCCTCGCCCAATCCGATGCCGTGGCGTACGAGAGGTTACGCCTCTGGTTGGCCTTCCACTTCGAAGGGGCTCGGGCCCAAGGGCTGATGGCCTGCATGATGCTGCACACGGGCGAGCAGGTCTCGGGCTGCGGACCCGCAATGTTCCCAACCGTCGCCGATTTCCCGCACGATTTCGTCCACCCGGGACACCTCGATCAGCGGGATGCCGGCCAGTGTCGGCTCGTCCCGCAACTGGGCACTGGGGGCGAGAGCATCGCCTCCGAGGGGGCTGCGGCCCACCACCACGGCCGCCGGAGATTCACGCCGAGCGACGCGTAGGGCTTCTGTGGGTGTTTCGGCCGCCTGGGCCTCGAAGCCACGAGAACGCAGCAACAGGCGCAGGGCCTTGCGTACGGCCACGGAGCGGTCCACCACCAATATCGTTCGATGCTTCATGGGAATCTCCCCGAGCGTAGGTGCACCGCAGCGCCAAAGAGGTGACGCACGAGAAGAAGCGGAGAGTATTCTTGGGCGATGCTCGGTCGGGACGATCTTGTGCTCTGCTCGGGGAGTCTGCTGCTAGTGGGGCTCGTCGACATGATCGAGGCTGCCAGCGCGAGTGGCTTTCCGGCCATTACGGTGTGGCCCAACGACTACCGTGGCGCCCTGGCCGAGGGCCACACCCCTGCGGATCTGTGCCAGCGGCTGGCGGATCACGGCATCGTGGTGGCGGATCTCGACCCCTTGCTCACCTGGCTTCCGCCCGAAGTCGGCGGAGGTGTTGATCCCGGCCCTTACGCAGACGCGGTCGAGGCCGATTTCTACGAGATGGCAGAAGCCCTGGGTGCGCGGTCGCTCAACTTGGCCCAGGGGTTCGGAGATACGATCGATCTGGACGGTGCAGCGGAAGCCTTTGCGGGGGTCTGCGATCGTGCAAGGGAGCACGGGCTGAACGTAACGATCGAGTTCCTGCCCTGGTCGGGCATCCCGGATGTGGCGACGGCCTTGGAGTTGGTCGAGCGTGCCGGGCGAGCGAATGGCCAGATTCTCGTCGATGCCTGGCATTGGTTTCGCGGGCCGTCCGACCTGGCCCAGCTGAGAGCGGTGCCCGGAGACAAGATCGGGAGCGTCCAGATCAGTGACGCCCCGAACGCTGCGCCACCAGATCTGATCACCGAGACGATGCAGGCGCGACGCCTGCCGGGGGACGGAGACATTCCTCTGGTGGAGTTCGTTCGCGCGCTCGATGCGACGGGTGCCAACGCGCCGATCGGTGTGGAGGTGTTCTCGGCGGAGCTTCAGAAACTCTCACCGGAGGAGGCAGCGCGACGTTGTGCGACGGCGGGTCGCAGCGTCTTGTCAGCGGCGCGTCAGGCGTAGTCCCGTTGAATCATGCGCAGCAGGTCGTACTCGAGCTCGGCCACGCGTCGCCCGCTGGCGGCCATCACGATCGACGGGACCACGCCATCGATATGTGCCCGGGCCTGGCCGGCCAGGCCGAGGCCCCAGCTCAGGGTTCCGTGGACCTTCCACCAATGAAAGGCATCTTCCCGCCAGGTGCCGCCGGCCGCCTCGTAGCCTGCCCGCAGCTCCTTCCGTGAACCGAAGCCGCCAACCTCCAGGTGGTCGTTCCGGAAGCGCCACATGCGCTGGCAAAGCCAGGCCGGGTCACGCATCGGATCTCCGAGGTGGGTGAGCTCCCAATCCAGCGTTGCACGCAGGCCGTCCGAGCCGACGATCAGGTTGCCGTTGCGAAAGTCGCCGTGGACGAGGGTGAGCCCGTCGGGTGGGGCTGGCGCATGGCGTGCCAGCCACTGCAAACCGAGGGCAAAGCTAGGCGACGGTTGGAGGAGATCCCGGGCCAACGCCTCGAGGGTCGTGATGCCCTGGTCGATCGGACTCACGCCGGGGCCGGGACGGATCACGTCCGGATGGGCCCGAGCCGGGTCGGCCGCATGCAGCTTCGCCAAGGCTTCGCCGCATTGCCGGGCGATGCGCGGGCCGAGCGAGGGCTCGGCTTCCACCAGGCGAAGGATCTGGCGCGGGATCGTCTCGCCCTCGATGCGGGAGGTAATGAAGAACGGGCCGCCAACGTACGCCGGATCTTCCCATACCCCGTGGAGTTCGGGCACGGGCATGCCCTGGTCGAAGGCCAGGCGCAGGCTCGCCGCTTCGACCGTCATTGCCATCACCTGCATTGCCGGGTTCGGGATGATCGTTGCAACCAGCGGGAGCGTCTCGTTCTTGCGAGTCGCGTCGAACAGGATATTGCGGCGACGGGCTCCGGTCGTCGCCACGCCGAGTTCTGAGACCTCGACGGGTGTCTGCCAGAGCTCGCCGAGCGCCCGCTCCAGGCCGTTCTTCAAATCGGGCGCGGGGCTCACTCGGGCAGCTCGCCCTGGAAATCGTACGCGTCGTGGCCAGGCTTCGCGATCGAGAGTTTGCCGCGCACGATTTCGATGAGGGCTTGCCAGGCTTTTCGCTCGAGCGCGGGGTCCTGTCCTCGTTTCAACGCCTCTGCGAGTCTGCGGTTGAGCTCCAACGTATCCGAGCCTTCCGCGACAGGGCCCAGAACGTCGCGCAAGAGTTCTGCCTCCCGATCATCTTGAGGGCCGCCGAGGCGGGCCTCCCGTTCGAGGATCCGACACAGGTTTCCGGCCACCCGCACCTGGTGACGCAGGGGCCCCTGGGTCGCAGGCAACAGCTGCTCTTCCAGGAGATCGGCAAGGGTCTCGAGGAGTTCGGCGGAGGTCGGTCGATCCTGCATGATGCGGCTGGAAGAACCTCATGGGTGTCGGTGATCGGGGTGAGGATGGTAGAACAGGCGCGGGCATTGGGCCCAGTACGAGGCGTCGAAGGCGCGAGGATGCTCCGCGGGTTCGTCGTTAGGTGTCCTTCGTCGAGAAGGCCGTGAGGAATGCGCATTCAGCGCACACTTCTCGCCAGAACGGGATGTCGAGGCGCAGCTCGGCCAGGCCGGCGGTGGGGAATCCACGGGCAAAGGCGGTGAGGGCGGCTGGTTCGCCGCTTTGAACCAGCAGGCGCACGAGCTCCCCCAGCCCCGGTTGGTGCCCGATCACGAGGACGCTTCGGATCTCCTCCTCGACCCGGCTGATGCGCTCGAGAAGGTCCAGCGCTTCGGCCAGGTAGAGGCCCTGCTCGATGCGGAGGACGGGCGCGTCGGTCCAGTTGGCTTCGGCCTGCTGCAGGGTCTCACGCGTGCGCGAGGCGGGCGAGCAGAGCACCAGGTCAGGCCGCTCAGTCAGAAAGGCTTCCGCCATGGCGGCCGCTGCAGCTGTTCCGGCCTGCGTGAGGTGACGCTCGGCATCGGTCTCCCGAGGGTCTCCCGCACCGGCTTTCGCGTGGCGCCATAGCCACAAGCGTTTCCCTTCCGACGGAGTCATCGCGGCGCTAGCCGGTCTCGTACTCGAGCATTCCCTCGTCGTTCCGGTGCGTCTCGGCCTGGCCCGCGATGCGCAGATGCTCGAGGTGGGCGTAGGTCTCGCTCTCGGCCATTCCGCCCCAACTGCGCGGCTTGAAGAGCTTCTGGGAGAACGCCTGCACGGTTGCGGAGCCGAGCTCCCGGCCGATGCGCTTCACGGTGTCGAGCCGTTCGTAGTGGTGTTCTTTGATGGCTTCCGTGCGCCCCTTCAGATCGTCGAATGGATGGCCGTGGGCGGGCAGGGCGAGATCGACGTTCTCGAGGGCACCGACGAGATCGAGGGAATCGAAGAAGTTGTCGAGGGGATCTTGCGAGAGCGCCAGGCCGGAGATGTGAGGCGTGATCGTCGGGAGCACATGATCGCCGGCGAGGAACAGGCCCTCTTCCGGGGAGTGGAGGCAGATGTGGTCTTCGGTATGGCCGGGCGTGTGTCTTACGAACCACTCGCGTCCGGCCAGCCTGAGCACATCCCCTGCGTGCACGGGTTTCGAGATCGCGGGAATGAAGGAGCTGCCGAGCCAACGTGCCGCTCTCCATTTGAGACGTGTGCGAAATCCTGGGCGCGGATGTTCACCACCCCACGGCGTCTTGTGGTTCCAACCTTGAATTACCTGACGATGGTTCGCATCGTCCTCCCCCGCCGAAAGATCCTCGACGGAAACCTCGGCCTGGTCACTGGATTCGAGTACGCCGAAGCGGAAATCCGCGTGGGCGATGACCTCGGCTCCGGCATCCTTGGCGAAGCGCGCCGCGCCGCCGAAATGGTCTGGATGTGAGTGGGTGACGACGACCGTGTGGACATCCTTCACGCGCAAGTCGGCCTGTTTCAGCCTCTCCTTGATCGCCTTCCATGTCGCGGGGCCGGGCAGCCCCGGATCGACGATGGTGGCGCCCTCGTCGTCGATGAGCGCATACATGTTGACGTGACCAAGGCCGGGCATGCGAATCGGCAGCTGCATGCGGAGCACATTGCGCCCCACTTCGATCACCTCGGTGCTCGCGGTCTCCTGCTCTTGCTTCTTTGCCATGGCGGCGGAGGGTAGCGTGAAAAAGTCAACGGGCGGGGACGGGGTTTACAATTGACTTGTTGAAAGGGGGCAACGCCCCCTTTCAACAAGTCAATTGTAAACCCCGTCCCCGCCCGTTGACTTTTTCGGCGCCGAGGTTGGTAGCGAGTTCTTTCAGGGCCTCGGCGAGGGCTTCGGATCGTTGGGGGGTGCGGGCGCCGGGCTCCCAGCGGAGGCTGCGGATGTGGAGCACGCTGGCTTTGCGGTCGAGCTTCGGGTCGAAGCGGGCGATCAACTGGTCACCTTGCAGGACCGGGAGGACGTAATAGCCGTCGCAGCGTTTGGCTTCCGGGATGAAGGCCTCGAAGCGATAGGCAAAGCCGAAGAGGCGCTCGGTTCGCCGACGATCGCGGAGGAGGGGGTCGAAGGGGCATAGGAGCCTGAGTTCGTCCGGGGCCTTGCGGAGGCGGCCGATCCGCCGCGTGATCTCAGGAAGGGCCAGCTGCGTACCGCCTGCCTCGAGCTGGACTTCGATCAGCCGGCCGTCTCGAAGGGCGGCTTCGCACCATCCGCGGGCCTCTGCGGCGGTGACGCCGCCCCAGAACTGGGCAAGCTCTCTTGGCGTCGCCGTACCCAGGCGTTCGAGGGCTGCGGGGATCGCCCAATCGAGATAGCCCTCGAGCTCGACGCGGTGGGCGTCGCGATGCTCCGGGTGGACACGGTGGAAGAGGTCGTAGCGCTTCTGGAAGCGCTCGCGTCCTGCGATCGCGAGCTCACCGGTCCGCCACAAATACTCGAGCGCGTGTTTGGCCGGCTTCCAGCTCCACCAGCCGCTCTTGGCACGTCCGGGCGGCGCTTCGAAATCGGAAGAGAGCAGGGGGCCCTCCTGCTCGATGCGCGTGCGTACTTCCGCGAGCAATGCCGGAAAGCGGCGCGCGCCTCCGCTCCGTTTCGCGAAGCGCGCCCGTGTCAGGGTGGCATAGCGGTCGAAGCGAAACGTCCAGTAGGGCAAGAGGCTCGCCGGCAGCACGGCGGCATCGTGGGTCCAATGTTCGAAGAGGCTGCGCCGATCCTCGAGCAACCGTTTCAATTGGGCGGGTCGGTAGCCGCGAAAGCGCGCTGCCAGGATCAAGTGGTGAGCCCGTTCCAGCACCTGGATCGAGTCCACCTGGACGAAGCCGAGCTTCTCGATGCCGCGCTGGAGAGCAGCGGGTGTCGTCTTCCGGGGCCGGGGCCGGGCGAGGCCCTGGCCTGCCAGGAAGAGCCCACGGGCCTCGGCCAAGCTGATCTGCTGCATCTGGGCCTCTTGGGCTGGGGCCTGTCATGCCTAGAGGACCCCCTTCTCGCGCAGGGCACTGATGCGATCCCAGTCATAGCCGGCCACGTCCATCAGCACCTCTTCCGTGTGCTGGCCGAGCTCCGGCGCGACACTGCGGATGCTGCCGGGCGTCTCGCGCAGCCGCACGGGAATGCCGAGCATCTGGGTGGGGCCATGCTGGGGATGATCGACCTCGACGATGTAGTCGTTGGCCTTCACCTGCGGATCGTTGGGAAGGTCAGCGACGGAATTCAACACGGTGAAGATGAAATCGCCGGGAGCCTCACGCAGCCGGCGGATCCATTCATCCCGGGGTGCCGAGGCAAAAGCCTCGTCGATGATCGCAACGCATTCGGTGGCGTGCTGGGAGCGGGCGGAGATGTCCGCGAAGCGTTCGTCGGTTGCCAGCTCGGGCCGGTCGATGGCCTTGGCAAAATCAGCCCAATAGCGGTCGGGCTGGAGCATGGCGAGGGCGAGCCACTCGCCGTCTCCGCATGCATAGTGGTTCCAGAGCGGATTGAAGGCCTGCTTTCGGAAGCTGCGAGGAAAGGGAACGCCAGCCATGCATAGCATCCCGAGCGAAAGCCCCTGGAGCCACATCATGCTGCCGAGATGCGAGGCATCCACGGCCTGGCCGATGCCGTGTCGTTCCCGAGCCATGAGTGCAGCGAGCACGCCGTAGGCCATCATCACGGCCCCCATCTGGTCGGCGATACCACCGGCGATGCCGAGCGGCGGCATGTCCGGCTCGCCGGCCGCGTTCATGATGCCCGAACGCGCGAGGCCCAGATGGTCGAAGGACGGATCCGCCCGGTCCGGCCCCTCGGGCCCGTAGCCGGTTGCGCTTGCGTAGATGAGCTTCGGGTTGATCTCCTTGAGCGCGTCGTAGCCAATGCCCAGCCGATCGGCGACGCCAAAGCGGAAGTTCTGCACGAAGACATCCGACTCGCGGATCAGATCGAACACGACCTGCACGGCTTCGGGCTTCTTCAGGTCGAGGGTGATGCTCTTCTTGTTGCGGTTGTTGGCCTCGAAGTACCAGTTCGGGCGACCTTCCGCCGTGGAGCCGCCGACGGCCGCCAGATAGCGGCCAGGGTCACCGCTGCCGCTTTGTTCGATCTTGATCACATCGGCGCCGAGATCTCCCAGCATGGCCGAGCAGACAGGGCCCTGCTGCCAGATCGTCCAGTCCAGGACGCGGATTCCTTCGAGGGGCATGGGCATGACGGGCTCCTATTGCAGATAGTTCGTGCCCGAGAGGCGGGTGGCCTTCGGATTGCAGCGCACGTGGACGACCGCGACGCGATCCGCGGAAAGCGCGCGCTCGAGGGCGGGACGAATCTCGTTGGGCCGGTCCACACGCTCGGTGTGGGCATCGACCATCTCACCGATCTTCTCGTAGTGAGCCGGGAGCAGGCTGGCGATGGGCGGGGAGCCGGGCGGCAGCATGTGATCCTGGATCATGTGACCAGCGATGCCTTCGTTGTTCGCTACCACATAGACCGGGGCGGCACCGATTCGCGCGGCGGTCTCGACGACCATCGCAGCCGCGCCAAAGGCATAGTCGCCGAGCACCGCCACCGAGGGTCGATCCGGATGGGCCAGCTTGGCGCCGAGGGCGTAGGGCGCGCCTGTTCCCATGCAACCCGTCGTGCCCGCGTTCATCCGCGAACGCTCGCCATAACTCGGGAGCATGGCGCGGCAAATGCCCATGATCGTCTCGCCCTCGGTCGTCACGATGGCGTCTCGCGGCAGAGCCTCGCGCACCTCCGCCACCAGCCGGTAGGGGTTGATCGGAACGGCGTCGTCGCCGAGCGCCTGGCGGGCGGCGGCTTCGTTGCGCAGAGCCTGCTCGCGCAATCCGCTGAGCCAGCCACCGCCTTCGGAGCGCAGCGTGCGGCCCTCGAGGGCGAGATCGAGCGCCTCGGCGGTGACCGCGGCATCCGCCACGAGTCCGAGCGCCAGATCCGCGCCGGAGAACATTTCTTCCGCTTCCACATCGATCTGGACGAGCGTGGCCTCTGGGGCGAAGCGGCGGCCCATGCCGAAGATCCAATTGAAGCGGCCGCCGAACAGGACGACCAGGTCTGCGCCCTTCAGAGCCGCAGAGCGCGCTGCGTTCGCGAAGTTTGGATGATCATCCGAAACGACACCGCGACCCATTGGCGAGCAGACGTAAGGCAGGCCGCGATCCGCCAAACGGGTCAGCGCGCTCCCCGCCTCGGCCCACGCGGCTCCCTTGCCGACCAGCAACAGCGGCCGCTCGGCGTCCGCGATCAGCCCTGCCAAGCGGTCGATCGCATTCGGATCCGGATGCGGACGGAAGATCTCCGGCGAGCGCTTGCGAAGGACGGCGTTCTCTTCCGGGATTCGTCGCGCGACCAGCTCACCCGGAAAATCCAGGTACACCGCACCGGGTCGACCCTGGAGTGCCTTGCCGAGGGCAAGGTGCAGCCACTCACCGATTCGCTCCGTGGAATCCACCTGGCCGACCCATTTGCACGCGGGCGCCGCGAAGGCCGTCTGATGGGCTTCCTGAAAGCCTCCGACACCTCGGGTGTTCGTGAAGGCCGAGCCGCCGAGGACGACGAGTGGCATCGCGCTCTCGGTGGCGACATGCATGGGCGTCACCGCGTTCGTCATGCCCGGGCCTGAGCCCACTACGAGTACGCCGGGCTTTCGAGTCTGGTATCCCCATGCCGAAGCCGCGAAGCCCGCGTTCATCTCGTGGCGGCAGCCCACCACCCGCAGACCCGCCTCCTGGGCGCCAGCGAATACCTCGATCATGGGGCCGGCGACCACACCGAAAAGGGTGTCGATGCCGGCCAACTGGAGCTGTCGCGCCGCGATCTGTCCGCCGTGGATCTCTGCCATCGCCACTCCCGGTTCGGTGCGCCCGTCCCCACACTGGGGAGGGAGCGAAAGCTTAGCCAAGCCGGGCTGGACAGCGGCGAAGCGGAGGTCGAGATCATCAATGCTTCACCCGGGCCGCTCCCCATGGCGGAAGCAAGGCCTGGGGGTGTCCTCGGCGAATCCCCGCCGACAGGCTCTGCCCGCTTCAGGACATCGAAGAGCGGTGGCGACGGAACGGCGCAGGCGACGCTCGGTGCGGAGGGCTCGTCAGTTGGAGTCGTTGGGAGCGGCTCGCCGTTTCGCCATCGCACCGTCCGAGCGCCACAGGTAACAGGAGTCGGGGAAGCCGCCCATCATGGTCATGTCGGGTCCATCACCCGGTTCCTTCGGGGTCTTGGGAAGGTTTCGTTGCCGGGCCAGCCGGGCCATCCAGCGGATCGACGTGGCGGCGAAGCATTGGATCAAACAAGGGCCGAGGTTCAGCAGCACGTCGCGCAGGGGTGCCTGCTCCGAATCGTCGCCGAGCTGCCGGAAGACCTCCCGGGAGAAGCCTCGAAGGGCCGGTCCTCCAACCAGCGGCGCCACGCGTTCGGAAACAGGGCTCCAGCTTTCGTCACCGAAGCCCGCCCAACTCCGCAGGCGCTCGGCGGCATCGAGGGCCTCGACCGTGTTGCCCGAGAGATCGACCCGCGCGAGAACGTGGATTTCGTGCTGGCGGGCGAGCCGATCGAAGGGCTGGCCTATCTGCGCGTGGGGGGCCATGTGGTAGTCGGTCATCTGGGCCGCGAGATCCATGTGATCTTCGCCCGAGACGAGCCCATCCAGGGTGAGGACCCGCTTGAAGAGAAGCTCTCCATCTACCCGTTCTGAAAGACCTTTGGGTGCGATCGTTTTCTCCCGATCGAGGCTCATCGGAAGCATTCCGCTCATCAGTTGCCCGAGCGTCAGCAGATGGGAACAGCCGAGTGGACCCGCGAAGACCTCCCGTAGCCTGGGTGCGAAGCCGGCGTCGAAACGCGTGCCCACAAGGGCCTGGAGCCGGGGCGCCGGATCCCGACAGCACTCGCCGCGGGTCGTCTCGGCATCCGCCTCGTAGGCGACCTTGGGCTGATCGACGGCGAGCCGGCGAAGCACGCGATCTTCCGCACCGAGCCACGCGGTGATCTTCATCTGGTGGATGAATCCGGCGGTCTGCAGATCTCCGGCCCCGGGGACGAAACCGCATTTTCGCAGATCGAGGATCTCGCCTTCGGCACGCAGCGTGTCGGCGTCGTCGCGAAACACTTCGATCACAAAGGTTCGGGAGTGAACGGGTTGGCCGCGTGCGAGAAGGCGGGCTGCGTCGATGCTCGGCTCAGAGAGGCTCATGGGCGGCGGAGTATACGTGGCGTCTTCGTGCAGACGAAAGCGCGCCTTGTCTGGTTCGCTGCGCCATCTGAGAAACGCGTGGGTATGCCAAAAGGGGTGGACCCGGCCGCCTGGGGGAGCGGCCGGGTCCTGGGGGGGGCTCTTGGGGGGGAACTCTTGGTTCGTGATCCATGAGTAGAGCAAGGCGTGTGCCATCGGCAGCTTCCGCCCAACACGCCCGAAGTTCCACGACTGTCCTCGGAGGCAACCTCTGCCTCCACTGCCGCGATTCGTCGCCGGGTTCGTCTTGCGAATGCAGGTCGATGTGGAACTGCCCGGGATCGAAGGATTCTCTGGCGCGCGAACGAAGTTGTCGGCAGCACCGACAACCTGGGTGTCGCCTACAGCCCGTAGCGCTTGATCTTCTTGCCCAGGCCAACGCGGGAGAGGCCCAGGTCTTCCGCGGCGCGGGTCTTGTTGCCTTCGTTGGTGCTGAGGGCCCGGCGGATCAACTCCACCTCGAGGCGCTCCACCTGCTCACGTAGGCTGCCACGACCGGCGCCTCCAGGGGGTTCGGTGGGACCCTGGCGTGGTTGCAACGCCGAGGCGAGAACATCTTCACCCGGTCCGGTGAGCGCGATCGCCCGTTCGACGGCATTGCGAAGCTCGCGCACGTTGCCCGGAAACTCGTAGCTGGCGAGCGCGTCGAGAAATTCCTCACTGAGGGTGATCTGGCGTGCGTTCTCTTCGCCGAAGGCCTCCGCAAAGTGCTGGGCGAGGAAAGGGATGTCGACGCGTCGGCGACGCAGGGGCGGCAAGACCAGGGTCAGCGTGTTGAGGCGGTAATAGAGATCCTGGCGGAACTCGCCGCTCTCGATGGCTGCCGGAAGATCGCGATGCGTTGCGGAAACGATCCGCACGTCCACGGCGCGGGATTCGGAGCTACCGACGGCGCGTACCTCGCGCTCTTCCAGGACCCGGAGAAGCTTCGTCTGGAGTGCCGGCGTGGTGTCGCCGATCTCGTCGAGGAAGAGGGTTCCGCCGTCGGCCTGCTCGAAGAGGCCGGTGCGATCACGATCGGAGCCGGTGAAGGATCCCTTCTTGGAGCCGAAGAGCTCACTCTCGAGAAGCGTCTCCGGAAGAGCTGCACAGTTGATGGCGACGAACGGCCCGCTGGCCCGAAGGCTCTGCTCGTGCACGGCGCGGGCGGCGAGCTCCTTGCCGGTGCCCGTCTCGCCAAGGATCAACACCGAGGTCTGGGTCGGCGCGATGCGCTGGATCTCGTCCGTGACTTCACGCAGCGCCGCGCTCACGCCGAGCAGCGCCTGGATCGGACGCTGTCCACGCCGAGCACCGGCACCGGGCTGGGTCGGCATCGCGAGTCGCAGCGCGCGCTTCAGCGCAGGTGTGGGAGGCGGATCCGGGAGCCAAGCGACCGGTTGCAGCTGGTCGAGCCCGCGGGCGAGCTCAGTCGAGTCGCTCAGATCGGATACGAGCACGATGCGTTCGGCCAGAGGTAATTCGCGGAGGGCCAACAGGGCGTCGAGTGCTGCGGGGCCATCTGCATCCCGCAGGTGGGCGACGGCCACGGGCGCGTCGACCCAGAAACTGCCATTGCCCAGGTCGCATGGGGCGATCTGTTGGATCTGCAGTTCACCGCGGCTCGCTTCATCGAGCCATTTCGGTGCCTCCGGGTCGCTGCTTGCCAACAGGACCGTGGGCATGGCCTCCGGAAACGGCTTCTCCCCCATGCAGGCTTCATCGGAGCGTCGGAACCAGCGCCTGAGGAGCGTCCCGGCTAGGGCTCCAATGTGCAGCCGTAGGGCGCCTCGTGGCGCGCGGTCCGATCGGCCAGAAGCGGCACCCAGGCGCGGACGCCTTCGCCTGATACGAGCACCTCGGCCTCGACGGATTCCATCGACGCCAGCATGTCGGCCCGGCAGGAGGCGAGGCTGCGCTCTCCAACGAAGACACACGAGCAGGCCTGCTTGGCCACGTAGCCCGCGCCCACGTCGGTCATGACGCGCAAATGCGGCAGGTACCAGGCTCCTGCGCCTGCGGCGATCAACAAGAATCCCACGAGCAGGCGCTTCACGGCGCGGCCGGAGTGGGGAAGGCGGCGATCAACGCGGCCATCTGGCGGCCCATGCTGGGCCAATCGGTCGCCATCATCTCGCCGAGGCGCAGGACCATCAGGTCACGTTCCGGAACCATGGCGACGTACTGGCCACCGTTGCCGCTCATCTGAAACGCGCTGGCGGGCCCGCCCGGTAGAGGATCGAACTGCTTCTCGCGGGCTGGAAGATTCAGCCAGAAGTGGGCGCCGTAGGTTCCGTTGTTGTCGGCCGGCGCACGGGTGCGCGTGAAGTCGACCCAACCTGCAGGCAAGATGCGCTGGCCGTCCCACTCGCCGCCGCGCAGGTAGAGCAGCCCGAGACGCGCCCAATCTCGCGCCGTTGCCCAGACGTGGCTGCCACCGACCAGTTGGTCGCGGCTGTCGGATTCAGCAACGAGGCTCTTGATGCCGAGAGGGTCGAGCAGTTCTTTTTCCATCCAAGCTCGGGTGGCTTCCCGGCTGGGGCCGGTAATGCGCGAGACGATTCCGCCGAGGATCGCACTGGTACCCGTCGAGTAGGTCCAATGGGTCCCGGGGTCATGCAGGAAGCGGACGTTGGCGGCATGGCCGGCCATGTCTTGCGCGTTCGGGCCGAACAAGAGTTGGCCGACGAAGGCCTGCGGGTCGGATCCGCCGTCTGCATTGTCGAGCCCTGTGGTCATGTTGAGCAGGTGGCGGAGGCTGAGGCGGTGGCGTGGATCATCTGCTTCGCTCCAGGTCGGCACGGGAGCCGGAGCGTCGACCTCGAGTCGGCCTTCGCGGACCAGCAGCGCGACGAGGCATTGCACGAAGCTCTTGGCCATCGACCAGGAATGGAAGCGGGACTCCGGGCCGAAACCTTTCGCGTAACGCTCGAACACGATCTCGCCGCCCTGGACGATCAACACGGCACGGGTGTCCGGAAGGCCCCCGACCGGCTGGGTCTCGAAAATCGTCTCGACCGCCGCAGCCAGGGCGTCCGAATCGACGTTCGGCGCGAGTTCCGTTTCCGGCCATGCAACGCTTGGCCAGGCGATCTTCGCGGGTTGGGGGGGGAGGGGCACCAGGGCCTCGGCGCCTCCTCCCGCGGGCACGAGCAGGAGCAGGCTGGCGAGGAGCAGGATGGGCACGACCGGAAGGTGGGCCCCCGGGGCCGGATCGACAAGGCGTGAATTCACCGCGGCAACGATTGGACGTCTCCCATAGAATGGCCTCGCATCGCATCCGGGGCGATCGAAGGGGACCAACCGTTGGAGAAGCTGATCTACCTCAGCTGGAAGCGCGATGGGCTGACGATCGACGCCTACCGCAAGCATCTACTCGAGGAAGTCTCTCCGCGGATCCTCGCGGCGGGTGCGTGCGCACTGAACGTCAGCGTGGCCGATACCCAGCAGGCGATTCCCAAGCCGACCCTGCTGATGGGAGAGGGCGCCACGCTTTCCGCTGCCGTGGCGGTGTGGATGCGCTCCCTGGACGATCGCGGCCCGGTCGAGGAAGCCCTTCGCGAGCAGGCGATCCGCCTGGATGGGTATCTCGTCACCGAATCCGTGCCGCAGCCGTGTCTCGATCGCGATTGGGCGGATGGCACGCTGAGCCCCGGGGTGACCCATTTCACCTGGTTTCCGAAGCCGGAGCGGCTCTCGGACGAAGCGTTCTACCACGGCTGGCACGTCATCCATACGCCGGCCTCGGCGGCGCTGCATCCACTGCGCTGGGAATACGTTCGCAACGCGGTTGCGCGGGTACTGACGCCCGGTTCGCCGCCGATCCGGGCCATCGTGGCCGAGCGCTTCCGTGACGTTCTCGACTACACGGATCCTGCTCGCCTCTACGGATCGCCGGAAGCCTTGAAGCGCACGGTGGAGGAACTGCCTCTCTACGGGGACATGGAAGCGATGCACTCGACGCCACTCTCCGAGGTGATCGTCAAGAGCCTGGGCCACTAGCCGGTGGAGCAACCGTTTCGTGTGTTGCCCAGGGTCACCGATGCCAACTCGCACTTCTGGCGTGGTGGCGAGCATGGCCGGCTCCAGTTCCTGCGCTGTACGCCGTGCGGTACCTGGATTCATCCGACCTCCCCGCGCTGCCCGGCCTGCCTTTCGAAAGAGCTCTCGGTCGAGGCCGTCTCGGGGCGCGCCAGCGTGTTGACCTACACCTTCAACCACCAGCCCTGGGTTCCGAGCCCGGACCACCCCTATCCGATCGCGATCGTCGAGATCGAAGAGCAAGAGGGTTTGCGGCTGATGACGAACCTGGTGCACGTGGCCGGCGAAGACGTCGCGATCGGAATGGCCGTCCAGGTCGTGTTCGAGCAACACGAGGATGTGTGGTTTCCCTTGTTCGAACCCGCCGATCCGAAGCTGCGCAGGGGCGTCGGCAGATGAGTCTTCGTCGCAAGGCTGCGATCACCGGCATCGGCCAGTCCGAGGTGGGACGGCGCCTGATGCGCGATCCGCTGGATCTCACCCTGGATGCATGTCTGGCAGCCATCGAGGATGCCGGGCTGACCCGCGAGCAGATCGACGGGCTCTCGACCTATCCAGGCGCGATGGGTCCGGCCGGTTTCTCCGGCGCCGGCATCAGCGATGTCCACGACGCGTTGCGCCTGCCCCTACGCTGGTTCAACGGCGGGCCGGAGCACCCGGGTCAGCTGGGTTCGGTGGTCGAGGCTTGCATGGCGGTGGCCTGCGGCATGGCGAACCACGTGCTCTGCTTCCGGTCGGTGTGGGAGGCCACGGCGCAAGGCAAGGGCCGGCGCCAGGGGCTCGGCGTGGGCGGCGGAGCAGGGGGTGGCGGCGCGCGCATGACCGGGATGATGGAGTACACGATTCCGTTCCGCGCGTACTCGGCCGCCAACTGGATTGCCCTCTATGCCCAACGCCATTTCCATGAGTTCGGTACGACCCGGGAACAGCTGGCCTGGATCGCCTTGAATGCCAGACGCAACGCGGCGCTGAATCCAAAGGCGATCTATCGGGAGCCGATGACGCTGGAGGACTACCTCGCGGTGCGCATGATCTCGACGCCACTCTGCCTGTACGATTGTGATGTGCCCGTCGATGGTGCGACCGCCTTCATCGTTTCGCGGGCGGAGCTCGGCGGAGATCTTCGTCGCACACCGCTCTTCGTCGAGTCGGTCGGAACCGCCCTAAAGGGCCGTCCCTCCTGGGATCAATTCGACGATCTCACGACGATGGCGTTGCGGGATGCGGGTCGCGCACTCTGGGAAGACACGCAGCTCACGCCGGCCGATGTCGATGTGGCGGAGCTCTACGATGGTTTCAGCTTCATCACGCTGGCCTGGCTCGAGGCGTTGGGCTTCTGCGGGAGGGGGGAGGGCGGCTCTTTCATCGAAGGGGGAGAACGCATCGGACTTGCCGGAGAGCTACCGCTGAACACCCACGGTGGGCAGCTCTCCGCTGGCCGCCTGCACGGCTACGGCTTCCTGCATGAAGCCTGCGTGCAGCTATGGAACGAAGCCGGCGAGCGACAGGTGCCGGGCGACCCGCAGGTGGCCGTCGCCGCCGCCGGTGGCGGGCCGTTGGCAGGTTGTCTGCTGCTCACGGCCACGTGAGCGAAGACGTCCCCGACCCGGAAGGTGTATTCGACCCGGAGCGGCACCAACCCCTTGCGGGTGGGCCCTGGGATGCGGCGCTTGCGAGGACCGCGATCGACGAGATCGTGGCAGATTTCGTGACCTCCCGACGTGCGGACGGCAGCTGGCCGACCCATCTCCTCGACGGCGGTGAGCTGCCGGGCAACGAGCGGCATTGGACCTCGTACTTTGGAGCGGCGGGCGCGGTCAGCAGTCTTCGTATCCTGCGGGCGGCTGGCTACGACGCACCGGATCTCTCGTCTTCGTTGGTGGAGATTGCAGACGCCTATCGGAAGGAGCCGGATCGCGAACTCGAGACCGGCCTTCAGATGGGGGAGATCGGAATCCTCGCGCCTGCGGTGCTCGCCGATCCGTCGGACCGGCCACTCGGCGATCGGTTGGAACGCGCGATGGAGGGAATCCTGGGGCACCCGGCGCGAGAGATCACCTCCGGCGAAACCGGTGCGCTCCACGCTGCGCTGACCTTGTTCCGCGCCACGGCCGACCCACGATGGCAGCGCCAGTCCGAGCGACTCGCCCGCTCGTTGGTTCAAAGCTGGGAAGAGCGAGCGAACGGCCACTGGCATTGGACCAGCCACGTGTTCGGATTCCAACGTTCGTACTACGGAGCCTGCCATGGCGTGGCGGGCAACGGCGGCGCGTTGCTGCGCGCGTTGGAGTTCTTGCCCGAGCTCGATGCGGAGACGATCGTTCGGCGGGTTGCGCGAACACTGCTCGGCGGTGCGCTCGAGGAGGGAGAAGGCCTGAACTGGCCGGTGAGCGAGGACGCCTTGGGAACGCGGCGCCTCGTCCAATGGTGTCATGGTGCACCGGGCGTCGTGACGGCCCTCGCCAAGGCTCCGCCGATGCAAGAGTTGGACTGCTTGCTCCTCCGTGCGGGCGAGTTCGTGTGGAAGGCTGGCCCGCTTCGCAAAGGCCCGGGCCTTTGCCATGGCACTGCAGGCAACGGGTACGCCTTCCTCGGCCTGGCCCAGCGCACGGGGGAGGCTCGCTGGCTCGATCGGGCGCGCGTCTTCGCGATGCATGGGGTTCGGCAGCGGCGGCGCGCCCGCGCCCGCTACGGCCAGGGCCGATTCACGTTGTGGAGCGGCGATGGGGGGCTGGCGGTGTTTCTCAGCCACTGCCTCGAGCCGGAGCGGACGGCGTTCCCAGGGCTCGAGCTGCTTTGACGCTGCATTTGGGCGCCCTGGAGGAGCTCTGAGCGGGCTCAGACGTATCGAGGCGGTTCTTCCGACGGCTTCGATCTCCTGGAAACGTCTCTTGATATTCTGCCTGCGCGCAGGTAGAAATATCTCATGTCTGCCGCCATCGAGCTGACCCCCAAGGCCGAGCGCACCCGCGCCGCCATTCTGGCTTCTGCCGAGCGCTTGTTCGCCGAGCGTGGGTTTCGCGGCACTCGTCTCGAGGATGTGGCGGCTGCGGTCGGAATCCGGCGGGCATCGATCGTCTACTACTTCCGCGGAAAGGCCGAGCTCTACGACGCGGTGCTCGGAGATGCCCTGGGTGGCCTGTTGGATCAGCTGCGTGAGGCGCTGGTTGCCGAGGGATCGCTTGGAGAGCGGATCGAGGCCGCCGTGTCCGTCTGGGTCGCGTACCTCGGCGGGCGCCCGAACCTCGCGCGCCTGCTGCTGCGCGACGCCGTCGAGGCGGAACCGGGTTCGGCGCCGGGGGTGGTCGCGCATACGAAGCCGTTTCGCGCCCTTGCCGAGTCGATGGTCGATCAAGCGGGAGCGGCCAGCTCTAGCGCCTCCGGGATCGACGCCGCGCATCTCGCAAGCGCGATCGCTGGCGCCACGCTCTTCTTCCTGGGCGCGATGCCGGCCCTGGTTCCCGATCTCGAGTTCAATCCTTCTTCACCGGAACACCTGGAAGCCCATCGTCAGGAGCTGCTTCGCATCACGCGTCGGCTTCTAGGCGAGGACGCCAGCTGAACCCACGAGGTCCCCGATGGCCGCTCCCGATCTCACGCCGAACGATGCCTTCGATCGATTCAATCGTCTGCAAGGTGCCAACGCGGCGCCCGATCCGTATCCCGAATGGGCGAAGAAACGCCGTGAGACACCGGTCTGGCTGGTCCCACCTACCGAGTTCTTCGAGTCGGGCATGCTGATGCCGGGGAGTCCTGACCAGATCGCGGTCCCTCTGTCGTTCGATGCGGTCGTCGAAGTGCTGCGCGACGGGGAGACTTTTTCGTCTTCGGCGTACGCCAACACGATGGGCCTCGTGATGGGCCACTCGATCCTGGAGATGGATGAGCCCGAGCACTTCAAGTACCGGGGGTTGATCCAATCCGCGTTCAATCGCCGTCAGCTCGATCGCTGGGAAAACGAGCTCGTGCGTCCACTCATCGAGGGCTGTGTTGCGGAGATCCGCTCCAAGGGCCGAGGCGATCTGGTGCGTGATCTGACCTTCCCGTTCCCGGTCCGCGTCATCTGCGGAATGATCGGCCTGCCCGAGGAGACGCATGCGACGTTCCATCGCCTCGCCCTCGAATTGATCATGATTGCCTTCGATCCGGCGCTCGGAATGGCGGCTTCGGCAGGCTTGCGTGAACTCTTCTCCGGAGTCCTCGCCGAGCGCCGGCGGGCCCCACGCGACGATCTGATGAGCGAGCTCGCCATGGCGGAACTCGACGGGACCCGGCTCGACGATGAGCAGATCTACGCCTTCCTGCGGCTGCTTGCGCCGGCGGGTGCAGAGACCACCTATCGTTCGTCGAGCAATCTGCTCCTGGGGCTGCTCTCGGACCCGGAACAATGGGAGGCTGTCCGGAGCGATCCAGGCCTGATTCCCGCCGCGATCGAGGAGGGCCTTCGATGGGAGTGCCCCCTGACGGGCATTCAGCGGACGGCGGCTCGAGATGCCGAGATCTGTGGCGTGAAGATCCCGGCCGGCACACCGGTCCACGTCTGCCTCGGTGCGGCCAACCGGGACGAGACCCGCTGGGAGAACCCTGATCGGTTCGACATCCATCGGCCCCGTTTGCATCATTCGTCCTTCGCGTTCGGGCCGCATACGTGTCTGGGGATGCATCTGGCGCGGATGGAGACCCGGATTCTCCTCGAAACGCTGTTCGAGCAGCTGCCCGGTCTGCGCCTGGATCCTGACGCTGAGGCCCCGCACATCACTGGCCGGATGTTTCGTTCTCCTCTCGCGCTGCCCGTCGTGTTCGACGCCTGAGGCCTCTCCGACCTCGCTATCCTCCGCGGTCGATGCCGATCTACGAATGGCTCTTTCCGTTCATCCGTCCGCTGCCTACGGAGCTGGCCCATCAGCTTGGGCATTGGACCCTGCGGCTGCCCGTCTCCTGGGGCGGGAGCCCACCCCAGGATCCGTTCACGTGGAAGGGGGTCCGGTTCCGCAATCGCGTGGGAATTGCAGCGGGCTTCGACAAGAACGCGGCAGTTCTTCCGGGCATCGCCCGTATGGGGGTGGGGTTCGTCGAGGTTGGCACCATCCTGACCGAGCCCTGGGGCGGAAACCCGAAGCCACGCATGAGTCGGCTTCCGGGAGAACGCGCGGTCTGGAACCGTCTGGGGTTCACGAGCGACGGCTTGGAACCTGTGGCCGAACGTTTGCGCGGGTTTCGAGAGCGGGATCGGAGCGGGCTGGTGATCGCGTGCAACATCGCACCCCATCCGCGCACGGTGAAGACGGCGGGTGAGGACCCGAACTTCCTGGACCGTGCTCGCGAAGAGCTGGCCTGCCTGGCACGCGGGCTCCACGCCGAGGCGGATCTCATCGTGGTCAATCTGAGTTCGCCCAACACCCGGGGCCTACGGGATCTCCTCTACGGCCCAGGCTTTCGCGACGAGCTGATCGAGCCGCTCGGTGAAGAGATCGGAGCACTGGATGCCGCAGCAGGCCGGGCAGGTCGAACGCCTCTTCTCGTGAAGCTTCCGCCCGAGGATGCGGACGGCAAGCCTTGGACGCCGGACAGCATCGCCGCGTGTGCCGAGCCGCTTTCTGCGCCGGGGGCCTGTGATGGCTTCGTGGCGGTCAATACGTCGATCGGCCTCGCCCGGGATCGTTCGCTCAGCCCGGATCCGCAGCTTCCCGGTGGCCTCTCGGGGGCTCCTTTGCGCCCGCTGGCGGTAGCGGGGGTGAAGATGCTCGCAGAGCTTCGACGCGAGGATCAGCTGCTGATCGGTGTCGGAGGCGTCGATCGCCCGGAAGATGCGGTGGCGCTGCATCGGGCCGGTGCGGATCTGGTCGAGGTCTACACGGGAATGATCTACCACGGCCCGGGCTTCCCGGCGGATTGTGCACGGGCGTTGGCAGAGGCTGGTTAGGCCGGGTCCAGTCAGCGCGCTGGGAACGCGTGCACTGCATCCGCAAGGGCGTGGATGACATTGGGACGCAGGGACGCGTCCGTCCGGCCGAGTCGCACCATGATGAGGTCCCGCGCGGGATCGACGACGATGTACTGGCCTTGGAAGCCGCTGGCGTAGAAGCGGCCGGAGCCATCCTGCGCGAGCCACCACTGGGCTCCGTATTGATCGAAGGATGCGGGTGTCAATCGACGTGCGTGGTCGACCCAGCCCTTCAGCAAAATGCGCTCGCCGTCCCAGATGCCATCGCGCAGGTAGAGCAGGCCGAAGCGGGCAAAGTTCCGGGCGGTGGTGAAGACGTAGGAAGAGCCGATGAACGTGCCAGCCGCATCGAAGCGTGACTCGGCTCCCCGCATGCCGAGGGGCCCGAAGAGTTCGCGCTCCATGAAGGCCCGCATCCCTGCTTCGCCGCCGCCAACGGCCTCGCAAAGGATTCGAGAAAGGATGTTCGAGGTACCGCTCGAGTAGTTCCAGAAGGTGTCAGGCGAATGTTTCGCGGAACGGGCCGCCGCATAACCAGCGACGTCTTCCTTGCCTTTCTCGAAGAGCATCTCGATGACGTGAGATTCGCCGCCTGGCACGTACTCCTCGACGAAGTCCAGGCCGTCCACCATCCGGAAGAGGTGCTCCAGGGTAATGGCTCCGCGCGGGTCGCCCGGCTTGCGCCAGGCTGGAATCGGAAGAGGTGCCTTCGGATCGAGCTGGCCCTTGCGGATCAGGATGCCGGCGAGCGCGTGGGTGATGCTCTTCGCCATGGACCAGGAGATGAGCTGGGAGTCGCGATCGTGTTCGGCGTCGTAGCCCTCGGCGACCAGCCGACCGCGGTGCACGAAGAGGAGTGCGTGGGTTTCGCCGGTCTGCTCTTCGTCCGCCTCATCGATCAGTTTGCGATAGACACGATCCAACGCGTCGCGGTCGACATCGCTCTCAGGATCGCCGGCGGGCCACGCTGCAGTCGGCCACAGCACCTCGGCGGGTTGCGCCGGGAGCGGTGGCATCAGGTTCCGGGGCACGCGGGGCCTCTCAGCTTGGAAGGAAGGGCGAAGAGCTAGCCGACCGAGAGCACCATGACGGCCTTGGCGGTATGCATGCGGTTCTCCGCCTGCTCGAAGACTTCGTCCGCCACTTCGCGGACATCCGGGTGGGCCGCCGCAAACTCGGTCGAGAGATCGTGAAGCGCCGGCAGGCAGTGCATGTAGATCGTGTCGGGCCGTCCGGTGAGCGCCATCATCTCCGGGGTGACCTTGAAATCGCGGAGCAAGGCGATCCGCTCCTCGATGAGATCCTCTTCCCCCATCGAGACCCAGACGTCCCCGTAGATGGCTTCGCAGCCCACCAGGGCACGTTCGGGATCGGATGTGACAGTGATGTTGGCACCGACAGAGGCCTCGGTCAGAAGCTCCTTCACCAAGGCCTCGGAAGGCGCCAGCGGCTCGGGGGCCAGGATGCGCAGGTCGACGCCCATCTTCGCGGCGCCGATCATCAGCGATGTGGCCTGGTTGTTCCGTCCGTCGCCTACGTAGCCGATCCGGACCCCGCGAAGCCGTCCGAAGACCTCGCGCACGGTCAGGAGATCCGCCAACACCTGGGTCGGATGGTAGGCATCCGAAAGTGCATTCCAGACCGGAACTCCGGCATGTTCTGCCAGCTCCCTCACGATGTCGTGTTCGAAACCTCGCCAGACGATGCCGTCGAAGAGCCGCCCGAGCACCCGGGAAACGTCCTTGATCGATTCCTTGCGGCCGAAGCGGATCTCCTCGGGAGGCAGGACTTCGAGGTTCGCGCCCTCATCCGCCGCAGCCACGGCGAACGATGCCCGCGTGCGGCAGGAGGGCTTCTCGAAGATCATCGCGATATTGCGGTCTGCGAGCCGGCGCGGGAACACACCGCTCCGCTTCGCCGCCTTCAGGTCGGCGGCCGTATCGACCATCAGCCCGATCTCGTCCGGCGTGAAATCGCGGAGTGTGAGCAGGCTCCGGCCCTTGAGGCTGATCGGCATCGAACCGTCCTCCAGGGGGAAGGAAGAACCCTAGCCGCGAGCTAACCTTCTGGCCATGTGGGATGCGCGAGGGGGCTTCGCCTCGCCCGAACCGATCGTGCTGGAGGCGCCCCCGCCGGAGGCGCATCCGGAGTTGCGCGTTGGTGAGGCGGGCTGGGTCTGGGAAGATGAGGCCTCGGAGCTCACGACGAATACCCGCGTTCTGCTCTCGCCCAACACCACTCACGCGCTGCTCGGGCACGGAGTGGTGGACGAGCTGAATCGGCTCGATCTGGAGTTGGGCCCGGTCGGAAGCGGCCGCGACGCGCTGATCCCCCAGGCTGCGATCGATGAAGCTTCCGCCATTCTGTACGAGGCCGATCGAAAGACCTACGGCGACATCTGGGAGTTTCCGTTTGCCGAGGATCCCGGCCCCCCTCTGCGGCAGCTGCGCCTGCGCATCAACAACCGTGAATACCAGCGCTCCCTTGCACGGCTCCAGGATCTCGTGCGTGGGGCGAGTCGCTCGGGTTTCGCGGTCCGAATTCGGATCTGAGCGCGGGCCCGTTTCCGCGACCGGGATCCCCTCCGGAGGTACGCCATGTCTGAAACGTCACGCCGCGTCGCATTCGTCACCGGGGCGAGCCGCGGGATCGGCAAGGTCACGGCGCTTACGCTGGCCGCCCGCGGCTACTCGGTGGTGTTGACGGCACGGACGTTGAAGACGGGAGAGCGGTTCGAGTATTCGAATGTCGCAAGGGTGTCCGACTTCAAGACGATGCCCGGCAGTCTCGAAGTAACCGAGCGGGCGATTCGCTCCGCTGGCGGTGAGGCGTATTCGATTCGGATGGATCTGCTCGATCGGGATTCGATCCATGCGGCGGTGAGGGATGCCGAATCCGTCTGGGGCGGAATCGATGTGCTGGTGAACAACGCGATCTACCAGGGCCCGGGGACGATGGATACCGTGCTGGATCTTCGCGTCGAGGATCTCGAACGCTTGTTTCTCGGCAATGTGGTGAACCAGCTGGCACTGGTGCAGGCGGTGTTGCCCTCGATGCTGGAGCGTGGCAGGGGATGCATCGTGAACATGGTTTCGCAGGCGGCCATGATGGACCCGCCACGGCCGACCGGGCAGGGCGGCTGGGGCTACGGCTATGCCAGTTCGAAGGCTGCGTTCCTGCGTCTGGCCGGGGTGCTGGCGGTGGAGCATGCGGGGCAGGGCGTGCGTTTCGTCAACGTCGAGCCGGGTTTCGTGCTCACCGAGACGATGGAAGAGCGCGGACTGACCGAGCAGTTCGCGAAGCAATGGGGTGGAGCGCCGCCGGAAGTGCCCGCGGCCGTGATCGCATGGCTTGCCGACGATCCGGAGGCCGAGGCGTGGCAGGGGAAGACGGTCCACGCCCAGGAATTGTGCAAGAAGCTAGGACTCCTCGAGGGCTGGCCACCGGCTGCGGGCACGGGTTAGGATCGGCGCCCCAAGGAGGGCCGTCATGCTCGTCGTCGCTGGTCATGTGAGTCTCGACCCCACCAAGATCGAGGACGCTCGCGCGGCCACAGAGGAAATGGTGCGGGAGACGCTGAAGGAAGAGGGCTGCAACGCCTACTGCTTTGCGGTGGATCTCGTGGAGGAAGGTCGAATCCGGATCTTCGAGGAATGGGAGAGCCAGGAGGCGCTCGATCTCCACTTCAAGGCACCGCATATGGCCGTGTTCCAGGCGGCCATGGGCGGGCTCGGGATCAAGGAGATGGTCGTCCACAAGTACGAGGTCAGCTCGAAATGGTCTCTTGGCTGAGGATACCCGACCCGAGATGAGCTACCTAGATAGGCGCTTCTTCGCCCACAACATGCACGAAGCCTGCACCTGGATGCGGGCGAATGAGCCCGTCTTCCGAGACTCGAATGGTCTGCTCGGCGTGACCCGACACGCCGACATCATGGCCGTCTCCAAGGATGCGACGACCTTCTGCTCCGGCCGGGGCTTCCGCCCCGACGCGCCGATCATGCCGATGATGATCAACATGGATCGGCCCGAGCACATGGTTCGGCGCGGTCTGGTCAACGCGGGGTTCACGCCGCGGCGGGTGGCCGAGATGGAACCGCGCATTCGCGAGATCTGCCGGGGGTTGGTCGACAGCGTTCAGCCCCGGGGCGAGTGCGAGTTCGTGCGGGAGGTGGCGGCCCGCTTGCCGTTGATCGTGATCGCCGATCTGTTGGGCGTACGGGAGGAGGACCACGACCAGTTGCTGGAGTGGTCGGATGCCACCATGAGCGCGGGCGGCAACCCGGATCCCCGAGCCGGGGCGCGAGCGGCGGCGGCCTTCACCGAGTATCAGGACTACTGCATGGCCGTCGTCGCGGAGCGGCGCCGAACCGGCAAGACCGATGATCTGATGGGGATGCTCGTTCACGCCGAGATCGACGGCGAGAAGCTGGACGATCCGAGCTTGATCTTCGAATCGCTCCTGATCCTGAACGGAGGGGATGAGACCACCCGTCATGTGATCACGGGTGGAATGCACCAGCTCCTGCTTCATCCAGGCCAGCGCGCTGCACTCATCGCCGATCCGACTGGGATTCCGCTTGCCGTGGAAGAGATGCTCCGCTGGGTCACCCCGATCGCGAACATGATGCGAACGGCAACGCGGTCCGCTCGTATCGACGACTTCGAGGTCGAAGAGGGCGATCGCCTCCTGCTCCTCTACACATCGGCGAATCGCGACGAGGCCGTATTTCAGGATCCCTTCCGCTTCGATGTGAAACGCGATCCGAATCCTCACGTTGCGTTTGGCGGCTACGGCAGTCATTTCTGTCTGGGGAATGCGCTGGCTCGCCTCGAACTGCGCGTGATGTTCGAAGAGCTGTTGCCACGCCTTCCGGAGATCGAACTCGCCAGCGAGGACGCCCTTCCGGTTCGCGAATCGAATTTCGTCGTGGGCATTGAGCAGATGCAGGTGCGGTTCTAGAGGCTGGAGAGGGGCCCCTCTCGTGTCGCCCGTCTGGGATGCATCGCCATCCTCGGCACATTCTTGGCATACTGTTTTTCAGCAGTCCAACGAGAATATTTGTCTTCATACACAGAATAGGGAACCAATTCGTGGGCAGATTCAGGGCATCCTTCACTCTTTTGATCGTCGTGTTGCTGTCGTCGATTGCGTCTGCGCAAGACAAGCCCAACGTGGTGCTGGTGGTCATGGACAACCTTGGCTGGGGCGAGATCGGCGCTTACGGCGGAGGAATCTTGCGCGGTGCCGAAACACCGCGTCTCGACCAACTCGCCGCAGAGGGAATGCAGTTCCTCAATTTCAATGTCGAAACGCAATGCACACCGAGCCGCTCGGCATTGATGACGGGTCGACACGCGATTCGTTCGGGTACGACCAAGGTGGTCTGGGGTCAGCTCTACGGCATGACGCAGTGGGAGGTGACAATCGCTGAGTTGTTGTCAGAAAACGGCTACGCGACCGGCATGTTCGGAAAATGGCATCTCGGTGAAGTCAACGGTCGTTTCCCGACAGATCAGGGATTCGATGAGTGGTACGGCATCGCGAATACCACCGATGAGTCGACCTATTCGGAGGGGTTTCAATTTGACCCTGATGTCGTCGAAGTGCCGCATATCCAGAAGAGCACGAGAGACAAGCCGCCAACGGAGGTGAAAGTCTACGACCGCCGTGCTCGCAGTGAGATTGACTCAGAACTCACGGACCGCGCGATCCAATTCATGAAGCGCAGTGTCAAAGAGGAAAAACCGTTCTTTGCCTATGTCCCCTACACGCAGGTTCACTTGCCGACGATACCTCACCCCGATTTTGCAGGTGCCACCGGCAACGGACGCTGGGCCGACGTATTGACTGAAGTGGATCATCGTGCCGGTCAACTGCTCGACGCGGTCGATGAACTCGGGGTTCGCGACAATACGGTTTTCATTTGGATGAGCGAGAACGGTCCGGAAGAGATCTATCCACATCATGGAACGTCCGGACCATGGCGTGGTACCTACTTCACAGCTCTCGAGGGGTCTCTTCGTACGCCCTTCCTGATTCGCTGGCCGGGGAAAATCAAAGCGGGCACCAAACACAACGAGATCATGCACATCACCGACCTGTACCCCACGTTCGCTCGTCTGGCGGGCGCAGCGTTGCCCAGTGATCGAACGATCGATGGACTGGATCAGGTCGATTTTCTCACCGGAGAGTCCAGCCAATCAGTCCGGGACGGTTTTCCCGTCTACAACGGCGATACATTTCAAGGCTACAAATGGCGGAACTGGAAATTGCACTTCAAGACGCAGGCGACAATGCGTTCGGTCATCGAAAACCCGGGGATGCCGCGCTTGTACAACCTTCTTACTGATCCGAAAGAGCTGTACGACATCATCGAGTACGGTGGGCGTGATGGAGAGGACAACTTCTGGGTAATGCCGGCAGTCATGAAACTCGTCATGGAACATCGAAAGAGTCTGGCCTTGGAACCGCCAATACCGCTGGGAACGCCCGATCCCTACGTGCCAGGGAAGCGATAGGAACTCCCGACAGGAGAACCCGGCATTGGCAAGCAGTCAGAAGGCATGCTTCCAGCGTCCGTTGCGGAAGCGGAGGACGAGGCCGATGGCCTTGATGACGTAATCCGCGAGGAGAGCTGCGAAGACCCACTCGACGCTCCAGCCCAGCCATGCGAGCACGAGGGCCAGGGGAATCCGGCCCAGGAAGAAGCCGGCGAAGACGATCCACAAGGGGAAGCGTGTATCGCCGGCGCCGCGCAGGGCACCGCTGAGTGCGAACTCGATGCCCATCAGCGCTTGTACCGAGCCGAGCAGCCAGATGAAGATGACGGCGAGGCGGACCACCTCGTCGTCATCGATCAGGAAGCGAGCGAAGGGTTCGGCCACGGCGATGATCACCGCGCCGAAGACCACCATCACGCCGATCGACAAGAACATGGCCCGCCAGCCGCTTCGCTCGGCGGCGTCCGGGTCGTTCGCTCCCAGGTTCTGGCCGACGAGGGTCGAGGACGCGATGGAGAAACCGAAGCCCACGAGGAACGAGAAGGAGAGGATGTTCACGCCGATGCTGTAGGCGGCGTAGGGCGCTTCTCCGTAGCGGGCGACGATCATCAGGAAAGTCATCAGGCCGGTCTGGAAGACGAATTGCTCGAGGCCGGAGGGGTAGCCGATGTGCAGGATCTGCCGAATGCGGCTGCGGTCGAAATCGCCGCCGATCGGGCCCCAGCGGATCACCAGAACCCGTGCGAGCCATAGGCCTAGCGTGAGAACGGCGCCGAAAGCGAAGGCCATGCCATTGGCCATCGCCGCGCCGCGCACGCCGAGCTCCGGCAGACCGAATTGCCCGAAGACCAGACCGTAGAGCAGGAATACGTTGACCAGGTTCGTCGCCATCGCGATGAGCAGGGGCGTGCGCGTATCGCCCGCCGCACGTAACGCCGTGCCGAGCACGATGTTGATCGCGAAGGCCACGTTGAAGAGCGAGATCGTCCGGATGAAGCTGGCCGCGAGGGCCATCGTCTCCGGGTCCAGGCCCTTGAAGAGCCCGGCCATCTCGTCGGCGAAGAAAAAGCCCGGCAGCGTCAGGACTCCGGCGAAGGCCATGCACATCCAAAGCGAGGTCCGGGTGACGCGCTCGGCTTCGCCTCGATCGCCGGCACCCCAGGATCGTGCCACCAGGGCTGTGGTGCCCGCCGTGACGGCCATCATCACCCCCTGCAGGATGAAGAAGACGCGGTGGCCCGTGGTCACCGCGGCGACGGCCGATGCGCCGAGGGAGCCGACGACCTTGATGTCGACCATGCCGACGATGGAGTGCAGCAGGTTGGTGGCGATGGCCGGCCACGCGAGTTGCCAGACGCGTTGGGTGGTTCCCGTGCCGCGACGCTTCGGCTCCTCGCCCTTGGAAGGGTGGAGGGGGGCGTCGCTCATGGCTGTGTCGGTAGCGGGGCTGCCGGTGGGAGGTCAACCCCGGCGCGCCAAAGGGCTGGACCCGCAGTCAGCTGGCGTCTTCTGCTCGTGCGGTCCGTGGTGAGCTGCTCCCGCCGAAAGCCTTGGAGAGGCAAATCGCGGCAACGAGGCCGAAGGGGCCGATGACCAATGCGCCGGCGGTGGAGGTCGCCGGGTCGAGTCCGACCGCATGCAGGCCGAGTGCGACGAGAGCGATCAAGGTTGCCGCGCCCGAAGCCATTCCCCACAACGTCACCTGACGCGCGATCCGGGGCTCGGCGAGCCCAAGCGGGATCCGGCGGCGAAGAAGTGCGGCGTAGCGAAGAGACTCGACGGCGGTCCAGCCCATGGCCACGGCCGCAAGCCCGTTGATCCCGACGATGGCAAGACCCTCCTTGGCGAGAGCTCCCGCACGGTAGCCCGGCGAAATCCCCTGCCAGATGAAGCAGGCGACCAGCGCAACGAGGATCCCAACTACTCCGCCGCGCGCGAAGCGGCTCCCCGGGCGAAACACCTGCCACGTAAAGATCGCGATGCATCCGACCCCGATGACCATCAGAACATGGGCGGCGACCATCATTCCGGTTCGCGTCTCGTCCGAGAGGGCCTGGGCCTGGCGTGCCACGTTGGTCAGCGGGTAGGCGAGCCCGCCCATCAGGGCCAGGCCGAACCCGAGGGTCGTCTCCGGCAGCCCTCGCGTGCGAGCGGCAAGCAGCAGCAGGCGGATTCCGACCGCCAAGCTCGCCAAGACGAACGCCCCTCCGCCGATTGCGGCAATCCAACGCATGGGTGGCAGATCGGCTTCTCGCCCTCGGGGCTTTACCCGGCGTTCAGCCCGCAGTTTGGGCGGGGCCATGGATTCAATCGGGTGTGCTTTCGCGCCTGCCCCGCGTTAGCGTCAGCGCCCCAAGGAGGATGCTTCGTGAAACTAGGCTTCTCGATGCTGCTGATCGTTCTGGCGGTCGCGCTTGGCGCCGACCCGGCCCGGGCGGACGACGTCTGGTCCGCGTTCGATGCGACCGACACGATCGAAATCACGACCCAGGATGACGACGGCGAAACGCGAGAAACGCCGATCTGGATCGTCGTCGTCGATGCGGCGGGCTACATCCGCACGAATGATTCGACCTGGCTGGCCAACATCCGTCGGGGTTCCGAGGTGAAGATCCGCGCCGGTGAGGTCGAACTCGATGTCCAGGCGGAGGAGGAGGAAGACGCCGAGGTCTACGACCGGGTGGAGGAGGCCTTCAAGGAGAAGTACGGCTGGATGCAACGGCTGATGAGCAGGTTCCGAACCACGCGTCCCACGGTGCTGCGGCTCCTGCCCCCTTCGGCGGCTCCTGCTGAGTAGGGATGCTTCAGCTCTACGACTATCTGGAGTCGGGAAACGGCTACAAGGTTCGCTTGCTGCTCACCCAGCTCGGTATCCCGTTCGAGCGCGTTGAGTTGGACATCTTGAAGGGAGAGACGCGCACTCGGGAATTCCTCGCGAAGAACCCGAACGGCCGCATTCCGTTGCTCGAGTTGCCGGACGGCACGACCCTGGCCGAATCGAATGCCATCCAGTGGTACCTGGCCGAGGGGACCCGGTTTCTTCCCGAGGATCGTCTGGGGCGAGCCCAGGTCCTTCAGTGGATGGCGTTCGAGCAGTACAGCCATGAGCCGTTCGTCGCGGTCCTGCGCTTCTGGCATCACGCCGGAACGCTTGCAGCACACTCGGAAGAGGAGATCGCGGCGAAACGTTCCGGTGGCGAAGCCGGCCTGGGCGTGATGGAACGCCATCTTGGCCAGAGGCCGTTCTTCGTTGGAGAATGCTATTCGATCGCCGACATCGCGCTCTACGCGTATACCCACGTGGCAGAAGAGGGTGGCTTCGAGCTGGCGAGCTATCCGGCGGTGCGAGCTTGGCTGGAGCGTGTTCGTAGCCAACCCGGGTATGTGCCCATCACCGAGCGGGTCGGTTAGCGTTCTGGACCGCAAGGAGTCTTTCATGGAAACTCATCGCTTGCTTCCGCTCCTGTTGTGCGGCTTCCTTCTCGGCGGATGTGTTTCCGGCTCCGGCGGCGCGGACATGGTCTTTCTGGGAGGACGGATCTTCACGGCAGATCTCGCGGGAAGCCAGCCCGAAGCCGTTGCCATCGCGGACGGCCAGATCGTCTTCGTGGGTGCCGCTGCGGAAGCCCGGGCTCTGATCCGAAAGGGCACGGAGATCGTCGACCTGGCCGGCAAGATGCTCCTCCCCGGTCTCCAGGACAGCCACACCCATCCGCCGTTGGGCGTTGCGCTCGAACCGCTCTGTCGCCTCGATGACGCACGCTCCAACGATGAGGTCCTCGAAGCAGTCCAGGAATGTGCGGGGAGCCGCGAGGACGATTGGGTGCTGGGATTCGGCTGGCGATCGTCGATCTACCTGCCCGAGATCGCGCCGAGCCTGGCGGATCTGGATCGCATCGTGCCGGATCGGCCGGCCGTCCTGATTGCCAAGGACATGCATACGTTCTGGTTGAACTCGCCCGCCATGCGGTCTGTCGGCATCACGAGGGATACGCCGACCCCGGCCGGCGGAGAAATCCTGCGTGACCCGCAGAGCCAGGAACCCCTCGGTATCCTGCGGGACACGGCGACCGAGATGGTCATCAAGGTCATGCCCAGGCCAGGGATGCTCGCCGCGTTGAAGGGCCTCCGCGACACGATCCGGCGAATGAATAGCTACGGCTACACCTCGCTGATGGACGCGCGTCTCGATGATCCGAGCGTCGCCACCGGCTACCGGATCCTGGAATTGCTGGGCCTTCTCGATGCCCGCGTGTCGATGGCCGTGCTCTTCGATCCTCGGCGCGATCTCTCCCAGCTCGATGAGATCGAAGCCCTGCGCTCCGATTTCTCCACGGATCGGCTGGACGCGGAGGTCGTGAAGATCTTCGTCGATGGGGGGACGTCGGTCCGATCGGCGGCATCGTCTGCCTACGCCGACGGTTCGCCGAGTTCGCCGGTGTATATCCCTGCTCAGGATCTGAATCGATCGGTCGTCGAGATCGATCGGCGAGGCTTCTCGATCCAGCTCCACACGCTAGGTGACAGGGCGACGACTCTAGCCCTCGATGCCATCGAGGCGGCGCGCCGTGCAAACCCCGGTGAAGCCCGACGTCATGCCATCACTCATCTCGTCTATCCTCGCCCAGCCGATCTGGAGCGATTCGCAGAGCTCGACGTGATCGCGAACATCTCCCCGTATTGGGCCTTTCCGAACGAGTGGACCGCTTCGTTCTTCCCGTCCATCGGCAATGAGCGCAAAGCATGGATGTATCCGTTCCGCTCGCTGGCGGATCTCGGCGTCAGGCTGAGCGCAGGAAGCGACTATCCCTTCACGCCGATGAATCCCTTCCTGGCCATCGAAGTCGGGATGACTCGGAAGAGCCCTGAAAACGGGAGCAGCGAGTCCCTCGTGCCCGGCGAGGCGTTGACGCTGAAAATGCTGCTCGTCGCCTATACGCGTGGAGCCGCCTACCAGAATCATCGCGAGGCAGAGACGGGTTCGATCGAAGTGGGAAAGGCGGCGGACCTGGTGGTGCTCGATCGTGACCTGTTCGAGACCCTGCCTGAGGACATCAGCGAAACGCGCGTGCAGATGACGATCCTCGAAGGGGAGGTCGTTTACCGCTCGGGCTCGCAGGGTCAGTTGCAGGCGAATCGGTCGACGGCCCAACGGATGACAGCATCCGTCGTGCCGCGGTAGAGGCGCCCGTGGAAGTGTCGCCGATAGTCCTCCAGCCAATCGTCGATGTGTTCAGTCGAGAAACCCTGGCGAGTCGATTCCAATGAGAGTCGTCCTCACCAGGCCCTGCAAGAGAAAACGCCCACGGAGTTCGCCATGCAGGCCGAGGAGTCGGAGCAATCCATGAGTTTTCAAACCGCCGGAAACCAGACCTCGAAGTGGAACAGGAAACCCAAGCGGCTCAAGCGCTAGGAAAACACACCGAAGATTTGGGCCAGGATTCCGCAGGCGGTCAGCCAGCCGAGTATCGAGCAGATGACGGCGATCCGGCCGACGCGTCTGTGGCCCTGAAGCGCCGAGGGTTCCGCCTTGGGATCGTCGGGGCTGCCCGTCACCCGGCGTGTGCGGGCCAGGCGCCGGCCCCGAACGAGCGCCATGCCCCCGGCAATCAGCATGCCCGCCACCATGGTCTCGTGAACCCATAGGTTGATCAGGGCTGCCCGGCCCCACAGATCGAGATCTTCCGGGCCGATCCACAGGCGTTTGAGCACGTAGGAAACGAGGAACACGACGATCAGGCTGCTCGCGGCCCGCATGGAGCGTCGGTGAGAATCCACCTGGCCGCGCCGGATCTGGCGCACTCCGTACACCGCGAATCCGACGACGAGGGCCATGTTGATCAGGGCTCCGGTCCAGAACGCGACTCTTGTATCCACGGCCTGCACGGTAGCGGGCGGATCGCGGCCAGGCCGGTCGACCTCAGTGAGCCGACGTATCCGGAAGCTGCCGAGCGGCACTTCCCGGGTGCAAGTGGGAGGTGTCGCTCGGCACTGCGCTTCGCGCAGATCGGCCGAACGAGCCCCATGCGCACGGGGCCCAGATGACCGAACTACCGGCCGGCGGGCTCGCGGGTCCAGGGGCCGCTGGCTCACCACAGGCCTTCCGGCCGGCGCGGCTAAGGAACACCCCCAGCCAACCACAACATCGCCCGCGGGGACCGAATCTGCTGTGAACTGCTTCACAGGGTGCCGTTGAAAGGGCCGCCTTCGTCACCTACATCCCTCGCCCGTGTCGTACCACAAGCTGACGCTCGCGCGGGTCATCGACGAAACGCCTGACGCCCGCTCCTTCGTTCTCGATGTGCCGCAGGATCTGGCCGAAGGCTTCGCCTATCGAGCGGGCCAGTTCCTGACGTTCCGCGTCGCGTGGGAAGGCGGAAACCTGATTCGCTGTTACTCGCTGACGAGTTGCCCGGACACTGAGAAGATCTGGAAGGTGACCGTCAAACGGGTGGAGGAGGGCCGCATCTCCAACTGGTTTCACGATCGTCTTCGAGTGGGGGACAGCCTGGAGGTCCTTCCGCCGACCGGTCGGTTCGTGCTTCGCGAGGCGGCCGAGCCCCTGTTGTTGTTCGGGGGCGGTAGCGGCATCACTCCCGTGATTTCCCTGGTGAAGAGCGCACTCGCAACGAGTCGCCGTCGGATCCGTCTGGTGTACGCCAATCGCAGCCGCGCGGGGATCATCTTCGAAGAGGAACTCGCAGGGCTGGCCCGAACGCATGCCGATCGCTTCGAGTTGCTGCATCACCTGGACGATGAACAAGGGTTTCTCGGTGCAGCGCAGGTCACCGACCATGTTCGCGGGCTGCCAGGGGCTCATTGCTACCTCTGCGGGCCGGGTCCTTTCATGGAGATCGTCGAACGCGCGCTTCGCCAGGAGGGGGTCGATTCGGATCGGATCTTCGTCGAGCGTTTTGAATCGTCGGAGCAGGGTGAGGCATCGAACGAGGGCCAGCTCGTCGCGCAGACGGGCACCGGGAGCGCGACGCGGCAGGTGATCGTCGTCCACCTCAACGGGAAGACCCATCGGGTGCCCTGGGCGCCGGGCCAGTCGATCCTGCGGGCCGTCAAGGATGCGGGCCTCGACGCTCCGTCCGCCTGTGAAGAGGGCTACTGCGGCTCCTGCGCGGCGAAGCGCGTGGCCGGTGAAGTGCGCATGGACGTCAACGATGTCTTCAATGAGGCCGAGGTGAGGGAGGGGTGGATCCTCACCTGCCAGGGTCGCCCGGTCGGCTCAGGCTGTGAAGTGCGCTACGACGACTAGGCAACGCTCGAGGCGAAGGAATCGACATGGACCTCCACGAAGCTCTCTACACCACCCGCGCCATGCGCCGGGTGAAATCAGATCCGATCCCCCTGGACGTTCAGGAGCGGATCCTCGACGCGGCGATTCGCGCACCCAGCGGCGGCAACGCGCAGATGTGGCGCTTCCTGCTCGTGGATGATCCGGCCGTGAAGGCGCAACTCGGCCCGATCTATCGCGAGTGTCTGGGCAGCCTCTGGGAAACGATCTACAAGCCCCGCGCCGAGGCGGCCGCAGCCGACCCGGAGGCCGACGAGAGCAAGGATTTCTTGAAGGTCCAACGTTCCGCCCAATGGTTGGCGGACCACTTCGAGGGCTATCCGCTCCTGCTCTTCGCCTTCTCCCAATTCGACAGGAGCGGTGGCTCGATCTTCCCTGGTGTCTGGAGCGCCATGCTGGCGGCCCGGGCCGAAGGCGTGGGCTCCGCCCTGACGAGTGCCTTCATGTTCCAGATCAAGCCGGTGCTCGAGATCCTGGGTGTGCCCAAGGATGCGGGCTGGCGATTCAACAGCTGCGTCACGATGGGCTATCCGACCGGCCGCTGGGGCGTGGCCCCGCGCAATCCGGTGCACGAGGTCGCGGCGCGAAATCACTGGGATACGCCCATCGGCTTCGAGATTCCCGAGCCCCTGTGGCCCGAAAAGGCTGAATCCGCCCATTCAGCTTCCACGTGACGCCGGCCCGAAGCACGGTACCCTCCCGCGCCATGAATGACGTGAACGACGATTTCCTCCGCTTCACCGGAACCGAGGGCTATATCGCCTCGCCGGCGCTGATGGAGGCGGTGAATGCTTCCATTGCGCTCGAGCGGCCCCTGCTGATCAAGGGCGAGCCGGGCACCGGCAAGACCCTGCTGGCGCGCCATGTGGCCGAGGGCCTGGGCCTCCCCATGGAGCAATGGCACATCAAGTCCACGACCAAGGCCCAGGCGGGTCTCTACGTCTACGACACGGTTCAACGCCTCAACGACGCCCGCTTCGGCGAGGGCGACGTGGCCGACATCCGCACCTACATCAAGCACGGGCCCCTCGGGCGGGTGTTTGCCACCGAAGATCGCCACGTCTTGCTGATCGACGAAGTCGACAAGGCGGATCTCGAGTTTCCGAACGACATCCTCCGCGAGCTGGACGAGATGCGCTTCACCGTGATGGAGACCGGCGACGAGGTGGTCGCGAAGCAGCGGCCGATCGTGCTCATCACCTCGAATAACGAGAAGGAACTGCCCGACGCGTTCCTGCGTCGTTGCGTGTTCCATTTCATCGAGTTCCCGGATCCCATGCTGATGCGACAAATCGTGGACGTGCACCACCCGCACCTGGATACACAGCTACTCGATCAGGTCCTGCTGCGCTTCTACTGGCTGCGCGAGCAGAGCGAGCTGCGCAAGAAGCCGTCGACCTCCGAGCTGATCGACTGGATCTCCGTGCTCCTGCGTTCGGGCATTTCCCGGGATCAGATCGAGACGCAGATTCCGTTCCTGGGTTCCTTGCTCAAGAACGAACAGGATACCGAGGCCCTGCAGCTCTACAGCGATCGCGGTGGAAGCTATCCGGAGAGCTGGAGCGACCTCGGGCCGCGCTACAACAACTAGGAGCCGGCGTGTTCCTCGATTTCTTCTATGAGCTTCGCGAAGAGGGCGTCCCGGTCGGGATGCAAGAGTGGATGATGCTGATGGAGGCCATGAAGAAGGGCCTTCACGGCTCGAACTTGCGCCGCTTCTACAACCTCTCCCGCTCTCTTCTCGTCAAGAGCGAAACCTACTTCGATGCCTTCGACCGGGTCTTCCTGCATGTCTTCGAGGGCGTGGAAGGGGAGCTCCAGATCGAGGACGAAGTGCTGGATTGGCTGAAGGATCCCAAGAACTTCCAGGAGCTGACGGAAGAGCAGAAGCAGATGCTCGAAATGCTGACCGGCGACGAGCTGATGCAGCAATTCCTCGAGCGTCTGGCCGAGCAGACCGAGCGCCACGATGGCGGTGGCAAGTGGGTCGGGACGGGCGGCCGCTCTCCCTTCGGCCACGGCGGCGAGCACCCGACGGGCATCCGCGTCGGCGGCGAGAGCCGCAACCGCTCTGCGATGAAAGTGGCCCAGGAACGTCGTTTCAGGGACTACCGCACCGATGCCTCTCTGGACATCCGTCAGATCCAGATGGCCCTGCGCAGGCTCCGGCAACTCACCCGGGTCGGCCCAGCGACTGAGCTCGACCTGGAGAGCACGATCGATGAGACCTGCAAGAACGCGGGCGAGATCGAATTCGTGTTCGAGCCGGAGAAGCGCAACAACGTACGCCTGCTCCTGCTCATGGATGTGGGCGGGACGATGGACCCCTACTACGAGCCGGTGAGCCGCCTGTTGACCGCCCTTCACGAAGAGCGCGGGCTCCGCGAGTTCAAGGCCTACTACTTCCACAATTGCCCCTACGAGCTGCTCGGCACGACCGCCGCCCTGCTGCGCCGGGACGCCGTGCCTACGGGTGATGTGCTGCGCAAGCTGGACCCGCGCTGGAAGGTGATGATCGTCGGCGACGCGGCCATGCATCCTGCGGAGCTGATGGAAGAGTTCGGCAACATCGACCCGCGGCGAACGGCTGAGACCAGCGGGATGGATTGGCTGCATCGCATCAACGATCATTTCGAGCGGGCGGTGTGGCTGAACCCCGACCCTCAGGACGTCTGGGATCAGACCCATACGACGAACATCATCTCGAAGCTCTTCCCGATGTTCCATCTCTCGGTCGACGGCATTGCGGACGCCGTGCGCGCGTTGATCGGCGCCAAGACCCTGGGAGAGACAGTCCACTGATGGCCGCCGATCCGAAGGGCTACTGGCGCGCCAACCTGCGCCTGATGGCGGTCCTGTTGGTCGTCTGGTTCTTCGTCTCCTACGGCCTCGGCATCCTCCTGGTCGAACCCCTCAACCAGTTCATGCTCGGCGGCTTTCCGTTGGGCTTCTGGTTCGCGCAGCAGGGTTCGATCTACGCCTTCGTCGTGCTGATTGCGATCTACGCATTTGCCATGGATCGGCTCGATCGGCGATACGGTGTCGCCGAAAACCCGCAAGACGGGCCTGGCTCGCCGCGCAGCGAGCCGTAGGCGAGCGAAGAAAAAGAAGAAAAGGCATGGACGTCCAGGGCTGGACCTATCTGTTCGTCGGGCTGACTTTCTCGCTCTACGTCGGCATCGCTGTCTGGAGCCGTGTGCGCTCCACCGAGGGCTTCTATGTGGCCGGGCGCGGGGTGCCTGCCCTGGCCAACGGGATGGCGACCGGCGCCGATTGGATGAGCGCGGCCTCGTTCATCTCGATGGCCGGCCTGGTCTCGTTCATGGGCTACACGGGCACCATCTACCTGATGGGCTGGACCGGTGGTTATGTGCTTCTGGCGTTGCTGCTGGCACCTTACCTGCGCAAGTACGGCAAGTTCACCACGTCCGAGTTCCTGGGGGATCGCTACCACTCGCAGCTGGCCCGGTTCGTCGGTGCGTTGTGCACGATCTTCATCTCCTTCACCTACATCGCTGGCCAGATGCGCGGCGTCGGTGTCGTGTTCTCGCGTTTCCTCGAGGTGGACGTGAACACCGGCGTGCTCTGGGGCATGGGCATCGTGCTCGTCTACGCCACGCTCGGCGGCATGCGCGGGATCACCTACACCCAGGTGGCCCAGTACTGCGTGTTGATCGTCGCGTACCTGATCCCGGCGGCTGCGATTTCGTGGAAGATCACGGGCAACCCGATTCCGCAGCTCGGCTTCGGCGGCACCGTGTCCGAGGGCGCCAACGCGGGACGCTTCCTGCTCGAAACGCTCGACGCCTTGCATCGGGATCTCGGCTTGCCGGAATACACCGGCGCATGGGTGCCAGGCAAGAAGAGCATGGTCGATGTCTTCGCCATCACCGGCGCCTTGATGGTCGGCACCGCTGGCCTGCCCCACGTCCTGGTCCGCTTCTATACCGTGCCGAGCGCCCGCGCCGCCCGTTGGAGTGCGCTCTGGGCGTTGATCTTCATCTCGCTCCTCTACACCACGGCACCGGCCATCTCGGCCTTTGCCCGCGTCAACCTGATCGAAGATCTGAACGGTGTGGCCTACGAAGACGTCCCCGAGTGGTTCACCAGCTGGGAAACCACCGGCCTGATCGGATTCGAGGACAAGGATGGCGACGGGCGCATCCGTTACAGCGGAGACCCGGAGACGAACGAGCTGCGTGTCGATCGCGACATCATGGTGCTTGCCAACCCGGAGATCGCACGCCTGCCGGCTTGGATCGTGGCGTTGGTCGCGGCGGGTGGCCTGGCCGCTGCACTCTCGACGGCCGCCGGGCTGCTCCTCGTGATCTCCTCGGCGATCTCACATGACATCGGCAAGAGCTGGCTCTGGCCTACGATGAGTGAGGCGAAGGAACTCCGGCTCGCCCGCAGTACGGCGGGCGTGGCAGTCATCATCGCCGGCCTTTTTGGGATCTACCCACCGGGCTTCGTCGCCCAGGTCGTGGCCTTCGCGTTCGGCCTGGCAGCCTCGAGCTTCTTCCCGGCGCTGGTGTTGGGAATCTTCACGACAAGCACGACGAAATGGGGTGCGATCGCCGGGATGCTTTCGGGGATCGGTTTCACGGGCACCTACATCATCTGGTTCAAGTACATCGATCCGACGGCGGGGCCCGAGGCCTGGTGGTGGGGCATCAGCCCTGAAGGCATCGGGAGCGTGGGAATGTTGCTGAACTTTGCCGTGGCATTGACCGTGAGCCGCTTTACGGAACCGCCCCCGGAGAGTGTCCGCGCCCTGGTGGAAGAGATCCGCTTGCCACGCCGCGCAAGGTGAGTGCGATTCCGGGGCAGCCCATTCGACGAGTACGGCGTTTCACGTGGGCGCTGGGAGCCGCCGCCTTGGGCCTTGCCGGAGCCACCGTGCTCGGACGGGTAGGCGGGACGTCCTGGCCCCTCGATCTACTGAGTCATTTCCCTCTCCAGCTTGGCCTGGCCGCGCTCGGGCTGGCTTGCATCGCGGCAGCCCGCGGTGCCGTGCTGTCGATGCTCCTGGCCACGGTCGTGGTCTGGGCAAACGCCATGACGCTGCGAATTCCAGCAGGTGCGGAGGCCGTCGCCGGTGCATCCAGCCTGCGTGTGGCGATGGCCAACTTGTCGCTCACCAATCGAAACGGCTTTCTGCCCGATGCGTTGGTCGCCGGGCGGGATCCCGACGTGTTGGGCTTCGCGGAGGTGAACGCCCGCTGGGCCGCCGATCTCGACGCGGCGCTCCAGGGCCACCCGCACCGCCTGGTGGCTTCCCGGGAGCACCATTTCGGGATCGCGCTCTACAGTCGCCTCCCCTTCGAGAGCAGCGAAGTGCGTTTGCTAGGCGGCGACCCGCATCATCCCGCACTCCTCGCAACAGTACGGGTTGACGGGAACCCCGTTCGGCTGCTGGTGGCTCATCCCCATCCGCCGCTGACGGGCGGCGTTTCGAGTCTTCGCGACCGGCAGTTGGCGGAGTTGTCCCGCATCCGCAACGAAGCCCCAGGGCCCTTCGTGCTGCTCGGCGATCTGAACGCCACACCGTGGTCTCAGGCCTTCGTTCGCTTGCTGCGTTCTTCCGGCTTGCGGGATTCTCGTGCGGGCTACGGCCAGCAGGCGACCTGGCCCGCTCTGCTCGGCCCGCTAGGGCTGCCCCTCGACCACATCCTGATCAGCCCGGACTGGATCGCAACCCGGCGGAATGTGGGCGTGGGCGTCGGGTCGGACCATCGGCCGGTCTTCGCGGAGCTGCATTTCCGGCTCTGAGGGCTAGGCCTCGGGGTCTTGCTGAAGCTCGACCGTGTTTCCAGCCGGATCGGTGAACCACAGGATGCGGTCGGCACCCTCGCCCATGGCTGCGGTGAAGGTGACACCGTTTGAGGTCAACTCGCTTTCGGCGCCGGCCAGATTGTCGACGTAGTACGAAACGTGTGGGCCGACCGGTGCGCCCGGGCTTCCGTCGTAGGACGCGTCGATGACGTGGACCTGGCCGTTCGGGAGTTGCAGCCAACAGCCGCCGATGGCCTTCTCGATGAACTCGGGCCGCGGGCTGGTCCCGATACCGAGAAGCTGCGTGTAGAAGACACGGGTCTCCTCCCACTTTCCCTGGCAGTTGATGGCGGCGTGGTTGATGCGGGTGATCTTCATGAGTCCTCCGTCCCCTTGGGGATGGCAGGGCCGTTCGGCATGCCGAAAGAATGCCGGTCGGAGGCCTGGGGGGGCCGTCCGGCACTCGGTTGGAATCATGGTAGGGTGTCCTACACGGTTCCACTCCGTTTGATCCGGAATCGACCGCAGGAGAACGAAACCCATGCCGCGTCAGCGCCGTACCTTCCGCTCGCTTCTTTGCTCGGTCGTCGTGGCGCTAGCGCTGGTTGCGGCTGGCGCTCCGGCATTGGCCCACGATCACGATTCGACCCGCTCGGGCCATCCGCTTCGAATCATTGCCTATGTGTTGCACCCGGTCGGTGTGATCCTGGATACCCTGATCCTGAAGCCCGCTCATTGGCTCGGCTCTTTCGAGCCGATCGCCACCTTGGTGGGCCACGAAGAGGACTGAGCCAGGCTGGCTCACCGGCCGCCTGATTCCTTCACGCCGCCCTCATCTGTGCTGCTTGCTGCCAGCCGTAGCGCGGGTAGTATCTGCAATATGAGTGCCAAGATGTGGGGGATGAGGCGCGGGCAACGGCTTCGCGGGCTGGTTTCGGCATCGCTTCGGGTTACCGCCGCCACGGGCCTGCTTCTGCTGCTGGCTGGGATCGCGGCCGGCGATGAGAACAAGCGCGCCCTCGATCTCGAGGGCATGACCTACGTCTCGAGCCACGGCGCGTTCAACGAGCTGGTGCTCGATGCAGAGCGGGCGAACATCAAGCCGGCGGAAGACCTGGCGCTTCTCGAGGGCGTCCACGTCATCCTGGCATCCTTCGTGGCCGGGCCCCGGGGGCGCGGGGGCCTCGACATGACCTGCGATACGGGAACCGTGTATCTGGGTAGCGGAGACTTCGTCGCTGAGGGTGATGTGCGAGGCACGACCGGCGACGGCCGGCGCTTTCGTACGACCCGGCTTCGCTACAACCATGAGAAGGGATTGGTCGTCACGGACGTACCGGTTTCGATCCGAGACAGGGCAGGAACCTACCGGGGAGGTGGGTTCCAGTATTGGGTCCGAGAGAACCGCTTCAAGCTTACGGGCGGAGCATCGGTGGTAGCGCAATGAAGGACGGGGGTACGATGCAGCGATACAGGACGATGCGATGGTTAGGCGTGCTGTTGGCGCTCGGATTGGCGACGCCGGCGACGGCCGAGGTTGCGATTGGCGTCGCAGCGTTCGAGCGGGTCGCAGCGCGGGGCCAGGTCGTGCCTGACGTGGCGACACGATTGGCGCAGCGGCTCGGAACCCGTGGTGTCGACAAGGTCGTCGGGCCGTCCGAGATGGGCGTGGCGCCGGTTTCCGAAGCGACACCCCAGGATGTCGCGAGTTGGGCGAAAGGTGCCGGCGTTGGGGCCGTCGTGATCGGGAAGACGACGCGCCTTGGTCGTTCTCTCTCGGTGGATGCGCGGCTCTACGATGCCGAGGGCAACCCGCTCGGAGGCCCGCTCGTCGAAGAAGTCACCCGCGTCGAGGATCTCGGTCGCGCCATCGAGGCTCTTGCCGACCAGGTCGTGGAGCGGGTCGGGGAGGGCGCTTCCGCGCCGCCCCAGGTCGCGAGCCGCCCGCCGGGCGCGGTCGCACCGGCGGCGTCTGCGAGCACTGGTAGTGGTGGACGCTACTCGGACAAGAGCCCGATCTCGATCAAGGCCGATCAACTCGAATCGCTGAGCGACGGTGATCGCCGCAAGTTCGTCTTCCGCGGGAATGTTCGTGCGGTACAGGACGATCTGGTCGTCATCTCCAACAAGATGGTGGCGTTCTACCCGCCCGGAAGCAGTTCGCCGGATCGCATGGTTGCGACAGGTCACGTACGCCTCGAGCAGACGGATCGCATCGCGCATTGCAAGAAGGCCATCTTCTTCCGCTCCGACCAGCGGGTGGAATGCACCGGCAACCTCGCCGAGTTGGAGCAGGGTTGCGACCGGGTGCGGGGCGAGAAGATCACCTTCCATCTCGACACCGAAGTGATGCACGTCGAGGGCGCTGCAGACGTGCAGATTCGACCCGACGAACCTGGCTGCAGCGGTGGGCAGGTCGCCGGGGGCGGCCAGTGACCGAGATGCGGATCAAGACCCATGGGATCACCAAGCGCTACGGCGATCGGAATGTGGTGGACGGGCTCGATCTGGATGTCGGTCCGGGCGAGATCGTCGGGCTTCTCGGCCCCAACGGCGCAGGCAAGACGACGACCTTCAACATGATCGTGGGCGGCATCCGGCCGACAGCGGGTCGCGTGACGCTTGGTGAGCAGGACGTCACAGACCTGCCCATGTTCCAGAGGGCACGTCTGGGCGTGGTATATCTACCCCAAGAGCCCTCGATCTTCCGGAAGCTTTCGGTCGCCGACAACGTCAACGCGATCCTGGAAACCGTCGAATCAGATTCGGCCCGACGCCGGGAACGCCTGGAACAACTGCTGTCCGAGCTCGGGATTGCCGATAAGGCTGGACAGCGGGCGGACTCGCTTTCTGGTGGTGAGCGGCGGCGGGTGGAGATTGCTCGAGCCCTGGTTCTGGATCCAAAATTCCTGTTGCTGGACGAGCCGTTCACGGGGATCGACCCGATCGCCGTGATCGACATCCAGAAGATCATCGAGCAGCTCAAGATGCGAGGCATTGGCATCGTGATTACCGAACACAAGGTCCGGGAGACGCTCGAGATCTGTGATCGCGCCTACATCATCAAGGACGGTCGGATCATCCGAGACGGAACGCCCGATGAGATCGCAAACGACCCGGAGATTCGCGAGATCTACCTGGGCGAAAACTTCCAGCTCCGTTAGGCGCCAGAGGAACCGCTGAAACCATGGGAATCGAGCTCAAGCTCCAGCTGAAGATGTCCCAGCAGCTGGTGATGACCCCCCAGCTGCAGCAGGCCATCAAGCTGCTTCAGCTCTCTCGGCTCGAGCTCGAGCAGACGGTCCAACAGGAACTGCAGGAAAATCCGGTTCTCGAAGTGCTCGAGGTCGACGAGGAACTGCCGAAGGAAGTTGGCCGCGAAGAAGAGGGGCCGGACAACGCGCTGGCCCAGGCTTCCGGCGAAGCGAGTGATCCCCGCGAAGCGTCCGATGCGGACAAGATCGCGGACATCGACTGGCAGAACTACATCGATGCCTATCCACAGACGGGCATGGGCACGGGTGTCATCCGCGACGACGACGAACGTCCGGGCTTCGAAGCCACACTGACCAAGCGCGAAACCCTGCAGGACCACCTGGAGTGGCAGATTGGTCTCTCGACCTTCAGCGACGCGGAGAAGGCTGCTGCGGGCTGGATTCTCGGGAATCTGGATGACCGGGGTTATCTGCGTTCGAGCATCGAGGAGATCGCGCGTCAGTCCGGGATCGACGAGAAAGAGGTCGAGCAGACCCTTGAACGAGTCCAGCGTCTCGACCCGCCGGGGGTCGCTGCGCGGGATCTACGCGAGTGCCTGCTGAACCAACTCGGCCCACTCTGCATCAAGGATCCGATCGTTCGTACGCTGATCGATCAGCACCTCGACTCATTGCAGAAACGCGATTTCCGCCGCATCGCCCGAGAGATGCTGATCAGCATCGAGGAGGCGGCCGTCGCGGCCAAGGTGGTCGCCAAGCTCGAGCCCCGGCCCGGCCGCGCCTACGGTGGCGATGAACCGATCTACATCACGCCGGACATCTACGTTTACAAGGTGGCCGACGAGTTCCACATCGTGTTGAACGAGGACGGGTTGCCCAAGCTCAAGATCAACAGCCTCTACCGCGATGTGCTTGCCAAGGATCGCTCGGTCGAGAAAGAGACGCGCACCTACGTTCAGGAAAAGGTCCGCGCCGCGATGTGGTTGATCAAATCGATCCATCAGCGCCAACGCACGATCTACCGGGTCATGGAGAGCATCATCCGGCACCAGCGGGAGTTCTTCGAGCGTGGCGTCGCCTACTTGAAGCCGCTGAATCTGCGGGACGTCGCCGATGACATCGGCATGCACGAATCCACGGTCAGCAGGGTGACTACGAACAAGTACACCCATACGCCCCAGGGCATCTTCGAGTTGAAGTATTTCTTCAATTCGAGCATCAACCGGGTCCAGGGCGAGGCGATTGCCAGCGAGAGCGTCAAGGCGAAGATCAAGAAGATCATCACCAACGAGGATGGTCGGAGGCCGCTCTCGGATCAGCGGATCGCGGAGATGCTCAAGACTGCCAATATCGATATTGCCCGGCGAACGGTGACGAAATACCGGGAATCCATGAACATCCTATCCTCGACGCGTAGACGCGAAGTCGGCTAGCCTCGGCGCCGCCGCCCGGGAGACTCCCATGAAGATCATGGACATCCTCGTCAAGGACGCCGTGATCCTGGACATCGAATCGCAAGAGAAGGACGCGGTCCTCCTCGAGCTTGCCAAACGGCTCGCCGCGGCGGAGCCCGTGCTCGATGAGGAACGCCTGCACAAGGTTCTGATCGAGAGGGAGGCTCTCCAGAGCACCGGCATCGGTGATGGGGTGGCCATTCCTCACGGCAAGCTTCCTGGCCTTTCCCGGCTGGTGGCCTCCTTCGCCCGCAGCAAGGCCGGGGTGGACTTCCAATCGATCGACGGCCAGAAGACCCATTTGTTCTTCCTTCTGGTCGTGCCTGAGCACTCGGGGGGCCAGCATCTGAAGGCCCTGGCCCGCATCTCACGATTCTTCCGGGACGCCTCGTTTCGCAAGGCGCTCGAGGAGGCCTCGAGCACGGAGGATGTCCTCCGGGCGATCGAGGAAGAGGACGGGAAGTTCTGAGCGGCGAAAGCGCTGGCTCGGCGAAGGTGCCGGCGCGGATCCATGCTGCGCTGGTTCAGGTACTCGGCGTGGGTGTCCTGATCCGGGGCCCCAGTGGGGTCGGCAAGAGCGAGACGGCGCTCGAGTTGGTCCAGCGGGGCCACCGGCTGGTCGCGGATGACGTCGTGGAGATCGAAACGTGTCGCGACGGCTTCTTGACGGGTCGGTCTCCGGAGCTGATCCGGCATCATATGGAGATTCGCGGAATCGGTCTGCTCTACGTGCCTGAGTTGTTTGGCGAGACGGCCGTCATGGATCACGCGCGAATCGAGTTGATCTGTCGCATGGAACAGTGGCAGGAAGGCGAGGCCTACGAGCGCATTGGCCACGATCGTCCTCGCGAGAGCATTGCGGGTCGGGAACTCCCTGCGGTGATCCTGCCCGTGCGACCTTCTGGCAACATGGCCACGCTGGTGGAGGTTGCGGTGCGCGATCATCTGCAACGGGGCCTGCGTGGGAGCGCCGCCGAGCGCTTCGACGAGCGCTTTCGGGCGGGAACCTCGTGAACGCCGCCGACCAGCGAATCATCTTCGTCAGCGGGCTCTCGGGAAGCGGCAAGAGCACGGCGATGGCTGCGCTCGAGGACCTCTCGTTCTATTGCGTGGACAACCTGCCGGCTCCCCTCACGCCCCAGTTCCTCGATCTGTGTGCTGGCTCGACACCTCCGATCACGAAGGTTGCGCTGGCCATCGATGCCCGGGAGAGCGCATTCTTGAGCGCCATTCCGGCGGTGGTGGAAGACCTGCGACGGTCTGGGGCGGCAGTCACAGTCATCTTTCTCGAATGCGCCAACGACGTGCTGGTGAATCGTTATCGGGAGACGCGGCGCGTGCATCCGATGGCCCAGGACGGCTCCGTCACGGTCGGCATCGAGACCGAGCGGGAGTTGCTGGCCGATGTTTCCAGGCTTGCGGACGTCACCGTCGATACCAGTCAGCTGAATGTTCACGAGCTGCGGGAGACGATCGTAGGTGCCGTTGCAGGGCACACCCGCCAGACCATCGTGAACCTGACTTCCTTCGGTTTTCGTTATGGGGTCCCCACGGCCGCGGAACTGCTTTTCGATGTGCGATTCCTTCCGAATCCCCATTTCGAGGCCGACTTGCGGCCCGGTACGGGCCTCGACGAGCCGGTCGCCGCGTTCGTCCTGAAGGATGCGCGAACCAGCGCACTCTTGAGCCACCTGCACCAGCTGCTCGAGTTCCTGCTCCCCTGCTACGACGATGAGGGAAAGGCCTATCTTACGGTGGGCATTGGCTGCACGGGCGGCCGCCACCGTTCGGTGGCGATCGTCGAGACCCTGCGTGGTTGGCTCGATGAGCTGGGCCGCGAAGTGAACGTGACCCATCGGGATGTCAGCAAGAGCACATGAAGCTGGCCGCTTCTCATGACGGAGACAAAGAATTGAAGACCGGCGTGATGATCGTGTCCCACTACCGCCTGGGCGAGGAGATGCTGCAGGCGCTGCGGCTGATCGTGCCCGAGGCGCCGCCGTTCCAAGCGGTGGGAATCGAACCCAAGCAGACGGTGGACGAGATGCGCGCTGCCATCGCGGAGCGTCTGGAAATGGTCGATCGGGGCGAGGGCGTGCTCATCCTGACGGATATGTTCGGGGGAACGCCATCGAACATCAGTCTCTCCTTTCTCGACGAGCACCGCGTCGAAGTGGTGACCGGTGTCAATCTCCCGATGCTGATCAAGCTTGCCACCTGGAACGATCCGCCGGCCCTCGAGGAGCTGGCTCGCAAGATCCGGGACTACGGACAGCGCGACATCAAGGTGGCGAGTGAGCTCCTGCCCGATCGGACAGGCTCCAAGGAGCCGGCCGGAGGATGAGCGAGACGGTCGAGAAGGCGTTCGTCGTGGCCAGTGAACTCGGCCTGCATGCTCGTCCCGCCGGAGAATTCGCCAACTTGGCCGGACGCTTCGATGCCGAGGTCGAGGTCTCCCGGGGCGGCGAGTGGGTGAGCAGCCGCAGCGTCCTCTCGCTCCTTTCCCTGGCCGCCTCCCAGGGCACGTCGCTGCAGCTCCGAGCCGAGGGGCCGGACGCCGCGGCCGCCATCGAGGCCCTTGGCACCCTCATCGAACGCCCGGAGCTCCCCGCCTGAGCCCCGCTCTGCCAGCTTGGCAGCCAGAGCCTCCCGTTCTCCTATCCCCGCGTTTTCATTGCCCTCCCGAGCGCCTTCTCCTACGATCCGCGCCCGCCACCCTGCCGCTGCGGCCCGCCTGCCCCCTCCTGGCGCCGCTCTTCAAGGAGTCCATTGATGGCTGCCCGTTCCGTTTTTACGTCCGAATCCGTTTCGATGGGTCACCCGGACAAGCTTTGTGATCAGGTTTCAGACGCGATCCTCGATGCGATGCTCGCCCAGGACCCGAACTCCCGGGTCGCCTGCGAGACGCTCACGACCACTGGCCTGGTGATGATTGCCGGTGAGGTCACGACCAACGCCCAGGTGGAGTTGGCGCCGCTGATCCGCAGCGTCGTCCACGACATTGGCTACACGAGCTCCGATATGGGCTTCGACGCGGCGACCTGTGCCGTCCAGATCGCGCTGGGCAGGCAATCGCCGGATATCTCCCAGGGTGTGAGCGAGGGCGAGGGCCTTCACAAGGAGCAGGGCGCCGGCGACCAGGGCATGATGTTCGGCTTCGCCTGCACCGAGACGCCGGAGCTGATGCCCGCGCCGATCCGCTTTTCCCACCAGCTGATCGAGGCACAGCGCGAGAAGCTGGAGACTGGAGAGCTCGACTACCTGCGGCCCGATGCGAAGAGCCAGGTGTCCATTGAATACGAAGAGCACGTTCCCGTGCGTATCTCGGCGGTCGTGCTCTCCACTCAGCATTCGCCGGATGTGAGCCACGAGCAGATCAAGAAGGACATCGCCGAGCAGGTGATCCGGCCGGCCCTGCCGGCCGAGCTTCTCGATGACGACACCGTGTTCCACGTCAATCCGACCGGCCGCTTCGTGGTCGGGGGCCCGATGGGCGACGCCGGGCTGACGGGCCGCAAGATCATCGTCGATACCTACGGGGGCATGGGCCGCCACGGCGGTGGCGCCTTCTCCGGCAAGGATCCGAGCAAGGTCGATCGCAGCGGTGCCTACGCGGCTCGCTGGGTAGCGAAGAACCTGGTGGCGGCCGGTGTGGCGACCCGTTGCGAGGTGCAGCTGGCTTACGCCATCGGCGTGGCGGAGCCCGTCTCGGTGCGGGTCGATACGTTCGGCACGAGCACGGCCGATCGGGTCGAGCTAGAGCGGCTGGTCCGCAAGCATTTCGATCTGACCCCGGCCGGCATCATCGATGCCCTGGGTCTCAGGGCGCCCATCTACCGGCAGACGTCGTATCACGGCCACTTCGGCCGGGAGGGCTTCCCGTGGGAGGCCACGAACAAGGCCGACGCGATCCGGGGAGACTCCTAGGCCATGGCCGACGGAAGCTGGATCCTCCTTCAGGCCCCGAGCGGGGGGAGCGCACTCGAGTTCCTCTTCCCGATGGCCATGATCTTCCTGATCTTCTACTTCCTGTTGATCCGCCCGCAGCAGAAGAAGCAGAAAGACCATGACGAGATGCTCAACGCCGTTCAGAAGGGCGACCGGGTGGTCACGACAGGCGGCCTTCACGGCGAAGTCGTGGGCAGCTCCGAGGACGTCTTGACGCTCGATGTAGGCACCCAGAAGGGCCAGGTGAAGGTGAAGATCGATCGCAACCGCATCGAGCGGAAGATCGAGAAGAAGGGGGCCTCGGAATGAGCCTGCGCTGGCGTCTCGGGGCCGTCGTGGCACTGGTGTTGCTGCTCGGCTGGCAGGGAATCGGTGGATTCTTCGACAAAGACCTGCGCGAGGCCGCTTGGTGGCTGCCCGATGAGGGTGTTCGTCTCGGGCTCGATCTGCGCGGTGGCATCCACATGGTGCTCTCCCCGGATCTCGAGGTGGCGCTCGACCGGGAGCTCAGCTCCCTCAAGGACGGCCTGGAACGAGACATCGAAGATGCCTCGATCACGGGCGTCAAGCTATTCGTCACCGACCGGGAAATGCACATCCAGCCCTCGGGACCGGCGGATGCGGCGAAGATCCAAGAACTCCTGGCCGAGTGGAACGTGGTCGAGATCGCGCGTCCGGACGAGACCGAATTCGTGCTCACGCTCACCAGCGAAACCACGGACCGCGTGCGCAACGAGGCGATGGGGCAGGCTCTCGAGGTGTTGCGGCGACGCATCGACGATCCGCAGACGGGCATCCCCGAATCCGTGATCACCAAGCAAGGCAAGGATCGGATCCTCATCCAGATCCCGGGCATGGACCGGGTTCCGGATATTCTCGGCACCACCGGTTTCCTCGAATTCAAGATCGTGCAGGACGCGGCGCCTACGGAGGATCTGCTGCGGGCGAAATATGAGTCCGGGCTGCCCGACGGGATGGTCATCGCCTTCGAGAGGGATCGCGAATCGGACCGGATCCTGAATGCCTATCTGATCCCCGGGAATGCGGATATCACCGGCGAGCGGCTGACCGACGCGCGGGTCGGGTTCGACAACCGCCGCAATGAGTGGCTGGTCAGCTTCACCTGGGATGCCGAGGGCGGACGGATCTTCGGCGAATTGACGGAAGCCAACCTGCAGAAGCCCCTGGCCATCATTCTGGACGGCGGTGTCTTCAGCGCTCCGACCATCCAGTCGCGGATCTCGCGCAACGGCCAGATCACGGGTCGCTTCACCTCTCAGGAGGCAACGGATCTGGCGATCATCCTGCGGGCGGGCGCGCTGCCGATTCCGCTGCGCATCGAGGAGGAGCGCACGATCGGGCCGGGTGATCCTGGTGTTCATGCTCGGCTACTACCGGCTCTCCGGCGGCTACGCGAGCATCGCACTGTTCGCGAATCTGGTGATGATCGGTGGTTTGATGTCGATCTTCCAAGGCACGCTCACCGTGCCGGGTATCGCGGGCCTGGTGCTCACGGTCGGGATGGCCGTCGATGCCAACGTGATCATCTTCGAGCGGATTCGCGAAGAAGTGAGGGCTGGCCGCACGCCCCGTGCCGCGATTGGCGCGGGCTTCCAGAAAGCGCGCTGGACGATCCTGGATGCGAACATCACCACCCTCGGTACGGCGATCATCCTCTACAGCTATGGCACCGGCCCGATCAAGGGCTTCGCCGTGACCCTCTCCGTAGGGATTCTCACCAGCGTGTTCGCAGCGCTCGTACTCACTCGGCTGCTCTACGAGGTCCATCCCGGCCAGAAGAGCGTGTCCGAGCTTTCGATCTAGGAGTCCGCTGTGCCCGTCGAGATCATCAAGCCCGGCACCCGTATTGATTTCCTCTCGAAGTGGCGCATCTGTGTGGCGCTTTCGCTTGCGCTCCTCGCCGCCGGATTGATCGGCGTGGCGACGCGCGGCGTCCAGTTGGGAATTGATTTCGCCGGCGGCACCGAAGTGCAGATCCGCTTTCACGAGGGAGTGACCGCTGACGAGGGTTTGATTCGCCGGGTGGTCTCGGGGCTCGAGATCGAGGGTGCAAGTGTCATTCGCTACGGCAAGCCCGAAGAGAACGAGTTCCTGATCAAGTTCCCGGGCGAACGGCGCATCGACCACGAAGAGGAATCGCAGGAAGGCACCCTGGCCGCGACCAACGACCGGATCATTGCCCTCGACGAGGCACTCACCGGTGAAATCGGCCCGCATGATCGCCAGCGTGTCGAGTTTGTGGGCCCCAAGGTCGGGGCGGAGCTGCGGGAAGACGGGCTGCGCGCGATGGGGATCGCCTGCGTCCTGATTCTCATCTACATCGCGTTCCGTTTCTCGGCTCGCTTCGCACCCGGCGCAGTGGTGGCTCTCCTTCACGACGTGCTGATCACGTGCTCCATCTGGGTGTTGTTCGGGCTCGAGTTCGACTTGCGGGTGCTCGCGGCCCTGCTGGCGATCATGGGCTACAGCCTGAACGATACGATCATCGTCTACGACCGGGTGCGCGAGAACATGGAGCTCCGCACGAAGCACGACCTGAAGGAACTGCTGAACCTGAGCGTGAACCAGACCCTCTCGAGGACCTTGTTGACTTCGATCACCACCCTGGCGGCGGTGCTCTGCTTGCTCGTCCTCGGGGGCGATGTGGTGCGGCCCTTCGCTCTGGCCATGGCCATCGGCGTCTTGATCGGCACCTACTCCTCGATCTATATTGCCAGCCCGACCCTCCTGTGGCTCGAAACCCGCCTGGCCGGCGGAGCCGGCGGTAGGGCCCCTGCCCAGGAGGCGAAGAAGCAGAAGCCGAAGGGCAAGAAGAAGGGCCGAGGAAAATCTGCGAAGGCAGCCCTCTAGTCGGGGCCCGACGAGACGGAGCCGCATTCCGGACGCGGCAAAGCACGGGGCCGCCCCCCGTCCGACAGCCATCCATGTGACAACTCCCCTCGGAGTCTTCGACGCCAGGTGACCGTCATGTCCGAACTGCGCTACGGGATCATCGGCACCGGCATGATGGGTGTCGAACACATTCACAACCTTCTCCATGTAGAAGGCGTGATCATCACTGCATTGTCTGATCCCGACGAAGGCAGCCGCGGTTCCGCCTCCGATCTCGTGCCCGGGGCATCGGTCTACGCCAACCATCGGGACCTGCTCGCCGCAGACGAATGCGATGCCGTGGTCGTCGCGTCGCCGAACATGACTCATGTCGACGTGCTCGACGACGTGTTGCGCACTGACGTCCATGTCCTCGTCGAGAAGCCGCTGTGCACCACCGTCGACGATTGCTACAGGGTGCTGACCCTCGCCGCTGGCCGCGAGGCGATCACCTGGGTCGGACTCGAGTATCGCTACATGCCGCCCATCGCCAGGCTGATCGAGGAGGTCGACGGTGATGCGGTCGGTGCACCGCGCATGATCGCCATCCGTGAACACCGATTCCCGTTCCTCCAGAAGGTGGGCGACTGGAACCGCTTCTCGCGCAACACGGGCGGCACCCTCATCGAGAAATGCTGCCACTTCTTCGACCTCATGAACCGGATCATGCGGAGCCCGCCGGTGCGGGTGATGGCGTCGGGCGGCCAGGACGTGAACCATCTCGACGAGGTCTACGACGGGCAGGCCGCTGATATCCTGGACAACGCCTTCGTGATCGTTGATTTCGCCGACGGATCCCGGGGCATGCTGGATCTGTGCATGTTCGCGGAGGCGACGCAGTACTCCGAGGAACTCAGCGTGCTCGGCTCCAAAGGCAAGATCGAGGCGTTCGTACCGGGCAACATCGTGCGGGTGGGGCGACGCGGCGAACATTTTTTCGGTGGTGTGGAGTCGTTCGAGGTGCAGGACGACCGCATTGCCTACCAGGGCTTCCACGACGGCTCGTCCTACCTGGAGCACATGCACTTCCGAGACGCGATCGTGCACAGCGGCGCGCCCGAAGTCACCCTCGAGGATGGTCTGCTGTCCGTGGCGGTCGGTGCCGCGGCCCATCGCTCGATCGACGAGGGCCGACCGGTGCTGCTGTCCGAACTGCTCCGGGATTGAACGCCATTCGGGGTCCGCGGATGGACCGCATCGATCGGACATCGCACCTCGCCCGGGCAAGGGCCGGGCTCGAGGTCGGTGCTGCGGCTGCTGAGGCCTTCCTGCGTCGCTTCCGTGGGTGAAATCTAGGCCGATCGGATAAGCAGCCCCCTTCACTCTCTCCATCCGGATCGCCGATAGGGAGCAGATGGAGCGGAGGATCAGCCGGCGCATCCAGCGCAGGGCCCAATGTTCGATCCGGCAGGAGGCCGGCGAGCATCAGGGCATGATCGTGGATGTTTCCGAAGGCGGGCTCGCGATGGTCTGCCCAGCCGATCTGGAGATCGGTAGCGCCGCGGAGATCGAGTTCCCCGGGATGGGCCAGCCGATCGTCGTGAAGGCGCTCATCTGGAATCAACGCAGGGTGCGGTACCGCCGGGGCGAGAGCTTTGCCTACGGCTGCATCGTCGAGAATCCCGCAGCGGATTTCCTGGATCTGATACCCGACGAGAAACCCCGCGAGGCAAACGCTTCCGGCTCCGTGGCCGCAGATTCCGAAGCATCGGTAGATTTCGCACGAGCGCGCGCCGGTCTATCCGAGACCCACGAGCGATCGGGGGCCGACCGACAGCCCCGAAGCTTCAAGGTCCGGGTACGCCAATGCGCCGGCTCTCGGACGAAGACGTTGACATTGGTCGCCGCGAACGAAGACGAAGCTCGCGAGGAGGCCCAAGCGTCACTAGGCGCCGAGTGGGATGTCCTCGAAGTTCTCGAGGGCCGCCAGAAGAGGCAGTGAAGGAGGGGGTTCCCCGTACCTTCACTGCCGGGATCAACCTTCTGCGCTTGCCCCGGCGGAGCTGCTGGCGACAGGCTTCGGAGGCGAAGCCGAGGCCGCCGCTGCACCGGAGGCCTTGTGGCCCATCTCCACCGCACCATTCAGCACGGCGCCTTCCTGGATGATCAGTCGGGGCGCACGGACGTCACCGTCGACGATCCCGGCGCCTTCGACCTCGATCTTGTCGGTGGCGGTCAAGTTGCCCGTCACATGCCCGATCACGGTGACGGCCTTGGCGGTTACCTCTGCCTTGACCTCGCCGTCGGCGCCGATCGTGAGCTGGTTGTTCGGAAGATCGATGCGGCCTTCTACCGTGCCGTCGATCTGGAGATCCTCGTTTCCGGTGAGATCTCCCTTGATGGTGATGGACTTGCCGATGTTGGCCACGCTGGCCCCTCCTTGGATGTGCTCTCGTTCCCGTCCGGATGTGCTCGGCACCGGCCTCTCGGCCGGTGTTTCCGCCAAGACCCCGGACGTGGTTGCGGGAGCTTCCGTTTCGGTCGTGGAGTCGTGTTGACTCTTTCCGAACAGGCTCACGGGTACCTCCGGTGACGGCGAAGGCCGATCTTAACGCAGCGGTCGTGCCTCTTCGATGATCACGCCGCGATCTTCGAGAATCGTTCCCTGCGCGCGGTCCAGGCTGGCGACGGAACTGTGGTAGATCTGCAGTGCTCCGATCTTCTGGCTTTGCGCCTCGACCAGATCTTCTTCTCGTTGCAGGACATCGAAGGGAGTCGATTCCCCGTGCTCGAGCCGGATCTGCTCGGCCCGGTGCTGCTCTTGCGCCGCCACACGGCGCCGCTCGGCGGCCTCGATGCCCAACTGGGCCGAGCGTAGATCGCGTACGGATTTCCGCACGTCGATGATGATCTGCTGTTCGAGACGCCGTAGGAAGGTGCGCGCCTTGCGCAGTTCGAGGTGGGCCCTGTCTACCCCACCTCGGCCGGCGCGATTGCCGAGCGGAATGCTGAACCGCGCTCCGCCGGTCCACGCCTTGGCGCCATCGGCAGAGAAGAAGTCGTCGTCCGTGCTAGAGAACGTGCGGCCGACGTTGACCGGCTGGCGGATCCGCTTGCCCTGCGAGTCGAGCACGGGGACCTGCTGGAAGGTGGTCAAGGTGCCAGGGACGCCATTGATCGCCGCGGGCTCGGTGACAGGCTGGATCTGGCTGACCCCGCCGAAGATCGGCTCGGCAGGGTTCGTCGCGCCCGCCAGTCCGCGATACCCGTAGGCTCCGACCAGGTCGAGCTGCGGAAGCCTCTGGTTCCGGGCGAACTTCAGGCTGATCTGGGTCTGCTCCACCTGCCTGCGAGCGATTTCGAGTTCTGGCCGCTTCTCGAAGGCCTTGCGGGCGCTTTCCTCGCGGTCGAGTTCGAAGGTCGTGTACTCCTCCGGCTTGTCCGTGGGGATGACCTTCAAGCTGGAACTGGGGGTCAGATACGGGCCGAGCACCGCATCGATCAAGGTGTCCTGGGCGGTGAGGTAACGGTTGTCGGCGCCGATCTGACGGAACTCCCGGTCGGCGACGCCGGCCTCGGATTCCGTGACCTCGACCCGCGAGACGACACCTACTTCGTATTGGGCGTTTGTCTGTCCGAGCAATGCCCGGGACGTCTCCAGACTCTTGTTGGCGACGGCCCGGTTCTCCTTCTGGGCGGCCAGGTCCCAGTAGGCATCCGCGATGCCGCGCACGACGTCCATCAGCTGCTGGCGGAATTGCTCCTGGGCGATCTCGCTGCCAAGCCCGCTGATCTTCACCTGTGTCCAGGCCTGACCCCAGAGGAAGCCCTTCAGGATGGGCATGGTGATCGATCCCGTGATACCCGAGTTGTATTCGGGCGAGAGCTCCGAGATCGAAGACGTCGTCGTGATCCGTCGGCCCGTGAAGGCCAGGTCGTAGGTCCAGCCGAGCTTGGGGATCAGGCCGACCAGCCCCGCGCTGCCGGTGGTCTCGCGTTCGACGAGCCGCCCACCGGCTTGCAATGCACTGGCGATTGGTGTCTCCCGGCTTTCGTAGTCGAACGTGCCGTAGAGGTTCGGGTCGTGAGCGCCGCGGGCGATGCGGTGCTCCTGCTGCGCGATCAGCGGATCGTGCCGCACGATTTCCACGTCGAGATTGTTCTCGATGCCCATGGCGATCGCGTCGTGCAACGAGAGGGCTAGCTCGCCACGGAGATCGGGCTGAAGCCCACCCGGTACCGGGGTGGTTTCTGGCGCGGCCGTATCCGGCGGATCTTCCGCAAAGGCAGGCAGGGCGAGTCCAAAGCTGAGCAGGGCCGCAAGCAGGTGGCGAGCCATCGAGAGTTCCCCTCCAAGCGCCGCGCCTCGGATCGGGTCCCGGGCTACGGCTTCGACACATCGGTCGAAAAGCGCGCCGGCGAACGTTAGCAACCCCGGGGGGGAAGGCACGTAGGGTCCGCTATCCTGCCCGGCATGAGCGTGGCCGCTCTCGTGCTGGCCGCCGGTCGAGGCGAGCGCCTGCGCCGCAGCCTGGCATCTACCGGCGGCGCGGAGAACGACCTGCCGCCGAAGGCGTTCCTTCCGGTGGCAGGGCGTACCCTCCTCGTTCGCTCGCTGCTGAGGATGGCGGAAGCCGAGGAGATCGATCAACTGGTTCCCGTCGTTCCCGAGGCCTGGCTGGCTCGCTTCGAGGCGGCCGTGGCTGAACTGGGCCCGGTTCGTGGCCTGCGGCCCGCTGTCGCGGGCGGAGCCGAGCGCCAGGATTCCGTGGCGGCAGGGCTCGAAGCGCTTTCAGGCGAGGTGAGCCATGTGGTCGTCCACGATGCCGCTCGCCCGTTGGTGCCCGCCGAGGATGTCCGCCGGGTGGTGCGCGTGGCCCTCGAGTGCGGTGCCGCGCTGCTCGCAACCCCCGTGACCGATACGATCCACCAGATCGACGGAGACAGACTCCGGGAGACTCCGGCGCGGGCAGGGCTCCGGGCCGCGCTCACGCCTCAGGTCTTCCGGGTGGATTGGCTGCGGGAGGCGTTGGCCAAAGCGCGAGCGGACGCTGTGCACGGTACGGATGATGCTGCGCTGGTCGCGCGGCTCGGCGTGGAGGTTCGGGTGGTCGAGGGCGATCCGATCAATCGAAAGATCACGACGGCTGCGGATTTGGCCTGGGCCGAGGCCGTGCTTCAGGGGGAGCCTTCATGAGTGTTCGCGTGGGGCAGGGCTTCGACGTCCACGCTCTGGCGGAGGGTCGCAAGCTGGTGCTCGGTGGTGTGGACATTCCGTCGGATCGCGGGCTCGCCGGCCACTCGGATGGAGATGCCTTGCTGCACGCGGTGACCGATGCGGTGCTCGGCGCTCTCGGCGAAGGCGATCTCGGCCGCCACTTTCCTTCGTCGGACGAGAGTCTGCGCGGGATCGCCTCGAAGGAACTCCTGTTGCGGGTCATGGCCCTGGCGCGGGAAGCCGGTTTCCGGCTCGGCAACTGTGATGCGACGGTCGTCGCCCAGGCTCCCCGGCTGGCGCCGTACCAGGCCGCCATGCGCAAGAACCTGGCCGAGGTGCTGGGGGTGCCCGAGGCGCAGGTGAACGTCAAGATCACCAGCACCGATGAGCTCGGAGCGATCGGCCGTGGGGAAGGAATCGCCGCGCAGGCGGTCGTGCTGTTGGAGACGAGCGACGAATGACCGAGGGGCTATTTCTCTTCAACTCGCGCACGCGCAAGAAAGAACGCTTCGTTCCGATCAAGCCCGGCCATGCCGGGGTGTATTCGTGCGGGCCGACGGTCTATTCCGCCCAGCACATCGGCAACATGCGCCCGTATCTGTTCGCAGACCTGCTCGTTCGCGCGTTGAAAGCGCAGGGCTTGAAGGTCACCCATGTCATCAACGTGACCGATGTGGGTCATCTCACCGATGACGCGGATGCGGGCGAGGACAAGATGGAGAAGGCGGCCGCCCAGAGCGGGCGCCGCGCCGAGGAAATCGCTGCCGAGTACACGGAGCAATGGCTCGTGGATCGGCGCCGGCTGGGAATCCCCGATCCAGATGTGTTGTGCAAGGCGACGGATCATATTCCGGAGCAGATCGAGATGATTCGCCAGCTCGAGGCGAAGGGTGCGACCTACCGGATCTCGGACGGGATCTACTTCGATATCGCGAAATTTCCTCGCTATGCGGACCTTGCTCGGCTGGACCTCGCCCAACAAGAAGGCGCGAACCGGATCGAGGAGGTGACGGAGAAGCGTCAGTCGGCGGATTTTGCGCTCTGGAAGTTCGCGGAGAAAGGTGTGCAGAGGCAACAGGAGTGGGATTCTCCCTGGGGAGTCGGCTTTCCCGGCTGGCATATCGAGTGCTCGGCCATGAGCACGAAGTACCTGGGGGAGACCTTCGATATTCATACGGGCGGCATCGACCACCTGCCCGTGCACCACTCGAACGAGATCGCCCAGAGTGAGACCGCACTCGGTATCGACCGCTGGGTCAACGTGTGGATGCACGAGGAGTTCATCGATTTCCAGGGCGAGAAGATGTCGAAGTCTCTCGGCAATGTGTACATCCTGCAGGATCTGGTCGATTCGGGCTTGCTGCCGCTTTCGTTCCGATACTTTTTCCTCCAGGCGCACTACCGGAAGCAGCAGACCTTCACCGATGACGCGATGGCGGCCGCGGATCGCGGCTACCGAAGGCTCGTCGCCCAGGCCCAGGCATTGTCGGAAGACGGTGGCGTGGACGAACAGGCCGTGGCCAGCCACGGGGCCGAGTTCCGAGCCGCGATGAACGACGATTTGAACGCACCGCGGGCCCTGGCCGCCGCCACGCAGATCGTTCGTGACGAAAGCCTCTCACCCGCCACCCGGCGTGCTCTGCTGACGGAATGCGACGCTTGGCTGGGCCTCGACCTCTTGACCGCGGCGCTTCCCCAGGCGATTCAAGAGAAGGACCCGCGCATCGACCGGCTGGTCGCCGCGCGCCAGGCGGCTCGCCAGGCGAAGGAGTGGGCGGAAGCCGATCGCATCCGCGACGAGTTGGCGGCCGAAGGTGTGACGATCGAGGATACACCGGACGGGCCGATCTGGAGACGCAGCGAGCCATGAGCCAGCCCTTCAAGCTCGAGAGCGAGTTCGAGCCGGCGGGTGATCAGCCTCGGGCGATCGCCGAGCTGGTCGAAGGCATTCAGCGGGGCGAGACCCACCAGACGTTGCTCGGCGTGACCGGCAGCGGCAAATCCTTCACGATGGCCTGCGTGGTCGAAGCGTTGAACCGGCCGACGCTGGTGATGGCACCCAACAAGACGCTCGCTGCCCAGCTCTACGCGGAGTTCAAGGGGCTCTTCCCGTCGAATGCCGTCGAGTATTTCGTTTCCTACTACGACTACTATCAGCCAGAGGCCTACATCCCCTCGACGGATACCTACATCGAAAAGGATTCGTCGATCAACGATGAGATCGACAAGCTGCGCCACTCGGCGACCCACTCGCTGCTGACCCGGAAGGATGTGCTGGTGGTGGCCAGTGTCTCCTGCATCTATGGGCTGGGCTCGCCGGAGGCGTATGGAGCGATGCACGCGTTCGTAGAGGTCGGCACCGTCATCGATCGCGACGCCTTCCTGCGCCATCTGGTCGACATGCTCTACGACCGCAACGATCACGATTTTCAACGGGGCACCTTCCGCGTGCGAGGCGATGTGGTCGAGGTGATCCCCCAGTACGAGAGCGAGCGGGCCTTGCGGATCGAGTTCTTCGGCGAGGAAGTGGAGAGCATCGCCGAGATCGATCCGCTGCGCGGAAAGGTCCTCGCGCGGCCGAAGCGGGCGATGATCTATCCCGCCAGCCACTACGTGGCCACCGAGCAGCGCATCAAGCAGGCTTGCGAAGGCATCAAGGAAGAACTGGCGGAACGGCTCGACCTCTTCCACAAAGAAGGCAAGCTGCTCGAAGCCCAGCGGCTCGAACAGCGCACGTTGTACGACCTGGAAAGCCTGGTGGAGATGGGCTTTTGCCACGGGGTCGAGAACTACTCGCGCTGGCTCGACGGCCGCCAGGAAGGCGAGACGCCGTACACCCTCTACGACTACTTTCCGGACAACGGGATGGTCTTCCTGGACGAGAGCCACGTCTCGGTGCCCCAGATCGGCGGGATGTCCCGGGGCGATCGGGCGCGCAAGGAGACCCTGGTCGAGTTCGGCTGGCGGCTGCCTTCGGCCTTGGACAACCGGCCGCTGCGCTTCGAGGAGTGGGAGGAGCGGGCGCATACCCGCGTCTACGTTTCTGCGACACCCGGCGATTTCGAGATGGAGAAATGCAAGGG